>NZ_CM001403.1:2498361-2808326 GCF_000166195.2 Mucilaginibacter paludis DSM 18603
CAATACCGTTCTCATCACCTACCACCACGATGGCAGAAAAACTGAAAGTACGACCACCCTTGGTTACTTTGGCTACACGCTGGATGCTAACCAAACGATCTTTTAATTCAATCTCGCTTGATTTTACTCTTTTTATATTAATAGTTGACATCTCTTGTTGTAATTAAAATATTAAACCACCTTCACGTGCACCTTCAGCCAATGACTTAACGCGGCCATGGTACAAATACCCGTTCCTATCGAACACTACTTGCTTGATACCTGCTGCAATAGCTTTCTCAGCAACCATTTTGCCTACGGCTACTGATTGATCTGATTTACTGCCTGTTGTAGCAAACTCTTTTGATAAAGACGATGCCGACACCAATGTTTTTCCACTGATATCATCAATGATCTGGGCATAAATGCCTTTATTGCTTCTGTACACTGACAAGCGCGGACGCTCTGAAGAACCTGAAAGGCGTTTTCTGATCCCTCTCTTAATTCTGTCTCTTCTTGATAATTTACCTGTCATGACGCTTATTTTTTAGATGCTGATTTACCTGCTTTTCTTCTTAATATCTCACCAACAAACTTGATACCTTTACCTTTATAAGGCTCTGGAGTACGTAACGAGCGTATTTTTGCCGCTACCTGACCTATCAGTTGTTTATCGGTTGATTCCAGAATAATAATCGGATTCTTACCTTTTTCAGCAGTTGTTGTAACTTTAATTTCTTTAGGCAACTCAAAAACATAATGGTGAGAATAACCCAACACTAAATCTAAAGTATTACCTGTGTTAGTGGCACGGTAACCTACACCCACAAGCTCTTGTTGCAGCTTGTAACCTTCTGTTACGCCAATAACCATATTATTGATCAATGCGCGATATAAACCGTGCAATGCTTTGTGACGTTTTTGTTCTGACGGACGTTGAACTGTTAAGTGTCCATCTTCCTGGGCAATGGTGATATCTTTATCAACTGCCTGGAACAATTCTCCTTTAGGGCCTTTTACTGTTACTAAGTTATCATCAGATACGGTAACTGTAACGCCGGACGGGATTGCTATAGGTGCTTTTCCTACTCTTGACATTTTTTGTTTCTCCTTAAATGATTAATAAACGTAACACATAACTTCGCCACCAATATTTTGCTGACGGGCCTCTTTATCGGTCATAATTCCTTTAGAGGTTGAAAGGATGGCGATGCCTAATCCGTTTAACACTCTTGGCATATTTGCCGAACCTGCATATTTCCTCAAACCTGGTTTACTGATACGTGAAATATTACGTATTGCAGAGATTTTAGTGATCGGGTGGTATTTCAAAGCTACCTTAATAGTACCTTGAGGACCATTGTCTTCAAACTTAAAATTTGCGATGTAACCTTTGTCGAAAAGCACCTTGGTGATTTCCTTTTTCAGGTTTGATGCAGGAATTTCAACAACCCTGTGGTTGGCTTTAATAGCATTCCTTACTCGTGTAAGATAATCTGCGATTGGATCTGTATTCATTACTCTTGTTTATGACAGTGGTTTCCTTTCCCGAACACCGGGACGACCTTCCATCGGTTAATTTTTATTTTGAGCATTAAAGCAAGAAGCCTGGAGCGTTATTTGCTTCCGGCTACTTGCTTTCGCTCTATGCTTTTATTACCAGCTTGCTTTCTTTACTCCGGGAATTTTACCAGCTAAAGCCATTTCGCGGAATGTAACACGCGAAATACCAAACTGACGCATATAACCACGAGGACGACCGGTTAACTTGCAACGATTGTGCAATTTTACCGGCGAAGAAGCCTTTGGCAACTTGTCTAATCCTATAAAATCACCTGCGGCTTTCAAAGCTGCTCTTTTTTCAGCGTATTTAGCTACAATTCTGGCACGTTTAACTTCACGCGCTTTTACACCTTCTTTAGCCATTGTTGGTTGGAGTTTGATTTTTAAATGGTAAACCAAATTGTTTAAGCAACTCTAATGCTTCAACATCATTGGTAGCGGAAGTTACAAAGGTAATATCCATACCCATGATTTTGTTGATCTTGTCGATATTAATCTCAGGGAAGATAATTTGCTCTGTGATACCTAATGTATAGTTACCTTTTCCGTCAAAACCTTTGTCGTTGATACCTTTGAAATCGCGGATACGTGGCAATGCCACAGCAATTAAACGATCCAAAAATTCGTACATGGTATTATCACGTAACGTAACACGTACACCAACCGGCATATTTTTACGTAACTTAAAGTTCGAAATATCCTTTTTAGATTTTGATGCGACAGCTTGCTGGCCGGTAATGGTAGTCATCTCGTTGATGGCAACATCAATCAGCTTTTTATCAGTAGTGGCAGCACCAACACCTTGGTTGATAGCAATTTTCTCCAGCTTAGGAACCTGCATTACGCTTTTGTACTGAAATTTATCTTTCAGCGCAGTACGAATTTCGTCCTTGTATTTTGATTTTAATCTTGGTACGTAAGTCATTACTTAATTTCCTCCCCCGATTTTTTTGCTACCCTTACTAATTTCCCTTCGCTGTTTTTCTTTCTGCCAACACGTGTTGTCACGCCTGATTTAGGATCAACCAACATTACGTTTGAAATATGTAAAGCTGCTTCTTGTTTAATAATACCACCATTAGGGCTGGTAGCATTAGGTTTAGTATGCTTTGAAACCATATTGGCGCCTTCAACAATTACACGGTTTGCTGATACCAATACTTCTAATATTTTTCCTTGCGAACCTTTTGAATCTCCGGCAATAACCTTAACCAGGTCACCCTTTTTGATTTTTAGTTTCGGCTGTGTATTTTTCTTTCTTTCCATTTTACAATACCTCCGGTGCTAATGATACAATTTTCATGAATTGTTTTTCACGCAACTCTCTTGCTACCGGGCCAAAAATACGGGTTCCTCTCGGTTCGTCCTGGTTGTTTAACAAAACGGCTGCGTTGTCGTCGAAACGGATATATGAACCATCTTTCCTGCGGATCTCTTTCTTGGTTCTAACCACTACGGCTTTTGACACTGTACCTTTTTTAATGTTGCCTGAAGGTATAGCGCTTTTTACGGTAACAACAATTTTATCGCCTATAGAGGCGTATCTCTTACCTGTTCCGCCTAATACACGGATCACTAAAACTTCTTTAGCTCCGCTGTTATCGGCAACATTTAATCTTGATTCCTGTTGTACCATCTTATTTAGCCCTTTCTAAAATTTGTACTAATCTCCAGTTTTTGCTCTTGCTCAACGGACGGGTTTCCATAATCAATACGGTATCGCCAATACCACAGGTATTAGTTTCGTCGTGAGCCATAAATTTGGTAGTTTTCTTAACGAACTTACCATAGATCGGGTGTTTCACCTTCCGCTCTACAGCTACAACAATAGATTTTTCCATCTTATTGCTAACTACCAAACCGGTACGTGTTTTTCTTAAATTTCTTTCCATTTCAATTCTAAAAATTAATTCTTTTCAGAAGCAGACGCCGCTTTGCGCTTAGTTAATTCAGTATTTAAACGAGCAATATCTTTTCTTACCTTAGTAATACGGGTTGGGTTCTCAATTGCCGAAACTGCGTGAGCGAATTTCAATTTAGTTAAGTTCCCTCTTTCTTCCCCGATCCTTGCAGCAAGTTCTTCGGTTGATAGCTCTAAAATTTCTGAGTTCTTCATTTTCTTGTTAATTATATGTTATGATCATCAAGCTGCGTTAGTCCACTGATAAGAGGCAACTCCCGATCGATAACTGTTTTCTATTCTTCTACGTAATCCCTACGTAACACAAATTTTGTTTGTACCGGTAATTTAGCTGCGGCAAGGCGTAAGGCTTCTTTGGCAGTTTCCAAAGATACACCTTCGGCCTCAAAAATGATGCGGCCTGGTCTAACCACGGCTACCCAATATTCTGGAGCACCCTTACCTTTACCCATACGTACCTCTGCTGGTTTTTTAGTAACCGGTTTGTCAGGGAATATACGTATCCATACCTGGCCTTCACGTTTCATGAAACGTGTTACAGCGATACGGGCAGCCTCGATCTGACGACTGGTAATCCAGGCGGCTTCGAGTGATTTGATACCGAATGAACCGAATGATAGCTCTGCACCACGACTGGCTAAACCATTCATTCTGCCTTTTTGCATCTTTCTGAACTTCGTTCTTTTTGGCTGTAGCATTGTTTTAAATTCTTATATAAACGATGTCTCTCGACTTTGAATAATTATTATCTCTTTCCGGCTGGACGATTTGCGCCACCACCTTGACCACCTGGGCGACTGCCACCCTGACCACCTGGACGATTACCGCCTTGGCCGCCCGGACGGTTACCGCCGCCTTGACCACCTGGACGATTACCACCCTGACCTGGAGCACCACCGGTTCCACCGCGTCTGTCATTTCCACGACGTTCGCCGCCTCCGCCTCTTCTGTCACCACCACGGTCGCCATAAGCTGCTGCGCCTTCAGGACGTCCGCCCTTGCCGCTGCTGCTGCTTGTGCCACCGATGTTTGGAGAAAGATCGCGTTTACCGTAAACTTCGCCTTTGCAAATCCAAACCTTTACACCTATTTTACCATAGGTTGTTAAAGCCTCAGCTAATGCATAGTCAATATCAGCACGGAAAGTGTGCAATGGTATTCTACCTTCTTTATATTGTTCGCTACGAGCCATTTCCGCGCCGCCTAAACGACCTGATGTCATGATCTTGATACCTTCGGCACCCATTCTCATGGTTGATGCGATGGTAGTTTTCATGGCACGACGGAATGATATACGTGCTTCCAGTTGTTTTGCTATACCTTCTGCTACTAACTGAGCATCAAGTTCAGGGCGTTTAATTTCGAAGATGTTGATCTGAACGTCCTTTTTAGTCAGTTTTTTCAACTCTTCTTTAATCTTGTCAACTTCCTGGCCACCTTTACCAATCACAATACCCGGACGGGCAGTGTGGATAGTTACAGTGATGCGTTTCAATGTACGCTCAATAACCACTTTTGATACACCGCCTTTGGCGATACGTACCGAAATATATTTGCGGATCTTTTCGTCTTCAACTAATTTGTCGGAGTAGTTGTTGCCACCGAACCAATTAGAATCCCAACCTCTGATGATTCCTAATCTGTTACCTATTGGATGTGCTTTTTGTCCCATTTCAAATTAATTGTTATCGTTTTTACTATCCACAACTAAGGTTACGTGGTTAGAACGTTTCCTGATACGGTATCCTCTACCTTGTGGAGCCGGGCGTAATCTTTTTAATTGACGACCACCGCCTACAGAAACTTCTTTAACGAATAACCCACTGTCTTCCACACGTTTACCTTCGTTTTTAGCTTCCCAGTTTTTAATGGCTGATAATAATAATTTCTCAACCCTGATAGCAGCTTCTTTGTTGGTATACTTTAATATGTACAAAGCTTTTTCTACTTTTTCGCCGCGGATCAAATCAACCACCAAACGCATTTTGCGGGGTGAAGTTGGGCAGTCTTGTAATTTAGCGATAGAAGCGCCGCCTACAACAGCTTTCGCAGCTTCTTTCTGTTGTCTGATCAATACAGACTTTTTGATTTTAGTTGTTGCTTCCATGCCTTATTTTTTCTTTTCTGCGTGACCACGGAATGTACGGGTTGGAGCAAATTCTCCCAACTTGTGTCCAACCATGTTTTCTGTAACATACACAGGGATAAACTTGTTACCGTTGTGTACTGCGAACGTGTGACCAACGAAATCAGGAGATATCATGGAACGACGTGACCAGGTTTTAACTACCGATTTCTTGCTTGTATCATTCAAGGTCAGAACTTTTCTTTCCAGGTTATGATCAATATAAGGTCCTTTTCTAATTGAACGTGCCATTATTTCTTCCTTCTTTCAATGATATAACGATCAGATGATTTCTTTTTATCGCGGGTTTTAAAGCCTTTAGCCAATAAACCTTTGCGTGAGCGTGGGTGACCACCGGAGGCCCTTCCCTCACCACCACCCATAGGGTGATCTACCGGGTTCATGGCAACACCACGAACTCTTGGGCGACGGCCCAACCAGCGTTTACGGCCAGCTTTACCTAACACTTCGTTAGCCTTATCGCCGTTTGAAACGGTACCGATAGTTGCCATACAAGTAAGCAATATCATACGTGTTTCGCCTGAAGGCAATTTGATGATAGCATATTTGCCATCACGTGCTGAAAGCTGGGCATAAGTACCTGCCGAACGGGCAATTGTACCGCCTTGACCAGGGTTCAGCTCAATGTTGTGGATGATTGAACCCAGAGGGATGTTTTTTAGCGGCAGGGTATTACCAACTTCTGGAGCTGATTTTTCGCCTGATAAAACAACTTGTCCAACTGTTAATCCTTCCGGAGCGATCATGTATCTTTTCTCGCCATCAACATAATGCAATAAAGCAATACGTGCTGAACGGTTTGGATCGTACTCGATAGTTGCAACCTTTGCAGGGATATCAAACTTATCGCGTTTAAAATCGATCAACCTATATGATTGTTTGTGACCACCACCAAGGTAGCGCATGGTCATCTTGCCATCGTGGTTACGGCCGCCTGATCTTTTGTGAGATACTACTAACGTTTTTTCAGGAACGTTGGTTGTAATATCTGAATTATCGGCACCTACCCTGAAACGGGTACCCGGTGTTACCGGTTTAAATCTTTTAACTGCCATCTTTATATTGTGCTATAAAAATCTATCGTTTCACCATCTTTTAAAGTGATGATCGCTTTTTTATACTTAGCAGCACGGCCTGATATGGCACCTGCCTTAGTATTACGACTTTTCAACTTTCCAACATAGCGCATGGTGTTTACTGCAACTACGTTAATACCGTACATGGTCTCAATTGCTCCTTTGATCTGGATCTTGTTAGCTCTGGGATCAACTATAAAAGCGTAACGGTTAAGCTTCTCGGTTAATTGAGATACCTTTTCAGTAAGTAAGGGTTTCTTTAATACTTCCATTTTTGCTTAAGCTAATGCTTCCTCCAAAGTTTTAACAGAATCAGTGGTAAGTAACAACTTGCCAGCGTTCAGCACATCATAAGTGCTTAACTGATCGGCAGTGATAACTTTCGATTTTTTAAGATTTCTGCTTGATAAATAAATATTGTTATTTGCTGAAGGCAATACCAACAAAGTTTTTTCGTCGGATAAATTCAAATCAGCAACAAACTGTATGTAGGTTTTGGTTTTAACAGCATCAAAAGTAAAATCTTCCAATACTACTATGCTGTTATCCAATGCTTTATAACTTAAGGCCGATTTACGGGCAAGTTGTTTTAACTTCTTGTTCAGCTTAAAGCTATAGTCGCGTGGTTGCGGGCCAAATACACGGCCACCACCATTAAACAAAGGAGATTTAATACTACCTGCACGGGCACCACCTGTACCTTTTTGCTTGTATAACTTGCGGGTTGAACCTGCAATCTCGTTACGTTGTTTTGATTTATGAGTTCCCTGGCGCTGGTTAGCTAAGTATTGCTTAACATCCAAATAAATTGCGTGATCGTTGGGCTCAATACCAAATACCGACTCAGGTAGATGCACACTTGCACCTGTTTCTTTACCTGATACATTTAATACTTTAACTTCCATCTTATTTATCCACAATTACAAATGAACCCTTAGCTCCTGGTATGGAACCCTTAACAACTATTAGATTTTGTTCTGGATAAACTTTAACAACCTGTAAGTTTTGAACTTTAACGCGGCTGTTACCCATATGCCCTGCCATGCGCATTCCCTTGAATACACGTGAAGGCCATGATGAAGCACCCAATGAACCCGGAGCTCTTAAACGATTGTGCTGACCGTGTGTTTGCATACCCACACCGCCAAAACCGTGACGCTTAACAACACCCTGAAAACCTTTTCCTTTAGAGGTACCTACAACATCCACAAAATCGCCTGCCGAGAAAAGATCTACAGTGATTACATCACCAAGAGATTTTTCGTCTTCAAATGTTTTGAATTCAACAAGCTTGCGTTTTGGAGTAGTACCGGCTTTTTGGAAATGGCCTTTTAGAGGGCCACTGGTGTTTTTTTCCTTCTTTTCGCCATACGCCAACTGTACTGCGGCGTACCCGTCTGTATCTACAGACTTAACATGTGTAACTACACATGGTCCAGCTTCGATTACTGTACATGGGATGTTTTTCCCTGCCTCATCGAATATGCTGGTCATACCTACCTTTTTACCAATTATTCCTGACATTTTCTTTTTAGTTTTTTGCCCATCGAAGCAGTAGGGCTTCGTTCAAGGCATATATTCCCCCCGAAAGGGACGGCAAAGATAAGAATGTTATATTAATAATCAAATACTTAGTGAGTTATTTTTGTAAATAATTAGGCAATTGAAAACGCCCCTGATTGGCCGGGTTATTTTGGTTGCCGGGCAACAAAATCTAAACAGGACGGCACAATTTGCCCTCCCTATTTACTCGCTGCCTTATGCTATAATTTTTATTTTTCGCTATATACTGGCGAGGGCGTTTATACTTATACAATACCGTTTTTTTACGGTACTCCGCTGCCTGAAAGATGATGAAACTTGCATATACCTATCGTATCACGTTAAAAACCAAAATGATAGGCCAATAAAATTAAAGATATAGGGATACGGTAGAGTGCAGGCTTATCCCAAAACAAAAAACAGACCAAGTGTAAAGGATGAATACTGAAAAAATCCACAACAAAAACAGCGTATGCACCCGGGAAGCCGAAAACGGTAAACAGAGTAGGCTAAAACATCAAGTTAATGAGCATGGAAAAAGTTGCTAAAATTGAGAGCGTTATTGCTACGCTGTCAAAAACTAATCCTCCTACCCTTTTAATTGAGGCCAAAGGGTATACCAATACCGGTGGTTTTACCAACATCACCTTAAGCCCGTTTGTATATAAAAAGGCGCCAGCCAATGGAATCTGGGAATTTGATATGGTTGCTGATGCACCTGTAGGCGAGGCTAATCAATTAGTTACTCCGGTAACCGCACACTACGAATGGAAAGAATATTCAATAGCTGTTAGAGGCATCAAAGTTTATTCGGCATCAAACAGTATTACCATTATACCTGGTAAACCCGAAACCAAAACACAGCCGGTGCAATTGGGCATACAGGTTATTAAAGCGGAGGCTTGGGTAAAACACACCAAGTTTGGCAGCACGCTTGTGGTTAGCATCAAGTATAATTCCAATAATCATGGTTTTCATACTTTGCACCCCATGGTTCCTCAAGGGATCAATCCCAGAATTCTCTTGCTGGAAATTACCGACTCGAACGAAATGATCTATATTTTTAATCCCCGTAACAATAGTTATTCTCAAGGACTGGATACCCCTGGCCAATATTCGTCAATAGAAATATTTCACGAAGGGGAATTAATCACAACTATTGACCATTTTCTGCCGGAGCCACCAACGCTTAAGGCCGATAGTGAAAATGTGCCGTTCCCTTTGCTGCTTGATGGGGAACGGGTGCCATTCCCTACCCAACAATAGCTTGTTTAATTTAATCTCCCGGTGGTAGCCGGGAGATTAAATTAAGAAGGCAATCTAATCTTTATGAATCGGAGAAGGTGTCGCCTTCTCCGATTCGCTCAATCCGTCGGGAAATTTTCCTGTTTCTACTTCAATCCGCAAAGCTCGTTCTTTTAACGAAGGGTACAAGGCGTAACCAACTATCAACCCGCTCAGTACCCCCCCGATGTGGGCAGCGTTATCAATACCTCCGGTTAGTCCATACAATAAATTATAGCCAACAAAAATTGATGTATTGATCAGGAATGTTTTTTTAAAATCATGGGGGAAAGATTTGTTGTAAGCAAAGCTAAAAATATGCCATACATACCAAAGATAGCCCCGGATGCCCCAATACTCACCGTAGCCGGATGCCACCAAATACTGGCGATACTCGCCAGAATGCCAGTACCAATATATGCCAATGTATAGCGTTTAACCCCCATTAATGGTTCTAAAAATATACCTACAAACAATAAACCATACATGTTCATTAAAACGTGCATTAAGCCACCATGCAAAAAGATATTTGTTAAAAGCCGCCAGTATTGCCCTTGAATAACATTTGTACGCAAGTTACCACCCCATTTTAACAAGTCAGGTGCATCAAAGGATATAAAGCCAAGGCCGCAACATACCATAATGGCGAAAATGATGATATTGAGATCGATAATAATGGGAGTTGCATAATAACCTTCATGTGGAATAAATATTTGAAGATCTTTAAATGTAAATGATTCATCATTAGCTTTATCAGGCAAATGCAAATCACTTTTTAGTGGAGTAAATAATAAAAAGATCAAAAATATGGCGGAGCCAATACCGAGTGAGCCAAATATCCAAACAAATTTATTACCATTTCTAAGTTCGAATGGCTCATTAATTGGTGATAAAATTATTATTGGGTTTATACCCGTTGTATCTTTAGTTAAAATTGCTTGTTTATAATCTTTAAAATCAAAATTTTCACGCATCCTGTCCAGATAAATGAAATCAGCCAAATTCTTAGATTCAAAATCGGCCTCGCTCCCTTTCGCAAACTCTTTATAATTTTCCTCTTTTTCAGCCGGTGAAAGCCTATTCGAAATGGTTTTGGCGTACTTCACCGCAAACCATGCAACAGGCCTTCGATTCAAGTTTGTATCACGCTTACTCTTTGCGAACATTGATTTAGCATTATACATGCCTTTAACTAATACTTTTTTAGTGGTAATAACTACCGCACCACCTCGTGCTATAGTACCCCAAACAGCCATCGCCGGTTCGCCCTTCAAAATACTAATTGACGCAATGGAATCTTTGTTTAGTTTGGATAATGCATCTTGTGCTATTATTTTACCATCCACAACGTATATTGGATAGCTTTTGTTAGTTGTTGCTGATGTTCCAATTTGCCTTGTTTCAACAGTGGCATTACTATCAAAAATTGGACACGGAGCATATATCGCCATATCAAAATCCTGATTTGATTTACCGGTAACTTTAAAAGTAGGCCTGATACGTACGAGCCTTTTATCTACATAAAAATGCGTTAACTTATAATATTTGGTTTTAGGCACTTTATTGATCTGGCTGATATGATCAAGGGTTGTTAGCGTACCCGTTGCCGTAGTGATATATGCCTGGGTAACGCAGATCGGTACAGTGGCAGCAACCCATGCCAGCATCATATACCCGCCAAAAGGATCGCCACTATTACGTTTTTTGAAATTGAGTAATTTTACTCGGGGCCGTAACCATATTAAAATTGCTATTCCAACTATTAATGCTGGTGCAACAAAATTGGTAATAAATTCGTCTACACTAAATGCTTCAAGCTTGACGAATAATAGCCAATTTAAAAGTGTGTATACAAAAGTTGTACAAACCGTAATTATCAAAAACGGTACAAGTATTAATTTAACCTTAACAGCAAACTGTTTCATCACTCCATCAACCTCCTAATCAATTCAGCGCTTTGTATCCTCCCCTGCTCTAATCTGTCGCCAAAAAACTCCTTTACCTGGTTAAAGTGTTCCTTATATCCTTTCATATCACCATAAACAATAATGGACGACCATTCGCGCACGGCGGAGTGGAATTCCAGGTCGTCGCCCCGGATGGTTTTATCATATAATGCCGCTTGTATAGATTCTTCCAGCAGTTCTTCATTCTTAAACAAGTACTCGGCTATGCCCAAACGCAAACGGAAAGGCGGTGTTTGGCAAATCAGGTTATCATAAGGGTTAACGCCTAAGTGGTACCAGGCATCAACCATACTTAGTAAACTCAGGTGCGAGTTATGTTTGCGTAAACCCGGCTCGCCCGCCAACGAGAACTCGCGCATCACGGCATCGTTCAACAAAATGGGTTTGCGACTTTCGTGAAAAACAAAATCGCGGGCTCTGTACAAACGCTCACGAAATTCCTTTTCCTCCTCCTTGATCATCAGCTTAAATAATTCCGACTCGGATACCGCGTAACGCTTAACCTGCTGTTTGGCATAAGGATTCAATATGGCTAAGCCTGCATAGACGTGCGCTTTGTAACTAAAAATACGCAGCGTAGTTAAAATTTTAACATTATCGATACCACCAATGTACGAAGCGTTTTCCCAGGGAAAAAAGCCGGCCTCTTTCCAGGCAGTGCCCATACTTTCAAAACCCACATGGGTTACGGCCTGGGTATCGGCAACAATTTTATCGTGCTCATGATAATCAGCTATCTCAACAATGTCCGATCCGATGCTTACAAAAATATCCATCATCCGCTGGTAAACCTCCGGGTTACTGCGGTGCGGTATAATGGCCAGCTTTTGTTGCTCTGGTGCAAAGCCGGGCCCATGCAAGGCATGTATTGTTACAATAAAAACATTGGCGGGCAGATATTTTTCAAAGGCCGCAATTTCGGGATGCTTTACTGATGTTTGCCCAGCCACAATACAACCCGGCTTGGCCGATGCCCCGTATTGCGCCACAACAGCGCCGATAGTTTCGGCTTCTACCGAGTAGATCAGCACATCTGCCTTTGCCGATACCTGGTGTCCATCGCTCAGAACAGCAATGCCCAAAGGACTCAGCTCTGCCTCGAGCATCGCCCTATTTTGCGGTAAATCACAACCGTAAACGTTATAACCAGCTTTTGCAAACACCTTAGCATATAAACGGCCCATGTCGCCCAAGCCGATAATTCCGATATTCATGTTGCTAATATAGGTATGAAGGCGTGATATTTGCTGTTGTATTTCGTATTTGGTTTTTTTAACACTATTTTTATTATTGAATGTTAATTTAATATTGCGCCGCAATACAAATTTGTTCAATTGTTATTATATTCTATTATATACTATAAATTATGAATAAGCCATTAAGCTTAATTTTAGGCCTGCTCGCCTTTACGGGCACATATGTAGCCAACGGACAGGATACTGCCAAAAAATTTCAAAAACCAGCAACCGCTGCCCCGGTTAAAGCTGCAACTACTAAACCAGCCACCAACCCCTATAAACAACCAGCTACCTACCCGCAAGCACCGGTAGCAACAACCCCTGTACCACCTGCCGTTGTTGATAACAGTTTAACCGGCCAGTACAATGCTATACTTAAAGCTACTTACAGATATCAGCAAGGCCCCATCGTCAGCTTTCACAAAAATTACATGGACACCCTTAATGTGGAGAAACGCAAATTAAAGGATGCCCAAAGTAAATTGGCCGAACAGGCTAAAAAAATCGCCGCGCTGCAAACAGATGTAACAAGTAAAGATCAAACCCTGTCCGAATCACAGTCGCAGGTTAATTCGGTTAGCTTTATAGGTATCTCGCTGTCTAAAGCCATGTACAACATCATCATGTGGGGGTTAGTATTGGTATTGGGCACAGGGCTTGTAGCGGTAATTTACTTATCAGCCAGCAGCCGCCGCGAAGCAGCTTATCGCATTAAACTTTTCGACGAGTTATCGGCCGAGTTCCAAACCTATAAAACCAAGGCTAACGAAAAGGAAAAGAAACTTGCCAGGGAACTGCAAACAGAAAGAAATAAGCTGGATGAGCTAAGTGGGAAATAAAAATAAACAAACAGTTAAAGGCAGCAGGCATCCCGTTTACATCCCAGGCCTGATATAAAATATAGTTAAATAAAAAATGCCGCTCTCTTTTGGAAAGCGGCATTTTTATTTTCATACTCCCCTGCAGGGAGCGGGCGCACTAAACTTTAATTTCAACTTCAACACCACTTGGCAATTCAAGTTTCATTAAAGCATCAACAGTTTTTGAATTTGAACTGTAGATGTCTAACAAACGCTTGTAAGAGCATAGTTGGAATTGCTCACGCGCTTTTTTGTTCACGTGGGGTGAACGCAAAACAGTGAAAATTTTCTTTTCAGTTGGCAAAGGGATTGGTCCGCTTACCACAGCACCCGTAGGTTTTACTGTCTTTACGATCTTCTCGGCAGACTTGTCTACCAAGTTGTAATCGTAAGATTTCAATTTGATTCTGATTCTTTGGCTCATTTGTTTTTGTTTTTTGATGATCTCACCCATTGCTTAGTGATTTCACCGATTTGGTTGTCGTTGTAAGAGCTATTTATTACAACAACGGTTTAATTAATTATCGTTATTAGAGATTACACTGATTTTAAAATGATTTCACCGACAGTGTAATCAGTGAAATCATCTTCAAATCGGTGTAATCCTATCAGTATTATGCGTTGGCTTGTGCTTTTTTGCCTTTGGCTTTTGCCACAACTTCTTCCATTACGTTACGTGGAGCTTCAGCATAGTGATCAAATTCCATGGTTGAAGTGGCACGGCCCGAAGTGATGGTACGTAATTGAGTTACATAACCAAACATTTCGCTCAATGGCACTGTAGCCTTGATAACCTGTGCACCTGCACGCGAATCCATACCTAAAAGCTGACCACGACGACGGTTCATATCACCGATAACATCACCCATGTTTTCTTCAGGGGTCAGGATCTCGATCTTCATGATAGGCTCCAGCAATACCGGTTTACATTTTGGCAATGCTTCGCGGTAAGCGCCACGGGCACAGATCTCGAAAGATAATGCATCCGAATCGACAGCGTGGAAAGATCCGTCAATTAAACGTACCTTCATATCCACTAACGGATAACCTGCCAATACACCATTGTCCATCGCAGCTTTAAAGCCTTTTTCAACAGATGGAATAAACTCACGAGGGATTGAACCACCGCTAATTTCGTTCACAAACTGTAAACCTGTCTGACCTTCGTCATTAGGCGAAATGATAACCTGGATATCAGCAAATTTACCACGACCACCGGTTTGTTTCTTGTATGTTTCGCGGTGTTGTGTTTGTGCTGTGATAGCCTCTTTGTATGATACCTGCGGAGCACCTTGATTCACCTCAACCTTAAACTCGCGTTTTAAACGGTCCATGATGATATCTAAGTGAAGTTCACCCATACCCGAGATAACGGTTTGGCCGCTTTCTTCGTCGGTATTAACGCGGAAGGTTGGATCCTCTTCGGATAATTTAGCCAAAGCCATACCCAATTTATCAACGTCGGCCTGAGTTTTAGGCTCGATAGCTAAACCGATAACCGGCTCAGGGAAATTCATCGACTCCAAAACGATAGGGTTTTTCTCATCGCACAGGGTATCACCTGTTTTAATATCCTTAAAGCCTACTACCGCAGCAATATCACCTGCACCTACGTTAGGGATAGGGTTTTGCTTGTTAGCATGCATTTGGAAGATACGGCTGATACGCTCTTTGTTTTCAGAACGCATGTTATATACGTATGAACCAGCTTCTAAATTACCTGAGTATACGCGGATAAAGCACAAACGACCCACGAAAGGATCGGTTGCAATTTTAAACGCCAATGCTGCAAAAGGCTCTTTTTCTGATGGCTGACGGATTACCTCTTCACCAGTTTCAGGGTTGGTACCTACAATACCTTCCACATCCATCGGCGATGGCAATAATTCCATCACATAATCCAACATGGTTTGTACACCTTTATTTTTGAAAGATGAACCGCAAACCATCGGAACGATTTTAGCATCCAATACAGCTGCGCGCAAAGCATCTAAAATTTCGCGCTCAGTGATTGATTCAGGAGCCTCAAAGAATTTCTCCATCAGAGTTTCATCGTAATCAGCAACTGATTCCAATAATTTTTCTCTCCATTCGGTAGCTTCTTCAATCATATCCTCCGGAATTGGCACTTCGGTAAAGGTCATCCCTTTATCATGCTCGTTCCAAACAATACCTCTCCAGTTAATTAAATCAACAACACCTTTAAAGCTTTCTTCGCTACCGATAGGCAATTGCAAAGGCACGGCGTTGCTGCCCAACATATCCTTAACCTGTTTAACAACCTTTAAGAAATCGGCACCAGAGCGGTCCATCTTGTTAACAAAGCCTATACGGGCAACGTTATAGTTGTTAGCTAAGCGCCAGTTGGTTTCTGATTGTGGCTCCACACCATCAACGGCCGAAAACAAGAACACCAAGCCATCCAGTACACGTAACGAACGATTTACCTCAACGGTAAAATCCACGTGGCCGGGAGTGTCAATAATGTTAATGTGATATTGTTGGCCTCTGTATTTCCAGTTTACTGTAGTTGCAGCCGAAGTAATGGTGATACCACGCTCCTGCTCTTGCGCCATCCAGTCCATCGTTGCGGCACCTTCGTGCACCTCACCAATTTTGTGGCTAACACCCGCGTAGTATAATATACGCTCAGTAGTAGTAGTTTTACCTGCATCAATGTGAGCAGCAATACCGATGTTTCTGGTGTACCTTAAGTCTCTTGACATGTTTATATTTTTGAATTATTGAATGATTGAATGATTGATTGGTATTAATTATAAATGATTGATTGAGTTACTGATCTTAAAAAAAACCTGATAACTCAATCAATCAAAAATCAATAAATCAATAATTAAAATCTAAAGTGAGAGAACGCCTTGTTGGCCTCAGCCATTTTATGCGTATCTTCTTTCTTTTTAACCGCAGCACCTTCGCCTTTAGCAGCGCTGATAATTTCTCCGGCTAATTTTTCCATCATGGTTTTTTCGCCGCGTTTACGTGCGTAGCTAATTAACCATTTCATACCCAAAGCAACTTTACGCTCCGGACGAACTTCTGTAGGCACCTGGAAGTTAGCACCACCAACACGGCGGCTCTTTACCTCAACAGCAGGCATTACATTGTTCAAAGCTTTTTTCCAGGTATCTAAACCGCTTTCGCTTGTTTTTTTCTCAACAAGCTCAACAGCGTCATAAAATATAGTGTATGCTGTAGATTTTTTACCATCATACATCATATTATTTACAAACCTTGTAACCAAAGTATCGTTGAACTTTGGATCAGGAAGGATAATTCTCTTTTTTGGTTTTGACTTTCTCATTGCTTTCTATCCTCCTTAATTATTTTTTCTTCTTAGCTGGAGCACCTTTTCCAGCAGGAGCTGCAACTTGTCCTGGTTTCGGACGTTTAGTACCATATTTTGAACGACGCTGATTACGGCCGGCAACACCCGATGTATCTAATGCGCCACGGATAATGTGGTAACGTACACCCGGTAAATCTTTAACACGACCACCGCGGATTAACACGATTGAGTGCTCTTGCAGGTTGTGACCTTCACCAGGGATATAAGCATTCACTTCTTTTCCATTGGTTAAACGTACACGCGCAACTTTACGCATTGCTGAGTTTGGTTTTTTAGGGGTAGTGGTGTACACACGGGTGCACACGCCTCTTCGCTGTGGACAGCTGTCCAACGCTGGCGACTTACTCTTGTCAACCAGAGCTACTCTACCTTTTCTAACTAATTGCTGAATAGTAGGCATTGTTCCTTTTAATGTTTTTGTTTTGTCCCACAATTTGGGACTGCAAAGGTAGTAAGTTAATTTTTGATATTCAAGTGGTTGAGTTAAATATTTTTAGGTTGAATTTGGGAGTTGGAAGGTTGAAGATTGTTGGAAAGTTGGAAGGTTGGGAGTTGAAAGGTTGGAAAGTTGAAAGGTTGGAAAGTTGGAGGTTGGAGCTGTAAAGGTGCAGGGATGGTGATTATTAAAAGTTGGAAGGTTTAAAAAGTTGGGATACTGATGGTTAAAAAACTACCGGGCTTAAATGAGGGTGCGATAGTTTATATCATAAAGCTTGTGTTTTTTTGAAAAGCAGGGCCATTGCTGCTATCAACGGCAGTCCCGCTTTACGCTTATACTGCGCTGGCCTTAGCCACTGGCCGGTATTCGCTGCAATCGGGTTTAGGTAAAGGGGGGCTTGTGCTGGTAACCTGAAATAGAGGTGCACCAAACAGTTCACCCCCGCTTTTTTCAGCCTCGCCTTTTTTGGGCCTTTCGGCTCCATCTTTCGTGCTCAACTTTACGATGGTTAAATAAAACAGATCCTATCAAACATGAAACCCATCCTGATCAAGCTTAGTTTTTTGCTGCTATTGATAGCGGCCTGCTCCAAAAGTAAAGATTCCTCATCCACGACCGATCCGGCGGACGATGACCTCGAAGGCCCAATTTCGAGGCCATCCTCAGGCTATGGCGCCGATGGCCCCTACCAGGTTGCCCAGGTAAGTTTCCCTAATACCGAATATCCGGGCACACAGATAACCATATTTTATCCCGCCGGTATTACATCTCCCAAGCCAACTATTTTTTACTCGCACCCCTACGGCGGCGAGGATAAGGACTATAATATAGGCCTGTTTAATTTTATTGCCAAAAAAGGATACGTAGTGGTATTTGTACCCTATGCCACCAACGATGTAAGCATCGATCATCGCTACACTACCTTATGGGCAGGCTTTACCAAAGCAGCTGCCGATTATCCACAAATTATCGATACCAAACAAGTGGGTTTTATGGGCCACTCCTTTGGCGGGGGCGCTTCCATAGGCTTAGCTTACAAGGCTTTTACCACTAACGGCTGGGGGCAAAACGGGCGCTTCCTGTTTACCATGGCGCCATGGTACAGCTACCAGATCACCCAGCAGCAGTTGCAAAGCTTTCCGTCAAACACCAAAATGATTACCCAGGTTTATGATGAGGACACCTATAATGATCATCGCCTGGCTATCGACATTTATAAGAACATCAATATCGCCGATAGCGAAAAGGATTTTTATTACCTCAAAACATCTACCGTAGCAGGGTATACTTATCATACCTACCACAACCTGCCCAATTCGCGCACTGCTTACGATGCTTACGACTATTACGGCATCTACCGATTACTGGATGCCCTGATAGATTATAGCTTCAATAATAATCAATCGGCAAAAAAAACAGCGCTGGGCAACGGCTCTGCCGGGCAGGTAACCATGCCAGGCTATAAGGGCGAGTTAATGGCACCGTTGGAAGTTACCGATAATCCGGTCCCTAAATACAGTCAAAGTAAATACCTGTTTCCATGCAGCAGCACCGATAACCCACGAATAGCCAATTGTAATTGATATTTTAGTGTAACAATCCGTACCCTGATGAAAAAGATTATTCCATTTCTGTTGCTGTTTACGGTATGTATGGCGCAAGCCGGCCATGCCCAACCATCTTTCGCCAAATTAGATAGCTGGCTGGCCAGCCATGTCAGTGATATGGGTGGCCGGGATATGCTGCTTATATATAAGGATGGTAAAATAGTGTACAGCCATGCCGTAAACGATATGAGCCTCAAACAAAAAATGCTTAATAAGCTAATTGCCCAAAGGCAAGGCAAAACCGCCGACCTGGGCGACTATACTGCAAATACCCGCCAGCAGATAGCCAGTTGCAGCAAATGGCTCAGCGCGGCATTGGTTATGACCTTTGTAGACGAAGGTAAATTGAAGCTGACCGACACCGTTGGCCGGTTTTTGCCAATCCTCTCAAAAAGAGGAAAGGGTGGTATCACCATTGCCGAATGCCTGTCGCACTTAACAGGTATCCTGTCCCCCGATTTGAAAGAAAACCTGCAGGACATGGCCCAGGCCAACAATATGGACGAAGCTATAGCCAAAATTGCCAGCTACCCCATGGAAGGCCAGTCCGGCAAAGTTTTCCGTTACAGCAATTTGGGTTTGCAGATTGCCGGTGCCGTGATTGAAAAAATAAGCGGCCAAAGTTTTGAAACCTTATTTGCCCGGCGAATTGCCGAACCGCTCGGAATGACCAGCACTGATTTTGGCAAGCACAAAGTAGCCTTACCCGCCGGAGGTGCAACCAGCACGCCTAACGATTATATCAATTTCCTGGTGATGATTTTAAACAAGGGCACCTTTAATGGCAAACGCATACTCTCTGAAAGCAGCATCGCCCAAATGCAGGTTAACAGAATAACCGCCGAAGTTAAAGTTGCCTATTCGCCAGCGGAAGCAGGCAATCCGAGCTATGGCTTTGGCGAATGGATTATGGGCAACGGCACGGTGAGTAGCCCGGGCCTGTTTGGCAGTTTCCCTTGGGTTGATAATAAGGAAAAGTACTGTGCGTTCCTGATGGCCTTTTACCTGAAACCTGATGGCAGACAGGCAAGGTATGCTGAACTGAAAAAATTGGTAGCGGAGGCGGTGAAGTGAGATTTTAAGCATTTTGCTGTTTAAATGGATTATCAGCTCAACTTAAATTTATGCCTTTATCAAAAATGGCAATCAGCCGATGGCTTTAACCCCTGTTTATCTTTAGTTAAAGTTGGTACACCCTTAGGGAAGGTAATGATCCAGATGCTGTCGAAATCACTATCGGGCCACCGTAGGTTTTTATCGTCCACACCCAACGACCGCACAATAGAGGCGATTGCCTTATGTTCCCATACCATCAGTATGGTTCCTTTTTTTGCTTTAAAGTCGGCAGCTACCTGTACCGAATCCCTTTCCTGGTGTACGGTATTTACCGTAAGGTTATATTTAGCCGCCAGAGGGAGCACGGTTTGGAACATCCGCGCGTGTTGGGTTGACTCGCCCAAACCCAGTTCAGGTACGTATACATAATCAGGGATTCCAAATTTAGCATAAATTACAGCGGGTAGCTGCATAGCACGGTTCAAACCCTGGCAATTCAGGTTATCACCTTGGGGTGGTTTTTCGCCGTGGCGAATAATTACTATCTTAAGCTTTTCCAATTTGTGGGCAGATTGCGTGAAACCCGGATCCGGATGCATAAACAAAACAATAAGTGAAATGATAACGACTACGGCTCTTTTCATTGGTACGAAGATAAGGCAAGGTTAACAGACACGAATATAAGCCAACTATTACAACATTTGGCTAAGGAGGCGTACTATTACAGTAAGAGAAGCAAAAGAAAGTTTTAAGGATACTTAAGCTGCGGCTAAATGGGCTTCGACCTTATCAAGCAAGCTGCTGATATCAAAAGGTTTTTCCAAGAAATCATCAGGGCCGTTTTTTAGGTGCAAACAATCGCCCAGGTTATGTGTAGCCGAAATCAGTATCACCGGGATTTTTCCTGCCCCTTCTTGCTCCTGCTTTTGTTTAATGTTCTGGCATATTTCGCGGCCATCCAGGTTGGCAAGCATCACATCTAATAAAATCAAATCCGGGTGATATCGCCGGATATTTTCAAATATTTCGTCGCCCCTCGAAAAGGTATTCACCTCGTATCCGTTATACTCTAATATATCTCTAATGGCGCTTAAAATGGCCAAGTCATCGTCCAGCACTAATATCCTCTTGCACATATCTTTCATTTCATTATTATTAACAAGCATAGCAGGCAATATTTGTGCCACGATACCAACAGGCTCATTCACTACTGATTAAAATATTTTAAAGGCGATAAACGTTTTATGCATTACCTTTGGTTTTACATTAATGGCATTGCATGACTAAATATTTACTATCAGCCTTTTTATTTTTTAATGCTGCGGCAGGTTTAGCACAAGCCACCGCAGACACCGCAAAAAACATAGGTAAATCGCCTTTAAAGGCCTTAACTGATGAACAATACAAGGCCTATACCGACGGAGTTGATATCAACGGACTGGCGCTGGTAGCCCAGGCCAACCATTACCCGGATCCGGGAAAAACACTGTTGTTAAAAAAAAATCTCGGCCTAAGCGCCGCGCAGGTAACTCAAATCAGCAATATCAACACAGAACTACAACGTAAGATGAAGGAAATGGGCGCCTTTATGATCAAAAACGAAAAAGCGCTGGATGCCCTTTTTAAATCGAAAAAACTGGACGACGGCACACTTATATTTTATACCAACCGCTACGGTTTGTACCAGGGCGAGCTGCGGAACGCTATTTTGCAGGCTTATGTTAAAGTACAAGCTATTTTAGATGCAACCCAGCGTAAAAAGTACGAGCAACTACAGAAAATTGAGCATTAATTAATATACCGTTTGAATTATTTACTTTTGCCCCTTAATGAGCGCAATGAAGATTACATTTGATTTTGAAAAACCGTTAGCCGATTTGCAACTGCAAATGGAAAAGGTGAAACAGGTTGAAGAGAAGACCAAGGTTGACATGTCGGCAACGTTAGCCGAGCTTGACGAAAAATTTGAAACCACCAAAAAAGAAATATTCACCAATTTAACCGGCTGGCAGCGGGTACAGATCTCGCGTCATCCGGAACGCCCCTATACCTTACAGTACTTGGAGCTGATGTGCGACGACTTTATAGAAATGTTTGGCGACCGCACCGTAGGCGACGACAAAGCCATTGTAGGGGGCTTTGGATCGTTAAACGGACAAACTGTAATGTTTATTGGCCATCAAAAAGGCATCAATACCAAAATGAGGCAGTACCGCAATTTTGGTATGGCCAACCCCGAAGGTTATCGCAAGGCGTTAAGGCTGATGCGCATAGCCGAAAAATTTAACAAACCTGTTGTTACGCTGATTGATACCCCGGGTGCTTTTCCGGGCCTGGAGGCTGAAGAGCGTGGCCAGGGCGAGGCTATTGCCCGCAATTTGCTGGAAATGTCGGTATTAAAAGTACCGGTAATTTGTGTGATCATCGGCGAAGGAGCCTCTGGCGGTGCGTTGGGCATAGGTATCGGCGATCGGGTGCTGATGCTCGAAAACTCATGGTACTCCGTTATATCCCCGGAAAACTGTTCAACCATTTTGTGGAAAACCTGGGAAAATAAAGAAAAAGCTGCCGAAGTGTTAAAGTTAACATCGGTTGATATGTTAAAAAATAAGCTGATAGACGGTGTTATTAAAGAACCCCTTGGCGGCGCACATCAGGACCCGGTGGCTATGGCTGCAACGCTTAAAAAACAGTTACTCAAGGACCTGAAAATGTTGAAGGAAAAAAACACCGACGACCTGGTTGCAGAGCGTATAGAGAAGTTTTGTTCGATGGGCGTTGTAATTGATGCTTAAGTTAAAAATTTTTGAAAAAATCCTTTTGACTTTTAAAATATCATCCTATATTTGCATTCCATTTCGGAATCGACAAGAAACTGAAGGAGATTGCCTGATAGTATAATGGTAGTACGACGGTTTTTGGTACCGTTTGTCTAGGTTCGAATCCTGGTCGGGCAACAAAAAAATCAAGTAAACCCGGATCTAAACGTCCGGGTTCTTAATTTAAAAAAGAAGTATCAAAATCCCGAAATCGTTATTTCGACATACGCCACCTGAATCATGCCCCTCCAATTTAATCCCGTTAAATTATTCTCAGGCTCAGCAACCCAAGCACTCTCTGATAAAATTGCAGAAGCTTACGGCAAAGAACTGGGAGATGTAATTGTATCCAGGTTTAGCGATGGGGAGTTTCAGCCGTCATTTAACGAGTCGGTACGGGGATGCGATGTATTTTTAATACAAAGCACCAACCAGCCTACTGATAACCTGATGGAGCTGTTAATGCTGATTGATGCCGCACGCAGGGCATCGGCACATTATGTTACGGCGGTGATACCTTACTTTGGTTTGGCCCGGCAAGACAGGAAAGATAAACCGCGTGTAGCTATAGGCTCCAAACTGGTAGCTAATTTACTGGTGGCCGCGGGTATTAACCGGATTATGACCATGGACCTGCACGCCGCGCAGATACAGGGTTTCTTTGACATACCGGTTGACCATTTGGATGCTTCGGTAATATTTGTGCCCTATATTAAAAGCCTCGGGCTGGGCAATTTAACGATAGCCTCGCCAGATATGGGCGGATCATACAGGGCACGTACCTTCGCCAAGTTTTTTAATGCCGAAGTGGTAATTTGCGATAAACGCCGTAAACGTGCCAACGAAATTGAATCGATGACGGTAATAGGTGATGTAACCGGTCAGGATATTGTTTTGATAGATGATATCTGCGATACGGCGGGTACATTGGCTAAAGCGGCCGGCTTAATTATGGAGCGTGGCGCAAAGAGTGTAAGAGCGGTTTGTACGCATCCGGTATTATCGGGTAACGCTTACGAAACCATCGAGAACTCGGCCTTGACTGAATTAATTGTAACAGATACGATCCAGTTAAAGCAACCAAGCCCTAAAATAAGGGTGCTATCAACCTCCGAATTGTTTGCCAAGGCTATTGCCAACGTGAACGAACATGGCTCAATCAGCCAGTTGTTTAAGGTGGATTGAGGAGTGAGTCCATGGTCCATGGTCGATAGACCATAGACAGGAAGGATTAGAGGGTTTGTGGTTGATAGACCATAAACTAAAGTTAAGAGATGTACTATGGACTATGGTCCATTGACTATCGACTAACAAAATAACAAAATGAATTAACAGATGTTACTATGGACTATCGTCTATTGACCATCGACTAATAAATATAAATTAAATACAATGAAATCAATTACTATTAGCGGTTCTCCAAGAGAGAGCGTAGGGAAAAGAGACGCCAAGTTACTGCGTTACGAAGGCAAGGTGCCTGCAGTGCTTTATGGTGGGGCAACACAAACCCACTTAGCGGTGTCCGTAACTGATTTGAAAGCAGTTGTTTACACACCTGTTGTTCATTTCATCAACCTTGAAGTAGCAGGCAAAACTGCTCAGGCCATTATTAAAGACATTCAATTCCACCCGTTAACCGAGGAAATTATCCACGTTGACTTTTTGGAACTTGATGCTGCAAAACCGGTAACTATCGAAATTCCGATCCGTTTAACCGGTACTTCCCCAGGTGTTAAAACCGGTGGTAAATTAGTTCAAAAATTAAGGAAGCTGCGTATCAAAGCTTTACCAGGCGACCATATCGATAACATCGATGTGAGCATTGCAACTTTAGAAGTAGGTAAATCAGTACGTGTAAGCGACTTAAAATTAGAGAAACTGATTATCACCAACGCTATCGAAGATACTATCGTTTCTGTAACTACCTCACGTGCATTACGTCAGGCAGAGCAAGAAGCTGCATCCGGTAAAAAATAATCAGGATTCTGCTACTACAAAAAAAGGCTTCCCGGTTTCGGGGAGCCTTTTTTATTGATATAGTTCAACCTGAACTGTATCATCAGTGCAATTAACCATACGGCTATAAACGGTATCAATAGCAATAAGGCCGGAATAAAATAGAGTACGAAAAACAGCACAAATAAAAATGGCGCCATAATTAAAACGGATGTAAAATAAGGCTTTCGTGTTAAAAACGGCAAACTAACTACAAAACCGTGCGATACCAGCAAGCCCAGCCAGCATATAGCCGAGAACGAAGCCATTGAATTGGCTTTGATGTTAGTAAAAGCACCGGGAAACTCAATCGAGTGCAATGATATATATCCCCAAAGGTCAGGCACATCTACACCTGGCCATATCGATAATAAGATCATCAAAACAACTGCTATTTTCATTGTTACCTGCCATTATACCCAGGGTAAAATCACCTTGGTTTACTGGTAAAATTACGACTATAGGCATTTGTAAATTTTGACTTATATCAAAATATCATTTTTTCGCTCTTATCCTGCTTAACGTTTCCTGGCTTATCCCCAGGTGCGACGCGATTTGCCGCAATGAGGCCTTTTGAATCACATCGGGATACGTTTTGATTAAGGATTGATAACGCTCCTGGGCAGATAAGGTGCGCAACGCGATGGCTCGTGCCTCACTTTTGATATAATATTGTTCTGTAATTATCCTCCCTATCAAATTAAACTCCGGAAAATTCTGGTAAAGGGTTTGCATTTGTTGCCAGGTGATGGAGAGCAATACACTCTCTTCTAAAATTTCAATACTTTCTGTGGCCGGCTGTTGGGTAAAAAAACTATAAACAGAAATCATCATATCTCCGGGTCCCATAAACCAGGTGGTATACTCTTTATCTTCATTTAAATAAAAGGCCCGTGCAAAACCTTTTTGTATAAAATAGATTCGCCGGTTAACCTGCCCTATTTTTAATAGCAATTGTTTTTTACCTGGCTTATCTTCTCTCAGCATCTCAACAATACTTTGTTGTAAAGCGGCCGATAATGGTGCTATACCATTCAAAGTTTGTATTAATGCCGCCGTTTCCAAAATAGTAAAAGTTTAATAACGATGGGCCTTATAATAGGCATTTTAACTTGACACAATGGCGATTTTAACACTTTATAAATATGCACTATTAAAACTTTAACCCATAAAAAAAGTTTAATATTGCACACAGCTATCCCCACCAAATGAAAATACGCTCCATTTTAACAGCCGCATTCGTTATTACGTCCTTAGCAGCAAACGCCCAAACTATTTTGAGCGGTATAGTTACCGAAAGCGGTAAAAACACCAAGCTCGAAAATGTTTTTATTAAAGATACCGGCAGCAAACAGGTAGCCCTTACCGATAAGTCGGGTAGCTTTGATATCCGTACTGCCGTTAATCACACCCTCATCTTCTCCTCACCCGGGTATATTTCTGATACATTATATGTGATCGATATGAAACCCAAACGTGTAGAGTTAAAGTTGCGCGGTATCAGTTTAAATACGGTTGATATATCCAGTAACGCAGCACCATTTAACCCCGAGGCTGAATATCCTGAGATTTACGAGAAAAGCAAATTCGCCCTCTCCCCTTCCCGCATCTTCGGTAAAGAATCCCGCGATGCACGTCGCCTAAAACACTATTTTAAAACCGAACAGGAGCAAAGGCAGATTGACGCCGTTTTTACCAAAGCGTTGGTGAGCAGCATTGTACCGCTAAAAGGCGTCGATCTGGATAACTTCATGATGATGTATCGCCCAACATTGGCATTTGCCAAAAACAGCTCTCAACAAACATTAACAGTTTATATCAATGATTCGTACCGCAAATTTAAGGCCCTGCCGCCCGAAAAACGCAGTTTGCCGAGATTAAACGATTAAAAGGAAAAAGCAGGAGGCAAGAGATGAGAAGTAAGTTGGCTTAACAAATACAATAAGTCGGCTCACACCAAAACAAACCGAAGCCCTGTCTAAACCGCGTAGCGCTCATGCACACCAAAACAAACCAAAGCCTACAAAATCTCTGCGCTTTATACTCGCTCGCATAGAACACGCCCCTCTCGAGAGGGGAATCGCGCGGGCTGCCGCTTTTTTTATATTGTATTGATAATGAGTACTTTTATTTAGATCCCCTCTTGAGAGGCATAGCCGTCAATTTAAGTAGCTGTACTCATATATTGTTGATTTTCAGTTATTTAATTTTTAGGCGCGGTTTGCCCGCATGGGCAAACCTATGTATTTTTACTCTCATATTTTTCGTTTTTTAAGGCGGGGAGGTTTAGATGACCCCGCCTTTCTTATTTTTGTTTAACTATCTAAATATAGTATTTAAATATCTAATAATCAAATACTTATTACAATTTCTTCTATTTTTAACCTATGTTTTCTGTGCTCTTTTGAAAGGTGCTTTAAGTTTAATTTCTCCAACAGAGCTAACCACTTTGAGCATATCCCTAAAAGCTGCGCTCGCAATTCTTCTTTCGTAGAAGCGATTAGTCGATGCACCTTTAAAACACTAATTTGACCTATCTTACCGATAGCCATGCATATTTTCCAACTCAAAACTGCCCAGATCAACTTACTGTATAATATACTGGTTATACGATCCGAACTTCCTTTGGGGAACGTGTGTATCTTTAAAAACGACTTCCATGCTTTAAAAACCAATTCTATCTGCCATCGCAGGTGATATAACTTTTGGATCAATTCAGCGCTATATTTTTCGCTCACCAGGTTGGTAACAATAAAGTTAAACCCTGCCCGCTCTTTGAATCCCTTACTGGTGGTACTGCCTTTCTTTTTATTGTACTTTTCAGTATTGGCTATCCGCCTTGCCTTGAGCTCTTCACTTACCGGTTCTATTATTATCCTTACCGGCATCTTATCAGCTCCGATATATACCTGTTGATCAAATACGCCGGTTATGCCTTGTAGTTTCGACAACTCTAACTTTTGGTATTGGTCGTCCTTTAATAGATAAATCGTTGTTTTCGGACATAATTTATTAATAAAGAAAGCTTTGACTTTGTTAATATTGTTCATATAACTCAAGTGAGTGTAACCCAGATCTCTCATATATAATACCCCCGGCTGAATTGATGCCTTGTCCAGATGACTCTCACCCTGGTCATTTGCGTTGGCCGGAGTTACTTTGATATCGCTTTTACCACTTTTGATTTCAAATTCAAATTGTACAGATGCTCCCGCTTTCATCCCACTTCCTTTTGTTCCGGGGAATGTCTCTGCAATAACTTCCGGCAACGCGAAACGGGTAGAATCTTTGATACGGATCTCCAAGCCCTGTGTTTGCTCTTGCGGTAACTCAACTGCTATTAATTGCTCAAAAACGGCTTGTACAAACTTTGTCATATTGCTGTGATGTCTTTGATGCAATGCCTGCTTCGAAATATCAAGCCCATCCCTCCGCATTAACTGCATACTCATGCCGTTAAACGATTGATCTCCATCAAATAACGCCATATCCAATAGTTCCTTGCCTCCCACTTTTCGTTTGCGTTGTATAGCCTCTGTTTTACGGGCCAGGCCATCTAACACCGTTGGTTCAAATAGTTCCGAACTCATTCGCTCGAATAATGACTGCAATTTTGCAGTTCCGATTCTTGCTCTAAAAAAATTTTATCCCTTTTTTTTCTAAAGTTGACGGCTATGCTCTTGAGAGGGGGCGGGTTTGGGAGTGCGGCTGCAGGGGTGTGTTCGCCGTGCGACGAACTGTGCAACCTGCGTAACTTACCTACGGCACGAAACGTTTATTATTGATCATTTCTGCCGGGCTTTTACTCCTAACGGAGTATTTTAATGGCACCAAAAAGATGTGGGTGCACGGTAGCGTACCGGGAAGGGTTGGGGTTGTGCTTCGTCACGCGGCAATTGAGCGGCAGATGCTCTAAATTAAGAATACAGATTATTAATATAAGAATACACACTGACAATCAAATACTTAATAACACATCATCATAAGCGCAACTACTTAAAGTTATGCCTAAACCAATCAATACATCTTCCGGCAAATATTACTGCTAAACAAAAAATTAATTTATTGTTAAATTGTCATAGAATTGTTTATCTTCACAATAATGACAGTGAAACCCCTAAGGTTAATTTTTAGTTTGATTACTATTTTATTGTTTGGGCTTGCTCCCATCAATATTGATGCGCAAAGTACTTCCCGCTGCGACTTGATTTGCGGCAAATGGATGTCGTCGGAGAAAAACCTGAGTGTTTTGGTATATAAAGAAGGGGAGCAGTTTAAAGCCAAAATAATATGGTTTGATGATAGCGACGACAAAAGCCGCCCGATGGAAACCAGGCAGGATACCGACAATCCAGATCCTTCACTCCGGAATCAGAAAATATTAGGATCAAGCATCTTACGAAATTTAGTATACCAACCATCCAGTAACTCCTGGGAAAACGGCCTGATATACGATGCTAAACATGGCCGCCACTGGAATTCGGCAGCCTGTATTACTCCGCAGGGCGTGCTTAAAGTAACCGGCTACTGGCACTTTAAATTTATAGGTAAAACACTTACTTTTACCCGCGTTTAATTTAAAACCTGAGTAACCGCTTTAACCCAAAGCGCCACCTGCCATATAATGAAAAAAATAACCCATACCGCTTTAACCCTTGTATTGTTCCCGCTGTTGCTGATCTCGGCACGACTATACAGCCAGGATGTTAAACTGAATAAAGGCACCGTACTGCATGTTAAGCTACATGGTAAAACATTAGAGGGAAACCTGGAGGGCGACTCCATCGACCGCTCTCTTGCTATTTACCTTCCGGCCAGTTATAAAATCAACCCTAAGCGCCATTACCCGGTGGTTTATTTTTTGCATGGCTTTACCGATAACGACTCCAAATGGTATGGCCTAACCAAGCATTGGATTAACCTGCCTGCTATCTTAGATACGGTATTCTCCCAGGGGGGCGCCAAAGAAATGATCTTTGTAACGCCCGATGCCGATACCCGTTATCGCGGCAGCATGTACTCTAACTCCATTACTACCGGCAATTGGGAAGATTTTGTTGCTAAAGAGCTGGTTGCGTATATGGATACCCATTACCGTACCATAGCCAAAACCTCAAGCCGTGGCCTGGCCGGCCATTCGATGGGTGGATATGGCACCATGCGCATCGGAGAGCGGAATCCCAACGTGTTTTCGAGCATTTATTTGTTGAGCCCTGCCAGCTTAGCCCCCGTTATGGCCCCGTTAAGTACCGAACAAATGAATGCAATAGAGGCCGTGAAAACTTTTGACGATTTTAACAAAGCCGACTTTTTTACCAAATACCTTTTTGCCTCGGCAGCAGCATGGTCTCCTAACACCAATAAGCCGCCATTCTATAGCGATTTTCCTTTTGCCGATGGGCAAATGTTACCAGCCATACAGGCCAAATGGATAGCCAACGCTCCATTAGCATCGCTGGATCAATATATTTATAATTTAAAACAACTACATGCCATTGCTTTTGATGCCGGGGATAACGATATACCCGGTATTGCAAACAGTATCACGGTGTTAGATAGCGAACTGAACAAATATGGAATTAAACATAGTTTTGAGATTTACCCCGGCACCCATATCAGCCATATCGGGCAGCGTATCAGTCAAAAAGTGATCTCTTTCTTTTCGGATAATTTAGCGTTTTAAGGCACTATAATCCCTTGCCATGTAGGGCATCAGAGACGAAACGGCTTATCAGGTATGGAGGAAGCGCTATGGTTGATGTACGGCTAACCCTGGCTATGTTGATGCCGCAAAAGTTGCCGCTCTGATCAAAGACGGGGCCTCCGCACTCTTCAGGTTTTATTGCCGTATCATGTACAAAAACTGAATCGAACCCCTCGTTCCTCAGGCTGGCGCCGCCATCAAAGGTATCGGCTATGTGTTTATTATATACTTTGGGCATCTTTTGAACTAAAGCATCAATATTCAATCGTTCATTCTTCCGTAACAGACTATATGCAATCCTGTCACCCGGCTTCATCACAGCTCCAATTAAAGTTGCCTTAGTTGCCGACTTTACATGTGTATGATTTAAAGAATCTACCAAGTCTCCAACCTGCAGCCCAAATTGTTGATTAACATCCATAGTAAAACCTTCTATTTTAACTGATTGCCCAACAGTTGTAAATAATACGCCGAGTGCAGGCCGTGTTTGCACCTCCACCTTGATCAGGTTACTCCCTAAAACTCCCAACTTAGTGCTATCCATAAATGAGGGCGAAAATAAAAAGGCACCCTCTTTGATACTTAATGTATGAGCCAGCGCTGTTTTTAATTTAATTCCCGATGCTAAACCTTCGGCTTTCAACAATATCAGGTCGTTTACAGAGTCGCGTTTTACGATGACAGCCTTTACTGTTTTCAGATCGTCAGTTGTTAAAACCGGGCTATCGCCAACAATGGAACTTTTGCTGACTACGTAATTGCCCCGGCCATCATTTAAGGAAACTATGCTACCCCAGGCCTGCATAACCACCGAACCGAGCGCGCTTTCTATCCCGACAGTTGCCTTGTGATTAAGTTTTGATGAGTTCAGCAATTGAGCAAACGGGATCTCCTGTACTATAGCAGCAGGTTCATCAGTTGTTTTTTCAGTTTGTTCTGCATCGGGGTAAACATCCACCGGATAATCTTTGGGAATAGTTAACGCCTTCCAATATTTCCGGTAATTATCAACAGGATTTTCAAGGTTCACCGTTAACGAGTTTTCAATCTTGCTGTGCAGCCCGATGACCTGACCAGAAAGATCAAATACAGGGCCGCCGGAATCTCCTGGTTCCATCAGGCATGTGGTTTGCAACTTACCTTCGGGCGTTAATGTGCGGTCAACATATCCGAGCCGAACCACAGGCTTTTCAAGGTCGGCGATAGAGGCCGGATAAGCTATGCTCAGGCAGGCTTGTTTTACTTTTAAATTTTGCGACCAGCCCATCTCGCAATATGGCAGAATAACCGGGCCAGCCTCTATCTTGATTAAAGCCGCATCAACTACCGGGATACGGCCTAAGGCAACTCCTAAATACGTGCGTCCATCCGGAAGGAAAACCTGGTAGATTTCGTTTGCTACCGTGGCATGTGCGGCCGTGAGAATAAAGCCATCAGCGGTGACTATTACACCGCTGAAAGCTCCAAACCTATTTTTTCCAGACTGATCATAAGGAGATATTTTAACGCAAGCCGGGCTAACTTTGGCAATCACTTTTTGTACTTTTTGCTCAAAAGCTAACGGACTTAAAGTTTGCCCAAATGCAGCACTATGGGTGCAAAAAAATAAAAATAATGATACAGCCCTTAAAACCAATTTGCCAATTCTCATTTCAATTATTTTTTATCGAAAATTTCCGCAAGTTTTGCATCTAATTTGGTTGGATCTACCGGGCCCGCGTTGTTGCCTTGAGGATCAATCAGAATCATAGAAGGCATTTGTTGTACCCCGTAAAATTTCGCGATAGGATCATGAGCGCCTTTCAACGATGACACCTGCACGCCACTAATATCATGTTTTTGCATGGCAGCAATCCAATCATTACGCTTGGTGTCCAATGATACTGCAATTATTTCAAATCCTTTTTGCTTATAAGTATCATACAGCTGCTTTACATACGGAGCCATTCGCAGGCAAGGGGCACAGGTAGATGACCAAAAATCAAGCAAAACATATTTGCCTTTGTAATCGCTTAACTTAACCGGGTGATTATTTTGATCCGAAGCGGTGAACTGGAATGCAGGTTTACCCAATTTCCTGTTGGTGACATTATCGATTATACTGCGGATCTCCAATCCATAAGGCCCCCCTTTTAGGCGTTTAGACAGTGCGTTATACTGTTTCTCCTGTTCTTCGGGTGTTAAAAAAGCTACCCGTTTTATCATAATATAACCTGCTATATCCTGATCGGCATATTTGGTGGTTACATAGTCTTGCGCATGCAGCAAACTATCAAAAATGGGTTTATAAGAGGCGATGATCGAATCTTTTTGCGCCTGTGTTTTACCAACCGATTTTTTCAAGGCTTGTGTACGGGCAAGGTTGGTTCTGAGCCCCTTCATAAAAACGTTATTATACTCCTCAAGAAGATCCTGCTCAAGCCCTCCGTTAACCTGCGTAGTAGCCTGCAACTGAGGGTCGGCAGCGTTGGTTATCATCACATCAGTTTTACCGGCATGCACCAGCAATTCTTTCATATACGCCCGGTTGATACTTAAATATACTGAACTGTAGATTTCGGGAGCAGGCATGGTTAAAACTGCCGCGCCATTTTTTACTATCGCAGAATCAAGCCTCACTACGGCGCCGTCCCTGTTAGTTGTCAACTCCAGATACCGGCCATCGCCACCCGGCCATTTTACATTTACGTTAAAGCTTTTAGTTTGTGCCTGGCTAATGGCCGGAAGAATTAATCCCAGCATCATCAATAGCCCGGGTATGGCTTTTTTTAAAATTCTCATTCTTTTTATATTAAATTGTTAGATGTTACACTTTATTAAATTGTTGCCTTTTAACGCTGATTAGTGAATCAGAGCTTTATAACTTAAAGCCTGTATATTACCTATTACTTTTGCTAAGAGCAGCATACCTATCTGCTTCCTTTTTTTTGCCGGCCAGCACGCAGAGCTTGATAATGGTGTTGTAATTATCGTCATGATCCATGATGTCCATTTTTTCTTTAGGCATAGCCGATAGTAAAGTTGCCGCGGCCGTTAATACCGCTTTGTCTTTACAGTATTGCATCATGTACCTGATATAGGGATAAGTAATTTTCGATGGGCTGCCGAGTGCGTGTATTTGATTATAATATTTAAGCGCCGATGTCAGTTCAGCCCACCTGTTATTTAAAGCCAGGCGATGTACATTAAAAAGCGCCCTAATGGCTTCAGTATGCTTAAAGCGGTCATCATCATTCAAATAGCTTGATAAGATAGCCTCTTTCGCAGGATCCTGTTTCAATATCAGCTTACCATCTTTTTCCTGGGGCTTTACCATCTCATCTGCCGCATTCTGAATGGCGGTACGCAACTGAAATTCCAGCATGCCCAGATCGGTAACCCTTTTCATGCGGAAGCCCCAGTAATTTTTAACCACGCGGCCAAATACCGGCGAATAAGGGTCGGAAACGGAACGGCCTACAAGGCTCCACATTTTAGGATCGAGCATTTCCTCGTCAGTTATCCGGTCCAAAATCTCCCGGTCTACCTTTTCCGATTCCTCACGAAGAAAGCCGTCTTCAATACTCTGTTTATAAGTCTGCACAAAAGCCAATGATTTTTCGCCCGCCCGTAAACGTGCTCTCATAGCACTCAGGCTGTTGCCATTGAGGGCAGCCTGCATTTTAGCAATCAGTGAGTCGGCCGGATGAAAGCCACCCATTTTATGGATCATTTTACCATCCTGATCCAACAGGATAAGCGACGGGTAACCGGTTATTACATCTTTATACTGAGCCCGCAGCTTTTTACCTTCCGGCTGGTCCAGATCATATTTTACGTTAATAAAGTTGCTGTTAAAGTAATCGCCTACCTTTTGTAAAGGAAAAACTTCCTGATCAAGTTGCTTGCAGGGCGCACAGGTTTGGGTATATCCATCTATAAAAATGATCTTATTTTGCTGACGCGCCATATCCAGGATCTTTTCGAGCGGCTCGTCATGTAAAAACCGGATTCCCTGCGCAATGGTATTTCCTGCAAAAAGCAATAAAATACCGCAGTAGACCAGATGTAACAATTGCTTTTTCATAGATTGCTTATTTTAACAATTGAAGCCAGCTTTTCCTGCAGTTTTTCGCCGCGAAGATTTTTGGCAATGATCTTCCCATCAGGCCCCACTAAAAAGCTTCGCGGAATTGGGCTTACATCGTTCAAGGCAGCAGACAGTTCAACGCCTCTTTGCAGATCAGGCACCTGCTTATAGACTTTTGGGACATAGGCCATGCAGGTCAGCAACAATGTCGCTTTTAAAAATTGCTTTATCATGGTGTGTTTGTTATTGCGGAAACGTAAATCCTAACGAGAGCAGGGCTTGTTTTAAAAGTGCATATTTCGACATCACCAAAGGATAACTACCGTATTTAGCAGAAAAATCGCTTGCTGATAAAACCAGCATTACATTTAGGTAACTGGTTAAATCCGTAGCCTGAGAAGGTGTAGGATAATATACGGCAGGCGTAATGCCGTTAGGAGCAATAAAGCCATAACCCTCTTCGGCCTGGTAATTAAGATAGCCGTTAACGTTTGTGCCGTAAACGTATTTATTATAAAACGAAGCGCTAACGGCATAAAAATTAGAAAGCATACCTGTTTGTGAAGCTAAACTCGCCGTTAAAATCGACTTAAAGATATCGCGCTTGTAGGTTTTAACCGAATCCGGAATCATATTCTTAATCAGGCCGATCTTTCCGATCACCACCGTATTCAGGCCGAGATAGGTTGTTAGCAAAACCTTCGTTCTGATATTTGGATATGAAATTGTGTAAGTAAAGACCGAGTCGACCATAAAAATGGAATAGGGTTTTAATTTAGGCCCCAATGCAGGTATGATCTGATCGCGAATGAGTGCAACCGCATTAATCCTATCTGAGGTATTCTTCGACAGCCTATAAGTAATTGATGAATCAATACTGGTTAAGTGATAACCAACATTGAGCTTAACAAGCGGGCTTTTTGTTAGTGTATCGGTATATAACAATGGGATGCCGGTTGAAGTATAAACCTTAAATATCTGATTGTCGAGCACGCTGGAGGCATTGTCATATCGGGCAAACGGATCTGGCGTATAAGGATCTACCACCAAGGAGTCGTTTTTTTTACATGAAAACAAAGTAACCGTAACGCAAAGCAGAAAAAGACTGATATGATTTTTCATTTGATCTGTTTTTTAATAATTAAAAAGTTCTGTCCTGGCGTGTCGGATTTTGTATCAAAACACCCTGGTTAAACACAATGGCCTCTGCCGGGATAGGAATCAGGTAATCCGGATCGCCGGGCTGTAAAACGAGTGAGGCCTTCAAGAAAGGTGCACTGCCATAAACCACATCCGAGTAGGTATGCACGATGGTTTTTGTAAAAGGATATTTAGGATTAATGGCATAACGTTTTAAATCAAACCAACGGTGGCCCTCAAAACATAGTTCGCGTCTCCTTTCATCCCTGATAAAATTAATCAGGCTAACATCTGCCAAATTGATGGGGGTATAATCAGCGGGTAGAAAACGGGATTGGCGCAAAGTATTAATCGCAGTGTTTGCATCCGCAGTATTACCTGCCATAGCCGCGGCTTCCGCTTTGTTTAAATAAGCTTCGGCATTGCGCATAAAAAAGTTGTCGGCAAATACCTCAACCGGTTGTACATTGTACGTGGAGGATATGTACATTTTGGTATACCTGTACTTACCCAGGTTATCGCGCTCAAAAAAGGCAAGTCGCCGCAAATCCGTGGGCTGATAAAGGCTCATCAAATCAGGTGATGGCTGAAACGTTTTCGGAAAGTTCTCGCTCATCAAAAAGCACATCGCATTTCCACCTTGTGTAAAAACGGTTTCGGGCGAGGATGCTGAGAAAAAACTGGTATGGGCCTGATATCCGGCAAGGTTATAAAGCATTGGTTTCCTGGCTATCACTTTATCAGCAGCAACTGCGGCATTCGCCCAGTCTTGCATATACAGATAAATTCGGCTTTGCAAAATATTAACAGCATTAACATCCACATGGTAAATAGAACTTTGAGTTACACCGGCCAGCAGGGTTTCTGCATTTTTGAGGTCGGTAATCATTTGCTGATAAACACTATCAACCGTTGAGCGCGTAAAAAGATTATCCTGCACAAACTCGGCAGTTTTCAATGGCACGCCCAGGTCTGTTTTAGCAGTGACTGGGTTATATGCCTTTGCGTAAGTGTTTACCATATAAAAATAGTAATTAGCCCGCAGAAATAGCGCCTCACCGCGAATGCGGTTCAGCTCGGCGGGGTTATCATTTAACGTGGTGGCCTGGTAAGCAATAATATTGCAGGCATTAATGTTAACATATACTTTAGCCCACGTATCATCATTACTAACAACATAAGTAGGGCTAACAAACGGATTGGATTGCCAGGTATAAAAACCGAATACATCGGCCCGCTGATCGGTATAATAAGGTGAGATCACCGCTTCTGTAATATCATCGTCCATAGCGTTTAACCACCCGAAATAAACCGGAGCTGATTGATTTTTAAACGATGTGGTAGGGATTGGCGGCAGGTAGTGCGGCATATATCCCGTACCGTTCAGTACTTCTTGCAGTTTTACCGAATTATTGGCGTATTGCAGGCTTTGCGATTGCTCGGCAAGAAACTTTTTGCATCCGGAAGCTACTACAGACAGCAGGGCCAGGGCGAACGCGAGGTGTTTAATTTTTAACAATTTCATAACGTATTTTTTTAGAAGGAAACATCAATGCCAAAGGAATATGTAGGGCGTTGCGGAAGCTGTATGGTATCATCAAATCCGGTTTGCTCAGGGTCCTGCCCGTTTAGCGCCTTGCTTGCAAAGGTGTAGAGATTAACACCTGATAATATGACCGAGGCCGCTTTAACACCGATCTTATTGATCAGCCTGTCGGGCAAAGCATATCTGAAGCTCATTGTTTTGATCTTCAAAAAGTTACCGCTCGCTGTCCGCACATCCGACTGATCATACATTTGCCATATATTTTGTGCGTATTGATAGGTTTGCCCAGCCGAAGAATTATTTAGTGTGCTGGCATAGGCGGCACCTGGTAACAGACCCGGTATATTGGTGAAAGCCTCATCACCTGGTTTCCGCCAGCGACTCAGCAAAAGCAACGGTACATTTTGCTCCGGTAAGGGTGCTGCCGTTCCATACAGATAGATTGAGCCATCTGCCCCGGTATAAAGTTTAGACAGGCGTACTTTTGAGCCTAAACTATAAGCGAGGTTAAAGCTCAATGTAAAATTGCGGTAGCTAAAATAATTATTGATACCTCCCTGCAGGGTAGGAATACGATTTCCGGAAGGGGCCAGCACAGTTTGATAAACCTGGTCTGGCGTTTCCTTAGCATATATCAGGTTATCAGCCGCAGATACATTTTTAAATGTAGGATACCCAAGCTGATGATTCAGGCCATTAAACTGGTACGAATAAAAAACATCCACGGGTTTACCATTAATGATTTGCGAACCGTTAAGATAGGTTTGATAAGTATTAGGGTTTGAGACACCTACCGATTGGTTTTGCCCATTGTTATTAATAGCCTTAGCCAGCAATTTATTAATAACCTGGCCTAATTCAGGGTCAATACGCCAAACAAAGCCTTTGCGGTTTTTATCGGCACCCAAATTGTTAACGGGTTTAAAGCTTAACATTAACTCCAGGCCCTGGTTTTCCAGCGTTCCTGAATTTACCACATAAGTAGTTCTGCCGTTTACATCGCTAACCTGTTTATTTAAAAAGGCGTTGGTTGTTTTTTTATGAAAATAACTTACGGCACCGTTTATCTTATTGTTAAACAAGCCAAAATTAAGCTCAACGTTAACCTGGCCCGTTTTCTCCCAGTTTAAATTGGGGTTTGGGTACGAATTAATGGTAGACGAGTACTGATTGGTAATCGGGTCGAGCGTGCCTTGTTTGATGATCAGGTTTGGTGTGGCGTTATCTAAAATATCACCCTGGTAACCAAACGATGCCTTTAAAGCCAGCAAATCAACGGTTTCTGATTTTTTGAAAAAGTCTTGCGTAATATCCCATCTTCCGGAAGCCGACCACGTTGGCAAGAACTTTTCCTGGCTGGCTGCTCCAAATTTATTCGAGTAATCCGTACGGGCATTAAAATTGAAGATATACTTGTTATTTATACTATAGGTGCCTGAAAAATAACCCGATAACAAATTACTAAGGCTCTCTGTAATCTGATCGACATTGGTAACATCGGCCCATTGCGCATAAGCTGGATACGTAACTGGATTTACCGGCGCAAATGAGTCGCCTCTGTCAGACATAAAGCCCCGCCTGGTTACGTTTGAACCATTGTAACTATTGGATGATATTTCAGATCCAAGAAATAAGCTTAGTTTATCCCTTTTCCGGCGGCCGATATCTTTATTATAATTAATCTGCCCGCGTAACAGGTACGAAGCATTTAAAATTTGATTGGTGGTAAGTTGCCCGCCGTACGGCAGCAATGTTAAAAGCGGATTGGGTTGTGTACCATATTCGCTTTGCCTCAAGCCAGCCGCATAAAAAGTATTATCATCGTAACTTATTTTTTCGTTGGTGTTATTACGGGAGTAGGATAGTAAAAATGTTCCATTCAGATCGCGGTTTAATTTATAGTTCAGGTCGTTAGTTACACTCACTCCCGAGTTATCGCTGATATCTCTGGAATGCTGCATCTCGTTTAAAATGTTAAAATTGAACAGTTTGCCGGTATAAAAGTCTTGCCGGCCATAGTAACCTAATGATCCGTCGTCGTTATAGGCAGGTATAGCCCTGCTGGTATTATAAGCGTATGACAAGGCATTAACCGATGATGCTACATAATTCCTGGTTTCAATATTGTTTCTTAAATTCATGGTCCAGGTTAACTTTGGGGTAATTTTAGCATTCAACTTTACAAAAACATTGTATTGCTTTACACCTTCTGTTTTAACGGTACCCGTTTGGCTGGCCTGCCCTATTGATGCAAAATAACCCAGCTTATCAGTACCACCCGAAATACTTAAATCGTTTTTGGTTGATATTGCGTTCTGCGTAATCACCTTAAACCAGTCTGTATTGTTCGATTCCATCTTGTTAACGGCCTGTTGAAACTGATCGTAGGCATAAATTCCGGAGTAGAGCTTGCTTATTGCACCTTCGTAACCTACGTAATTGATATTTGTAGGGTAAGCAATGCCACTGGCAATCACATCTTTGGAATAGCCCACACGCTCGGCTGAATTCATCACATTAATATTATGATCGTTATAGCTCGGACGGGCATTAAAAGTAACGGAGCTACTGTAATTAATAACAGATGCGCCGGCATGTCCTTTTTTGGTTGTTATTACAATTACGCCGTTGGCTGCCCTAACACCATAAAGCGCCGTTGCCGAGGCATCTTTCAATACATCAATCTGTTCAATATCAAATGGATTTAAGCCTGATATGGCGTTACCCAGCCTGCTCACAAAGTCGAGATCGTTAATGCTCTGCGGGTCAACCCCCACCGGATCATTAACAACTACACCATCAACCACCCATACCGGATCACGACTGGCTAATACAGTGGATGTTCCGCGAATGCGAATCTTAGGCGAGGCGCCAACCTCGCCTGAATTATTGAGTACAAACAGTCCGGGAATCCGCCCCTCCAGCGCCTGATCAATGGAAAAAATACCTGGCACTAAAATATCGGCGGCTTTTAAGGAAGTAATGGCACTGGTTAAATTCCGGCTATCAATCTGCTGATAACCATCGGTCACCATTACTTCACCCAATTTATTATCAACCGGGGCTAAAACAATACGGATTTTTTTACTTTCGGCGGCAACAGTGTACAGGTAAGGCTTAAAGCCCACAAATGATACCATCAACCTATCTCCAGGCAAAGCCGTTATGGTAAAATGCCCTTTACTATCCGCCGTTGTAACCTTGCCTTTAGTATATATTGATATTGTAGCTCCGGGCAATGAGCTGCCGGCTACCGAATCAACAACAACACCTTCTATTATTCCAGCTGTAACGTTAGATTTAGTTCCTTTCGGGATAATCATCACTGTTTTATTTTCGATAATAAAATCCAGTGGCTGATCTTTTAACAACCTGCTCAAAAACTCAAGCAGCGGCACCGCTTTTACCGTTAATGTTACCGGCTTGGTTTGCTGCATCATACTTTCGGTATAAAATACAGCGTAGCCGGTTTGCTGCCTGATGTTGTTAAATACTTTTACAAGAGGAACATCCCTGCCTGAAAACGTTACTGTTTGCGCCCTGATCATCTGGCTCGAAAACAGCATGGTTAAGACAATAGATACCCTGTAACAAAGAGTCTTTGCATTCATTTTTTAAAATATGTTAAGTGTTTAGTTACTATTTGATGATCACCAACCGGTTGCCCCGCTCCATCCGGTAATGGATGTTAACCTTTGATAGAAAGAATAATATTTTAGAGAAATTAACATCGCGGCCCAGTTCACCCGCAAACCTGGTATCGGGTACGCCGTCCTGGTAAACTACATCTACATCATACCAACGCGAAAGTTGCCGCATGGCCTTATCAAACGGCATATCCTGAAAACTGAATAATCCGTCTTTCCAGGCCAATACCTGGTCTATATTGGCATTTGCTACTTTATTGAGATACAAAGCTCCGGATGGCGAATGGCCGATGTTGGCCTGCTGCCCCGGCGAAAGCCTGTCAGACAAACTGCCCGAACTGATGCTGATGGCTCCCTCGGCTAAGGTGGTTTGGATCACGGGCTCATTAGCATACGCGTTGATATTAAAATGGGTACCCAAAACTTTTACTTCGGTAAGGTCGTTTATTTTTACTTTGAAAGGCATTTTTGCGTTTTTAGCAACCTCAAAATAGGCTTCGCCGGTAATTTCAACCTTACGCTCGTTATTGGTAAATACTGTAGGATAACGAATGCTCGAGGCAGCGTTTAACCAAACATGCGAACCATCCGGAAGGATTAACTGGTACTGGCCACCCTTAGGCGTTGTAATGATATTATAGGCTATAATAGCGGCATTAGCAGTTTCATCACTGGTATAAGTTACCTCCCCGTCGGCAGCTTTGGTGATGGTTACGCCCGCCTGCTTTACTACTGATCCCTTAGGTGCATCGGCTAATGAAATTTGTGCACCGTTGGCCAGTGTAAGTATGGCTTTGTTGCCACCGGGTTTAATAGCGGCTATTTCGGTTGCAGTTAACTCTTTATGTTTGCCCAGGTAAAGGTAGGCACCTGTACTTAGCATAATTAATAGGGCAACGGCGGCGGCTATCCTTGGCCATATCGCCCTGATCACCGGTTTAACATAGGTGCTATCGTGCTCTAATTTATTCCAAACTTTGTCAACCGAGTTTTCAATCAAGTATTCCGATAGTTGAAGATCTTCGTTCGGGCTCCATTGCAAATACCAGTTCTCAAGAAGAGCCGTTTCTTCTGCATTGCAATTACCGGATTCGTATTTTTGAAGGAGTTCTTTTAGTAAAGTTTTATCCATAATCAGGGGATTATTTAACCAATTATATACTAAAGACCCTTAACCTCCACACAACAGGTAGATTTATTTAAAAAAAAATAAAACAAATTGAATTATTGCGCCAAATAAGACTAAAATGAATTAAAATTTGAACAAATACAGCAAGTAAACAACCAAACCCAACCTTATGCGCAAAATTTTTAAAGCATTTGTAATTTGTTTAGACACAGTTTGTTCAGAAATGCCCAATTTTTCGGCAATTTGCTTGTGATTGAGGTTTTGTTGCCGACTCAGGATAAAAACCTCTCGCATTTTTGAAGGCAGACCATCAATTTCCTTTTCAATCAGTTTAGCCAACTCGCTTTCGCGCACTTTATGGTCGGTAATAAAGTTACTCTGATCAATTGAGGTATCAAGCGAAGCCATATATTCCGACTCTATCTTTTTCCGGTTGATCATTTTAAAAATCCGGTTTCTAACGGCAGTGTATAAATATCCGGATAGCTGACTGTTGATATTTAACTCATCGCGCTTATTCCATAAAGTGGCAAATAAATCGTGAATTACGTCTTCTGCCTCCTCCTGGTTATTCAACCTTTTAAAGGCATGCACAAACAAAACACCCTTATATCTATCATATACCTCGGCAAATGCCAGCCGGTTGCCCTGGGTCAGCAAAGCGGCCAGTTCCTGATCGGTATATTCGTTGTATATTGACATTGAGGGGATTGAAAACAAAATTAACAAATAATTAACACGATTGGAAATGTGTTGCGTAAATTGAGCAATACAGATTCTGAATTACCGCCAATCCACCACAAAAACGATGGCAAAAAACTCTCATCAACCAATTTAATTTGGAATTAAATTAACTATATCACAACATACGAATAGTTCAATATTTTATCAATTGCTGCCAGGGTGAGATAGCAAAAGCCACATACAACAAAGCAGATGAAACACCGTAGTGCCATCTGCTTTATTATTAATTTAGCCGCGAAAACCGCTTATAGGATAACCGGTATTATTGCTGCCACCCGCCACCTAAGGCCTTGTACAAATTTACAATAGCCTGTAATTCCTGCAGGCGGTCGTTCACGCCGCTGAGCTGGGCAGCTAATAAACTTTGTTCGGATGTTAAAACATCGGTATAGTTGGTGCTGGAGCTATAACGCAAAAGCTCGTTGGTATAACTCACCGATTTTTCAAGAGCCTGAATCTGTTTTGCACGCAGCTTTTGCTTGCTAACAGCGTTTTCATACGAATATAAAGCATTAGAAACCTCCTGCCCGGCCGTCAGGATGGTTTGCTGGAAGGTATTGAAAGCTTCTTTTTGTTGCGCTTGCGCGATATGGTAGCGTGCCTTATTCTGGCCTTTGTTAAAAATAGGCTGTGTTAAGCCGCCAACCAAATTATAGAAGATGGAATTATCGAAAAGATTCTTCAGTTGTAAGCTGGACAAACCACCACTTGCCGTAATGGTTAAGGTTGGATAAAAATAAGAATGCGCCACGTTGGTATTTTCAAATGCCGACCTGAAAGCAAATTCCGACTCTTGCACATCCGGTCGGTTACGCAACAACTGTGTTGATAAACCAGCGTTTAACTGGCCTGAAGGCACCTGATCGGCAAGTTTATTCCTTTTAATTGGTCCAGGGGTGCGTGCCAGTAAAATACATAAGGCATTCTCGGTTTCGCGGATGCTTTGCTTCAGATCGGGGATAGATACCTCGGCTGAGTAACGGTTGGCCTCGCTTTGTACAACAGCCGCTCCGTTTACAATAGCACCCTCTTTAAGCACTTTCATGGTTTCAACATCCTTTATCCTGTTTTTCACCGTTTCTTCGGTAACCCTAAGTTGCTCGTCTAATGATAGCAGGTTATAATAATCGTTGGCAATATCGGCAATTAACTGCGTTTGCACAGCCCGTTTGGCCGCGTCGCTCTCCAGGTAGTTAGCCAGGGCCTGCCGTTTTAAACTACTGAGCTGCCCCCATATATTAACTTCCCAGCTGGCACTTAGCGAGGCCTGGTAAGTTATGGTATTTAAATTGATACCCGTTCCGGCCGGAAAATTGAGCGCGGCCTGGGATGATTTGGCTTTTGTAGCCTGAATAGTTGCGTCTAACGATGGTAGGTAAGCCGCTTTGCTGGCCCTTAAACTGGCATCCGCTTCGCTTATTTTTAATATAGCGGTTTGCAGGTTGAGGTTATTACTGATCCCTTCCTGAATTAAGCCCTGTAAAGTGGTATCAGAGAAAAGCGAACGCCACGGCAATACAGCAGCAGAGCTTGTATCCCTTGCAGAGCTATCCCGATATAGCCCACCTGCTTTCAGATCGGGACGTTTGTAAACCTGGTTTACCTTGCAGGATGCCAGAACGATCAATCCCGTAAGGCCCAATGTGATATATTGATATTTTCTTGATGTCATGATTTTTTTAGTGTTTAGAGGGTTAATCCTGCACAATTTCAGTATCCGTGTCGTTGGGTTTCCCACTGATCCTTTCCTGTAAGCCCTGGAAAACTACAAACAGTACCGGGATCACAAATACACCGAACACGGTACCGATTAGCATACCGCCTACGGCACCTGTACCAATAGAACGGTTACCTACCGCACCGGCTCCCGAGGCCATCATGAGTGGAACAAGGCCGAGGATAAAGGCGAAAGACGTCATCAATATTGGCCTTAAACGTGCTACGGCACCTTCAATAGCGGCCTCCAGGATACTTAGCCCATGCCGCCTTCGCGCAACGGCGAACTCCACAATCAGAATGGCATTTTTTGCCAGCAAACCGATCAGCATAATCAGGGTGATCTGTAAATAAATGTTGTTCTCTACACCAAATATTTTGGCAAATATAAATGCTCCGGCCAAACCGATAGGCAACGAAAGTAATACCGCGAAGGGCAGAATATAACTCTCGTATTGTGCGCTTAATAAAAAGTAAACAAATACTACGCAAAGAATAAAAATAAATATCGTTTGGCTGCCGCTTGACAATTCTTCGCGGGTTAAGCCCGAATATTCGTAGGTGTAACCTGTTGGCAAAGTTTGCGCAGCCACCTGCTCAATAGCTTTAATGGCATCGCCCGAGCTATAGCCAGGCTTTGGCGAACCCTGTACAGCAATAGATGTAAACAGGTTAAAACGATTAATAGCTTCGGGGCCGTAAACACGTTTAAGCGAAACAAACTCGGATATAGGCGCCATGCCGTTACTGCCATTGCGTACATAAATATTATTAAGACTTTGTGGTGTGCCCCGGTAACTGTTATCGGCCTGTATCATTACCCGGTATTGCTTACCAAACTCGTTAAAGTTTGATGCATATAAGCCGCCATAATAACCTTGCAAGGTACCCAGCACAGTGCTTACCGTTAAACCGGCAGCCTTAGTTTTGGCCACGTTTACATCAACCTGATATTGCGGAAAGTTGATATTGAATGAGGTTGTAGCGTACTGAACTTCGGGGCGCTGGTTTAACGCTGCCAAAAACTTTCCGCTCACCTCGCTAAATTTACTAATCTCGCCGCCGGTTTTATCCTGCAACTGAAACTCAAAGCCGCTGCTATTTCCAAATCCCTGTAAAGTTGGCGGCGCGAAGAAGATGATCTGCGCTGTTTTGATACCCGCCGTCATTCCAAATAGTTTCCCGGTGAGCGAGCTTAAATCCTGCCCTTTTCCGGTACGTTGGTCCCAGGGCTTGAGTTTAACCACAATCATGGCGTACGAGCCACCAGCGCCTGCAATAAAATTTTGGCCGTTGATACGCAAAGTAGACTGTACTTCGGGTAATTTCCTGATGATATCATCTACTTGCTCCGCTATAACAGCCGTCCGCTCTAACGACGCACCTGCCGGTAAACTGATGTTACCAAACAATACGCCCTGATCTTCATTCGGCACAAAACTTGAAGCAGTGGTTTTTAACAGATAATAAAATATACCGGCAAACACCACAATACCTAAACCAGCCAGCCATTTTTTACCGATTAAAAAGTTTACCGATTTTTTGTATTTACCTGTAACTGTTTCAAACGAGGTGTTAAACGCATCATAAAATCGCTGTAAGTAGGTGGTTTTATGGTGTTCGCCTTCGGGATGCGGTTTAAGCAGCAAGGCGCAAAGAGCCGGACTAAGTGTTAACGCATTTACTGCAGAGATGATAATGGCTATAGCCAGCGTTAAACCAAATTGTTTATAAAACACACCTGACGAACCGCTGATAAACGATACCGGCACAAACACAGCGGCCATAACCAGGGTAATGGAAACTATTGCGCCGCTGATATCATTCATGGCGCCGATGGTTGCACCCTTAGCAGATTTGGCACCCGCATCTAATTTAGCATGCACCGCCTCTACCACTACAATGGCATCATCTACCACAATACCAATGGCCAGCACCAGTGCAAACAGGGTAAGCAGGTTAATGGTAAAGCCAAACAGGTTTAAAAAGAAGAAAGTACCCACAATGGCCACCGGTACCGCGATGGCCGGGATCAGTGTGGACCGGAAATCCTGCAAAAAGATGAATACCACAATAAACACCAGGATAAAGGCTTCAATAAGGGTATGGATCACCTTTTCAATAGAGGCATCTAAAAAGTCGTTGGCATTTAATAGCGAGGCATATTTAACGCCCGGAGGGAAAGACTTGGAAGCCCCCTCGATAGTGCTTTCCAGTTGCTTGATCAACTCGTGCGCATTGGAGCCGGCCGTTTGGTTAATAGCGATACCGATAGACGCGTGTCCGTTAGTTTTGCTATCACTTGAGTAGGTTTGCGAACCCAGTTCAACACGTGCCACATCTTTTAAACGTAAAACCTGGCCACTGGTGGTTGAGCGGATAACAATATCATTAAACTCCGTAACCGATTTTAAACGGCCTTTGTATTTGATTGTGTATTGGAATGACTGATTGCTGTTCTCGCCAAATTTACCCGGCGCTGCTTCCACATTTTGATCGGCAAGGGCGTTGTTGATATCATCGGGTATTAAGCCATAGGTAGCCATCACATCCGGTTTCAACCAGATACGCATGGAATAATCGCGCGTACCAAATACGCTGGCATCACCTACGCCGGTAATCCGTTTAATTTGCGGCAGCAGGTTAATGTTGGCATAATTTTGTAAAAAAGTTTGATCGAATGCTTTATTTTCGCTGTATAGCGAAAATATCATTACCATACTGCTTTGCCGCTTGCTGGTGGTAACACCCGATTTGGTTACCTCGGCGGGCAACAGGCTGGTAGCTTTTGATACCCGGTTCTGTACATTTACAGCAGCCAGGTCTGGGTCGGTACCCAGTTTAAAGTAAATAGTGATAGATGCTGAACCGTCGTTACTGGCCGTAGAGGTCATGTAAGTCATGTTTTCCACACCATTAATCTGTTCTTCAAGCGGAACAATTACGCTGTTCATCACCACATCGGCATTGGCACCCTGGTACGAGGTGGATACCTGTACGGTTGGCGGCGCAATTTCGGGATATTGAGAGATGGGCAACGACGTAAGCCCAAGCACTCCGAGTATAACTATGATAACCGATATTACCGTGGATAGTACCGGCCGTTCTATAAATTTGCGTAACATAACATGAGTTTATGTTGAATGATTCAGACAAAGCCATGATGGCCCTTATCCGTGAAAATATTTTTATTATCTATTTCAGGTCCTGGTACACCTTGTCATCTGCCATTGGCTCAGCTTTTATTTTGGCAGCATCTTTTAACGAGCTGTTACCATCGTAAACTACCTTATCGCCAACTTTTAAACCATCGGTTACCACGTAAAACTGCCCGGCCGTTAAATCCATAATTTTCACCTCTACACTTTTTACAGCGTTGGTTTGGTCTACCACATAAACAAAGTGTTTACCCTGCAATTCATAAGATGATCGCTGTGGGATCAGGATGCCGTCTTTAACCTGCTCCGGGATACGCACATTAGCGCTGCTGCCGCTTCTAAGTAAACCCACAGGGTTAGGAAAAGAAGCACGGAAACTCGCCGAGCCGGTTTCGGTATCAATTAAGCCGCTGATGGTTTCAACCCGGCCCTGTTCAGGATAGTTAGTACCATCGGATAGGATCAAAGAAACGGCTGGTGTGTTAGCAATCTTTTCCTTAATTGTTTTCCCTTTAACCGTTCTCGAAAAATCCAGCAATTGCTTTTCGTTTAACGAGAAGTAGGCATAAACCTTGCCGATATTGGAAACCGTGGTTAAAGGATTGGTGGTGGTACTGGTAACCAAACTACCAACTTTATACGGGATGGTGCCTATAACACCGTTAACCGGGCTGGTTATGGTAGTATAACCTAAATTGGTTTTGGCGTTTGCCAGTGAGGTTTTTGCTTGCGCCAATGTTGCCTTTTTAGTTTTTAAAGTAAGCTCATCCGATTCCAGCTCATAATGGCTGATAATATCCTTATCAACCAAAGGCTTGGTTTTATTTACCACTAATTGGGCACTGTTAACATCCGCTTCGGCACTGTTAACGGCAGCGATGGCGCTATTAACATCTTGCTGATATTGCGGAGCATTTATTTTAAACAGTAATTGCCCCTTTTTTACAACCGACCCCTCGTCTACATAAATAGCCTCAACAAAACCATCAACCTTTGGACGGATGTCGATATTTTGCTCGCCTTGTAAAGTGGCAGGGTAATCGTTATTTAAGGTAGCTGTTTGCGCTTTAATGGTAAATACCGGATAAGTTGCCGGTGGTTGCGCCCCGCCGGGCCCAGGTCCGCCCGCCTGATTTTGCGAGCCTCCACAAGAACCCAGGAACAAGATGGCCATACTTGCCCAAACAAGCTTAGCCGGGTTTTTAATTTGAATTAAGTTGCTGTTCATATTGTGTGTTGTTGTTATTGTATTTGTATATTATTGTAAGGTGACTTCATCAACGATTAAGTTTGACATTTATGTCAGTTTTTGATTAAAAAAATTAAACGAAAAGCATTTCCATGATCATCTTTTTCCGTTCGTGCATTAATTTTTCAAACTTGATATCTGTAATTTCGAGCATCTGTTTAAACAAAGGGCGTGTAAGCAAAGGATAGGCTATCAGCGAGAAAAGATTCAGCATAAAATTTACCGGCAGCATTTTTTTAATCTCACCATTCTCGGCCGCCAGCTGTATATCTTCAAAAAATTGCTTTAGTGCCGGCGAAGGTTCCTTTTCGGGCATTACAAATCCGTGAGAATTAATCTCGCTGATCATGAATGATTCCTTGTAAGGGTACTTTGTAAGCTCTGATAAAAAGACGTCGATAAACCTGGCTATCTTTTTTTTAAATGGTAAGGTTGAAAGCAATACTTCGTCTATATTTCTGCGCATATCCTCCATCGCCTCCTTAAATACCTGCTGAAAAAGTACGTCTTTTGAACGGAAGTAATAATTGATCACCGTTCTGGCAACGCCGGCCGCGTCGGCAATATCCTGAGTAGTAGCGTTAAATTTACCCTCCGCAAAAAAAATCCGCTTGGCAGTATCTTTAATTAATTGCTCCGTACCTGTATCTCTGATGGCCATAATTAAACCCTATTGTCTGACATTTTTGTCAGACAAATATAGATCTTACTTTGAGTGTGCATGTCAGAAAAATATCATTTAATGATAAAGGATTTGATACAGTAAGGATGGCCTTGATTCAAATACGGTGTTACATATCCCAAACAAATGATTTTGCAAGCGGTAATTATGGACCATAGATTACGCAATTACCCTCCTACAGAGTTTATCAACCCTATAGCAATCTATTGCAGATGCTTTGACGGGTATAAAGGGGCATACTTAATATAGAGCGCCCTATTGCTCAAAGGTCCCTCTCATTAAATTAGAGGTTTGTAAAATTGTTATAATTTTTCTATTACCTCTATAGGAAGCTTAATGAATTTGGCTATCTGCGTATTGGGGATACCTTCTTTTTTCATTTCAATGGCAACCTTTATGGATTTTTTGTACTCACCCTTTTCGATGCCCTGCTCAATTCCCTTTTCGATACCTTTTTGAATACCTCTTTCCTCTGCCAACTCTTCTGCAAAAGCTATCGAGTTTTCATAGTCCCATTTGGCCTTTAAACTTGAATCGTACATCGCTTTTTCTTCCCTCGTCAGATTAATTCAGCTATCTTGAATACCTGCTAAAAAATCCGTATTGCTTAATACGACCTCGATTTTTTCGCAACTATGGTTGGTTAAAGATTTGATAATTGTTAAAGTTTTTCTACAACCTCAACTGGAAGCTTAGTGAATTTGGCTATCTGCGTATTGGGGATACCTTCTTTCTTCATTTCAATAGCGACCTCTATGGATTTTTTGTACTCGCCTTGTTCAATACCTTCTTTGCGACCTTCTTCACGGCCTTTTTCGATACCTCTTTCCTCTGCCAGCTCTTCTGCAAAAGCTATCGAGTTTTCATAGTCCCATTTGGCTTTTAAACTTGAATCGTACATCGCTTTCTCCTCTTTAGTCAGATTACTTAATTCAGCTATCTTAAACACCTGCTGGAAAACCCGTTTATTTAATACCGCGGGAATCCTTTCCAGGTGGCTCATATTTTTCAGTAAATAGAACCAGCGGTCAAGGTCCGTTTCCAGTTCTCCTTCTGTTTTAACAAAATTAGGTAATTCTAAAAACTTATAACCCAATTTATTGTAAAATATTTCGTGTGTATCGGTATTGGTCAGGGCTATATTATGTAAATACCGGTCAGGGTTGCCATTCTTAAATTTAAACTCCAGTATGGCTATCAGGTATAGTTCGTCCAATTGAATATTCCAGTGGCTCTCGCCTTTGGGCAACTGCTCGTTGATGAGGCGCGAGGTGTAAAATACGGCCCGGTCTTTAAAGTTCCGCTGCTCGGCTTTTTGCATCTCGATGATGAATTTCTCGCCATTTTTTCCCGTGCAATGCAGGTCGAAAAATACTTTCTTGATTTTATCAGTATCGCCAGCGTATTCGGTAGGACTATAAGTTAAATCGGCTATTTCCTTCTGGCCTAAAAACAACTGGTTTAAAAAATCGATCAGTATATCTTTCTGGGGCTCGCTCCCAAATAATCTTTTAAAGCCAAAATCGCTCAGAGGATCAATAAAGCGGCCAATTTTTTGTTCCATGGATATTTTAGTAGTTAGTGCTTAAAAATAATTATTCAGATAGTATTAATGGCAAAAAAAGAAAATTAGCCGCCTAAGTCAAAAAAGCAAAATAAAAGCCGAGCCCTCACCCTGTACCGATTGTACCTGTATATTGCCTTTGTGCAATAACATAATTTGCTTACATAGACTTAAGCCAATGCCGCTGCCGGTTTTGCGGGTACTAAAAAAAGGAATGAATATTTTTTCGATCAATTCCGGCGGCATGCCTAAGCCGTTATCAGCAATTTTAAGTACGGGTTTACCGTTGGGCCTCAGTTCGGCAGATAAAGTGATGCAGGGCGCGGGCTTGTCTTTTACTGCTTCAATGGCGTTTACCAATAAATTAATCAACACCTGGTCTACCAGGTTAATGTCAACTTCTATCATCATCTGTGGATCTCGCAATACAATATCGAGCTCTATATTCTTCTGATCAAGCGTGGGCAACATCAGGCTGCTCAGGTTTTCAAATAAGTCGCGCACCAATATTTTAGTCAGGTCCAGATGAGTGATCTTGTTGAGGCTGCGGTAACTTTCCGTAAATTTAAGCAAGCCCTCGCTCCGGCGTTTAATGGTATCTATCCCCAGCTCCAAATCATCCAGGTCGCCGCTTTTGCTGTTCTCCGCGGCATAATTCTGCAGCCGGTTTTTCAAGGTATCTGCTAAAGATGATATGGGCGCCACCGAGTTCATAATCTCGTGTGTCATTACATTCAGCAGTTTTTGCCAGGCTTTTGATTCCGTTTCGTCAAGGGCTTCACTTACGTTCTGTAAAGCAACCAGGCGATATACCTTATCATCGCTGCGCATTACGCTAACGGTAAGCAATATTTTAATTAATTGTTTATCACGCGTAACGGATATTACCTTACTATTGCCGGGCGTGATGCTCATCACCTCGTTATACAAAGCCTCATCGCGCTTTTGCAACGAATAAATGGTTTTAAGATAAGGGATGCTGAACATCCTTTTAAACGATTCATTCAGCCAACCTATTTCGCCGGTTTCCTGCTCGTAGGATACAATCCCGGTATCTACCAGTTCTAAAACTTTTTGCAGGTATTGGTACTGCGTTTCGCGCTCACGGCTAATCACCTTAAACGTGGTGTTGATATCGTTGAAACCCTTGCGCAGGGGTTTTAACTCAAGCGGTGCACGGCCCACATCAAAGTGCCTCGAAAAATCACGGTATTGTACCGACTCTACAAATTGCTCCACCTCGCGCTGCGCCTTTTTCTGGAAGCGCAAAAAATCAACCAGCACAGCCACAACGAGCGGTATGCTGATGATGAGGTACGGGTACCAGCCCTTTACCAGCAATATACACGTAGCCAGCAGGGTTAAAAACAAGAGCGATACGCGCGATAGGATGCGCCATTCGTAACGTTTAAATATCATATTTACTTAATCTGCGGTACAATGCCGTACGGGTTAAACCAAGTTCTTTGGCGGCGCGGGTTATATTGCCACTGTGTTTTTCAATCACCCTTAAAATGGTTTGTTTTTCAACCATACTCAAGGGCATATCATCCATGGGCTCCGCCACCTCGGCAACCGACTCTATCGAGGAAAATATCAGGTCAGAAGCTCGCATCGTTGCCTCGTCGGCCATAATTACGGCGCGTTCTATAGCATATTGCAGTTCGCGAATATTGCCCGGGTAATTGTATTGGAGCAGCTTTTGTACAGCGCTTTCGTCAAAGCTAACGGCAGGCTTTAGGTACTTGGCAGCATATACTTTGGCAAAATGCCGGGCCAGTATCATCACATCGCCGGCACGCTTGCGCAAGGGCGGCATGGTTACTTCAACGGTATTGATCCGGTAGATCAGATCCTTCCGGAAACGGTTCTCGTTAGCCAGCTCAGTCAAAGGCAAATTGGTAGCGCATATCAGCCTGATATCAATATCGGTAGCCTTATTATTCCCTAAGCGGGTAACCTGCCTGTTTTGTAAAACGGTTAGCAATTTGGCCTGCTGGTGGAGCGATATATTCCCAATTTCGTCCAAAAATAAAGTGCCGCCGTTGGCATCTTCAAATCGGCCCGCACGCTCTTCGCGCGCATCGGTAAAAGCGCCTTTTTTGTGGCCAAATAGTTCGCTCTCAAACAATGAATCTGTTAAGGCGCCCACATCAACCTTAATAAAAGGCTTATTGGCCCGCATAGAGCGCTCGTGTATAGCCTTGGCCATCAAATCCTTACCGGTTCCGTTCTCGCCCAGTATCAGGATATTGGCATCCGTTGGCGCTACCTTATTTACTTTCAGAAAAATATCCTGCATTACCGGCGAGTCTCCCAATATAGATGTGCCCGACGCAGTTTGTTTGGCCGCTGTGGGCTTGGTTGTTTTATTGGCGCCAATTTTATCCAGCAGATCTTTAATGGTATCTATCAGTTTATCGTTGTGCCAGGGCTTAACAATAAAATCTGCAGCCCCCTCTTTTAACGAGCGTACGGCCAGGTCTATATCGCCATAAGCGGTAATCATAATCACACAGGCATCGGGTATCCACTCTTTAATCTTTCGTAACCAGTACAAACCCTCGTTGCCGGTATTAATGGCGCTGGTAAAGTTCATATCCAGCAGGATCAGGTCCGGGCGGCTTTTTTTGAGTAGCCAGTTTAGGTTTTCAGGGTTTTTCTCGGTTACCACTTCCTGTGCCTCGGTTTTCAACAATAACTTAACCGCGGTAAGCACATCGGTATCATCATCAACAATTAAAATATTCGCTTTTTTTAATAACATGAGCCAGGTAAATATAAAACAGCTTGTAAGTTTAATTAACAATTAAAGAGTCGCAAATCACCAAGACAAAACCAGCACTTCTATTAGGATATGGGCAGGTAATCGCCAACCACCAATTTTTCCGGTTTTACCTTTAGTTTAAATCTGCAGGGTGTTTAAATATATAAATTTTGTGCAGATGTATCCTTATCGGTCAAAAACCTGTCCAAAGGCTAAACCATTCAAAACCAATATCTATCCAAAAAAAACTGTATCATAACCGCACACCCGCTGTTACAAAAGCGAACGCCATTTTCAATAAACCCACCATATCTAACTGATAAACAGTATTTTATTTTATGGCATGTGTTTTTGTATATTGGTATCAAATCAACATATAAAAAAATATCCGTGGACAGAGTTATAGAGAAAAAAAGGTGGAACAATAAGCGTATACTAACCATCGGTGGTATTACAGCCCTTGTAATTTTAATTGGCGGCAGCTATTACTTAACCTCGGGCAAAAGCAAGCTGAATGTTGAAACAGAGCGCATCACCATCAGCGCCATTTCTAAAGGCCCGTTCCAGGTAACTATCCCGGTAAACGGTATTGTTTTGCCTATCACCACCATCTACCTGGATGCCGTTGAGGGTGGCCGGGTTGAGAAGCTTTTTGTGGAGGATGGCACCACCATGAAAAAGGGCGACCCGATACTGCAACTATCCAACACCGACCTGGAACTGAGCTTAGCCACGCAAGAAACCTCGGTGTTTAATTTATTAACCCAAATGCAAATTTCGCGCAATGCGGCCCAGCAAAATACCATATCCAAGCTGAACCAAATGGCCGATGTGGATAATGCTTATAACGAAGCCGAACGGGTATATAAGCTGGATAAGCACCTGTATGAGCAAAAAGCTGTCGGTATGCAGGAATTTAAACAGGCGCAAATTGCCTACGACTATCAGCTGAAACGCAAAAAACTGACGGCTCAGATTTTAAAACAGGATTCGGTTTCTACCCGCCAGGAGTTGGAGCAGGCCAAACAATCGTTTGAGCGTACGCAAAACGCACTGGCCGTAATGCGTAAAAAGGTTGGCGACCTGGTAGTACGCGCCCCGGTTGACGGACAGTTAACATCGATGGATGCCGAAGTTGGGCAGAATAAAAACAAAGGCGAACACTTAGGCCAGTTGGATGTATTATCGGGCTATAAAGTAAGGGTTGATGTGGATGAGCATTATATATCGCAAATATATACCGGTTTAACGGGCACGTTCAGCCTTGCCGATAAAAATTATACGCTAAAAATTAAAAAGGTTTACACACAGGTAACAGGCGGCAAATTCCAGGTAGATATGCAGTTTGCAGGGCCGGTACCAGCCGGAATACGTAAAGGGCAAACCTTACAGATATTACTGGCCCTGAGCGACGAAAGCCAGCAGGTACTATTGCCCAAGGGCGGCTTTTACCAGCAAACAGGTGGCAACTGGATATTTAAGCTGGCCGAAGATGGTAAAACCGCGTATAAGGTTGATATACAGCTTGGCCGCCAGAACACCGATTACTACGAAGTAATGCAGGGCCTTAAACCTGGCGACAAGGTAGTAACATCCAGCTACGAAAGTTATGGGGATATGCAGGAACTGGTATTGAAAAAATAGTTCTGCCGTATGCAGGTTAATTAAAAAGAAAAGATAACAATATACATCAAAAATATTCCGGATGTAACCGGGAACAACTCAGGAGGCTCAAATGATAAAAATTACAAATCTGGAAAAATTTTACCGCACGGAAGAAGTGGAAACCATTGCTTTAAACAAGCTATCGATCGATATTAAAGAGGGCGAGTTTGTGGCTATCATGGGGCCGTCGGGCTGTGGTAAATCAACCTTGTTAAACATTTTGGGATTGCTTGACGATCCGGATGGCGGCAGCTACCTGTTTAACGGTATCGAGGTGGCGCACTTTAACGAGCGCAAACGCGCCGACCTGCGCAAGCATAACATTGGCTTTGTTTTCCAGAGCTTTAACCTGATTGATGAGTTGACCGTTTTTGAAAACGTTGAGCTGCCGCTGATCTACACCAACGTTCCTGCATCTGAACGGGTGGGCCGGGTTGAAAAGGTGTTGGATAAGATGCAGATTATGCACCGTCGCAACCACTACCCGCAGCAACTATCGGGCGGACAGCAGCAGCGTGTGGCCGTAGCCCGTGCCGTAGTGAATAACCCGAAGCTGATACTGGCAGATGAGCCCACCGGTAACCTGGATTCGAGCAATGGCAACGAGGTAATGGAACTGTTAACCGACCTGAATGAACAGGGTACTACCATTATCATGGTGACCCACTCCGAGCACGATGCCCGTTACAGTCACCGCATTATCCGCTTGCTGGACGGGCAAACAGTGATGGAAAATATTATGATCTGAACTGCAAGCAACCGCCGCGAGCCTTTTAAAGAGAAAGTTAATAAATAGTTATAGTTAATTAATGAGCGTCCTCCCCTTCCGGTAAAACGGAAGGGTTATGGATGATCAACAAAGCCATGATCAGGAATTACATCAAAACAGCTTACCGGAGCCTCAAAAAAAACAAGGGCTTTACAGCGCTCAACGTGCTTGGGCTTGCACTGGGTTTAACCGCTTTTTTGCTGATAGTTTTATATGTGGTTGATGAGTTGAGCTACGACCGTTACAATACTAATGCTGATAGGATATACCGTGTAAATGAAGACCTTAAACTGGGTAATAATACCGTACAATATGCTGTATGCATGCCACCATTGGCCCAAACCTTAAAAGCGGATTTTCCGGATATTGAGAATGTAGTCCGGTTAAAAAAAGCTGATAGTTTCCGCATCAAAAAAAACGGACAAACCATTTTGGAAGATAATGTGATTTATGCTGACCCATCTATTTTTGACGTTTTTACTTTGCCTATAATAAGCGGCAATGCCCACACCGCCTTAAAGGAGCCCAACAGTATTGTATTGACCGAAAGCAGCGCTAAAAAGTATTTTAACGGCATAAACGCCGTAGGCCAAACGCTCACGTTTAACGACGACAAAACATATAAAGTAACAGCGGTTATCCATGATATTCCTAAGCAATCGCACTTTAAAGCTGATTTTTTGATTTCGATGTCGAGCTTTGCGGATGCGCAGACTTTGCAATGGCTCAGGAGTAATTACAATACGTACGTGCTATTTAAAAAAGGTGCCGACCTGCAGAAACTGCAAGCTGCTTTCCCGGCATTTTTGCGCAAGTACAGTACATCCGAATTAGAAAAAGCGCTGCACTTAAATTACGAGCAGTTTGAAAAAAGCGGAAGCTACTTCAGGCTTAACCTCATTAAATTAACCGGTATCCATTTAAGCCCATCCCTGTCAGGAGAGCTGGATAAAAATGGCAACATCCAATACGTTTACATTTTTTCTATCATTGCCTTGTTTACATTGCTCATTGCCTGTGTAAATTTCATGAATCTATCTACCGCGCGTTCATCAAGCCGTGCGCGCGAGGTTGGCGTACGTAAAGTATTAGGTTCATCGCGCCAACATCTGATCGCGCAATTTTTAACCGAGTCTGTTATGGTAACCCTGGTGGCGGCAGTTATTGCCTGCGGTGCGGCCATTATACTTCTGCCAGCATTTAATAACCTGGCCCGGAAAGAGATCGCAGTTACCACCCAAACCATTACCTGGATGCTGCCTGCCTTGCTGGGCATAGTTTTGTTTATAGGTGTACTGGCTGGTTCGTACCCGGCATTTTTCCTTTCGGGATTTCAGCCCGTACAGGTGTTGAAGGGTAAATTCTCTACAGGTTTTAAAGGTAGCTGGCTGCGCAATCTGCTGGTTGTTTTTCAGTTTTTTGTATCCATTGTACTCATCATCGGCACCATCATCGTTTACAACCAGCTCAACTATATCCAAAATCGCGATCTGGGTTATAACCGTAACCAGGTTATGGTGGTTAAAAAACCTTTTGTACTGGGTAAACAAGCCGGTGTGTTTAAACAGATGGTTAAACAATTACCCGGTGTTATTAATGCCACCACCAGCGGATTTTTGCCTACATCAACCAACAGAAACACCTCCATTTTTTATAAAGAAGCTACTCAGGATCAAAAGAACGCCATCTTCCCGCAGGTATGGTACGTAGATAACGATTACATTAACACGCTTGGGATGAAGATAGTTGGCGGCCGTGATTTTTCGGCGCAGTTAACTACCGATTCGATGGCGGTTATTCTAAACGAAACCGCTGTGAAGTTTTTAGGCTATCACGATCCTGTGGGCAAGATATTATATAAGTCGGAAGTTGACGCGCAAAACATTACCCATCTTTTACAGTACCACGTGGTTGGCGTGGTCAAGGATTTCAACTTTACCTCGCTGCATGAAGGTATTAAACCCGTTACCATGATATTGGGCCGCGACGATGGCAATTTAGCCATCCGTTTTAACGCGGCAAGTTTACCTGTGCTTTTACCGCAGATCGAAGCAATTTGGAACAAGCTTTCGCCGGGCAATTTCGAATACTCATTCATGAATGCCGACTTCGAGTACACCTATCGTGCAGAGCAGCGTACCGGGCTCATCTTTATGATATTCGCCATACTGGCTATCGTAATTGCCTGCCTGGGTTTGTTCGGGCTGGCAGCTTATGCCGCCGAGCAACGCACCAAAGAGATAGGCATCCGTAAAGTATTGGGTGCGGGTGTCTACACCATTGTAGCTATGCTGTCCAAAAATTTTGTTAAGCTGGTGTTGGTTTCCATTGTGATAGCCACACCCGTTGCCTGGTTTATGATGCAAGGCTGGCTGCTCGATTTTGCTTATCGCATCAGCATACAATGGTGGGTATTTGTGGCGGCAGGCTTTATAGCTTTATTTATCGCTGTGATCACCATTAGCTTTCAATCGGTGCGGGCGGCAGTTGCTAACCCGGTGAGGAGTTTAAGAAGCGAGTAGGGGTATTAGAAGCAAGAGGTAAGATGCAGGAGACACGAGACAACCGGAGTTAAGGTTTATAACAGGTAAATGAACTAAAGCATATTAATTAAGCATTATGATCAGGAACTACATCAAAATAGCATGGCGAAACATGGTGAGAAATAAATTTTCTTCACTGATCAATATTACCGGGCTGGCGGTTGGCATGGCTGTAGCCATGCTGATTGGCCTTTGGATATGGGATGAACTGTCCTTCAACAAGTACTTTAAAAATTACGACCGTATTGTAATGGCCATGCAGCATCAAACCCTTAACGGGAATGTGTTAACGCAAACCTACATGCCTATTCCCTTAGGCTATAAGATGAGCCAGGAGTACCGCAACGATTTTAAATATGTAGTACTTGCCACCAATATTAATGAACATATTTTGGCCTACGGCGATAAAAAACTGAACCAGATGGGCAATTGCATGCAGGCCGAAGCTCCAGACCTGCTCACGTTAAACATGCTGAAGGGCAATCGCAAGGCTTTACAGGATCCATCATCCATCCTGTTATCAAACAAATTGGCTAAGGCCTTATTTGGTGATGCCGACCCCATGGGGAAAGTATTAAAATTAGATGCCAAATGGAGTGTTAAGGTTAGCGGCGTATATCAAGACCTGCCCCAAAATACAACCTTTAACAACCTTGCCTTTATTGCCCCCTGGAACCTGTACATCACCACCATGCCCTGGTTAAAAAGGGCGGAAACCAAATGGGGCAACAACTCCTGGCAAATATTCTGTATGCTCAATCCGCATGCCGATATTGATGCCGTTTCCGCTAAAATCAGAGATCTGAAATTGAATAACCTGGCCTTACAAAATGATAAGGTGGGCGTGGCGTTTAAACCGTCTATTTTTTTATTTCCCATCAGCAAATGGCACTTATATTCCGAATTTAAAAATGGGGTGAATACCGGTGGCCGCATTCAATTTGTTTGGATGTTTGGTATTATTGGTGTTTTTGTCCTGTTTTTGGCCTGTATCAACTTTATGAACCTGAGTACGGCCCGGTCGGAAAAGCGCGCTAAAGAAGTAGGCATCCGCAAAACCATAGGCTCGTTACGGAGCCAGCTGATAGGGCAATTCTTTTGTGAATCGCTGATGGTTACGGCTTTCGGCTTGTTGCTATCTTTTGTGCTGGTACAGCTTACTTTGCCCTGGTTTAACCAGGTTGCAGATAAAAACATGAGCATCTTATGGGCCAACCCCATTTTTTGGCTGATGTGCGTTAGCTTCAGCCTCGTCACCGGGCTTATAGCAGGGAGCTACCCGGCACTTTACCTGTCATCGTTCCAACCGGTAAAAGTTTTGAAAGGAACATTTAAGGCTGGGCGGCTGGCGGCGCTGCCCCGCAAGGTGCTGGTAGTATTACAATTTACAGTATCTATCATTTTAATTATAGGCACAGTAATTATTTTCAGGCAGGTGCAGTTTACCAAGAACCGGCCGGTGGGTTATAATCGCGACGGGCTGATACAGGTATATATGAAGACCGCGCCTATTCACGATCACTTTGCCGCAGTGAGGCATGACCTGCTTGAAACGGGTACCATTGCAGAAATTGCCGAATCGGGCAGCTCATTAACAGAAGTATCTTCAAACTATAGCGGTTTTACCTGGCGCGGAAAAGACCCCAATACGCAGGACGACTTTGGCTGGGTACCTATCAGCCCGGAGTTTGGCAAAGTTGCCGGATGGACTTTAAAGGAGGGCCGCAATTTTTCAAAAGATATGTTAACAGATTCTTCGGGAATGATCCTGAACGAGTCGGCAGTTAAATTTATGGGGCTGGATCATCCCATCGGCGAAATTATTAATTCGGGCCCTCAGCAATTCAGGGTGATCGGTGTAATTCAATACATGGTGATGTCGTCGCCTTATGATCCAGTTAAACCAACGATGTTTAGCCTGCTTAGCGAACGCGAAAACATCATCAATATCCGTGTAAACCCACATGCCAGCACAAGGGAGGCGCTTGCTAAAGCAGAAGCTATTTTTAAAAAATATGATCCCGACAGCCCCTTCGACTATCATTTTACAGACACCGAATATGCCAAAAAATTTGGCGATGAAGAACGCATTGGCAAGCTATCGGCACTGTTTACTACGCTGGCCATCTTCATCAGTTGTTTAGGGCTTTTCGGGATGGCATCCTTTATGGCCGAGCAGCGCACCAAAGAGATTGGCGTGCGCAAGGTACTCGGTGCATCGGTATTCAATCTATGGCGCTTAATGTCGGCAGATTTTGTGGTGCTTATCGTCATCTCGTTATTGATAGCGATACCCGTAGCGTACTATTTTATGCATGGCTGGCTACAGAATTATAAATACCGTACTGAATTATCCTGGTGGATATTCGCTGCAACGGGTATAGGCTCCATCATCATTACATTATGTACCGTTAGTTTTCAAAGTATTAAAGCCGCCTTAAACAACCCGGTGAAGAGTTTGAGAAGCGAGTAGGGAGAGAGAAGCAGGAAGTAAGAGGCAAGAAGTTAGAAGCAGGAAGAGAGATGCAAGAAGTAAGAGGCAAGAAGTAAGACGCCGGAGTTAGGGTTTTTAACAGGAAATAAACCAAAGAATATTAAAGTAAGATATTATGATCAGGAATTACATAAAAATAGCGTGGCGAAGTTTGTGGAAGCATAAATCATTCGCGTTTATTAATATAACCGGTATGGCTGTAGCTTTCGCTGCCGCTATCCTGTTGGCCCTTACTGCTTTTTACGAACTTTCGTTTGATGCCTTTCATCAGCATAAAAACAACATCTACCAGATTTACCGCGAAGAGCAAGAAGCCAAAGGACTTGAAAACTCATCCAGTTTACCCATCCCATTAACACCGGCGCTTAAGGCCAGCTTTCCGGACCTGGTGCATATTTCCAGGTTTGGCGATAATGGAGGCAGCGTGATACGCTATCAAAATAAAGAGTTTAATTACAGTGTACGGGCCGTTGATGAGGATTTTTTAAAGATGTTCAGCTTCCCTTTAGTTAAAGGCAATGCCAGCCAGCCATTAAAGAACCTTAACGACCTGGTATTATCCCAAAACACAGCCAAAAGTATTTTTAAAACCGAGCAACCTGTAGGTAAGGTAGTTGAAGTACGCATTAACAATGAATGGAGAGCCTTTAATGTTTCGGCAATAGTGGACGACGCGCCAAAAAATTCAAGCATTGATTTTGATGCCCTGGCCCGTTTTGAGCAATTCCCCTATTACGAGCGTGATAAAAACAGATGGGACAGCAGCACCCATATCGCTTATATCCAATTACCCGACCATGTTTCTCAAAACCAATTTGAGCAAAAGCTTAAACAATTCGCCCATCAGTATTTTGCCGATAATATTAAACGTTTAAAAAATGATGGCGGCCAGCCCGATAACGAAGGCGAATACCTGCGGTTCCGCTTAGTGCCATTAACCGATATTCATTTTAACAAAATTGTAGCGTCAGCAGGTAGTACAAATAAATTTTATCCCGTTTTATTACTGCTCATCAGTGTCTTCATTCTGTTTATAGCTACGGTAAACTTTATTAATCTTTCGCTTGGCCGGGCATTTATCCGTGCCAAAGAAATTGGCGTACGTAAAGTAATGGGGGCCCGGCTTGCACAAATACTTACCCAGTTTTGCAGCGAATCGTTCATTATCTGTACTTTCTCGCTCATTCTGGGCGGCTTATTAGTGGCCTGGCTGCTGCCCTATTATCAACAGATCTTCAATCAGCAATTATCATTGGCTATTTTAAAATCGGGCAGTGTCATTTGCTATTTCACGGCAGGTTTTGTCAGCATTTCTTTATTAGCGGGTGGCTATCCGGCATGGCTCATGTCGTCGTACAAAATCACACAAACCGTAAAAGGGAAAATCAATACAGGACGATCAAACAGTATGCGCAACGGTTTAATGATGGTGCAATTTGTATTGTCCTGCTTACTCATCATCTGCACTACCATAGCCTGGCAACAGCTTAATTTTTTACGCCAAAAGCCATTAGGCTATAACAAAAACCAGGTGATCAGCATTCCTATCGGCGATAATATCGACCCGGAGCGTGCTCTATACCTGATGCGGACACAGTTGGCAGGCAAACCGGAAGTGGTAAGTATTACCGGCACCGATATGAATATGGGCCGCGGCCGCGATAACAGCTCTTCAAACTCGATGATGAGTTTTGATTATAAAGGCAAAACCGTAAAAAGCAACTGGCGCCGTATTGATTATGATTATATCAAAACCCTGGGGTTAACCTTGATCAGCGGTCGTGATTTCTCCAAACAATTTGGTAACGATACAGCCGCCGTTGTAATTAACCAAACCATGGCAAGCCAGTTGGGCGTAAAAAATCCGGTAGGTACATACCTGCCGGTTGATGGCGAAAAATTGCAGGTAATTGGCGTGGTGAACGATTTTAACTTTCAATCGCTGCAAAAAAAGATCGAGCCGCTTACCTTCGTTATCCAGCCAAAATGGGGGTTGAGCTATATTTTTGTGAGGGTTAAACCCGATAACTTGCCCGCTTCAATGGCAGCGGTTACCAGTACCTGGAAAAAGATAAATCCCAAGGCCGAAAGCGCCGCTTCGTTTTTAGATGAAAACGTTGACAGGCAATATAAAAAGGAAGACAGGCTCTCCAAAATATTTGTTAGCGGGGCAATGTTAACCATCATCATATCATGCATGGGCCTGTTTGCCATTGCGGTGCTGGTCATCAGTCAGCGTACCAAAGAATTAGGGATCCGTAAAGTTTTGGGCGCGGGGGTATTTACTATCGTGAGCCTGATAGTTAAAGATTTTGTGCGGCTGATTGTGATTTCGGCAATCATCGCGTCGCCAATAGCCTGGTATGCCATGAGCCAATGGCTGCAGGATTTTGCCTACCGCATTACTATCAGTTGGTGGGTGTTTGCCTTTGCCGGCGGCATCGCCATTTTGATAGCAGTAATTACGGTAAGCTTCCAATCGGTAAAGGCAGCTTTAGCCAACCCGGTGAAGAGCTTGAGAAGCGAATGAGAAAAGAGGCAGGAAGTTAGAAGCAGGAAGTAGGAGGCAAGAAGTTAGAGGCAGGAGTAAGAGGCAAGAAATTAGAAGCAGGAAGTAAGATACACTGGGGGTAGGCCTATAACAAGTAATGAAGCGTAGCATATTAAAGTAAAAATTATGATTAGAAATTATATTAAAATAGCCTGGCGCAACCTGGTAAACAACAAGGTTTACAGCGCGCTTAATATAGTGGGCCTGGCTGCGGGGATGGCGGTAGCCCTGCTTATAGCCCTGTGGGTTGCTAACGAATATTCTTATGATCGGTTTTTACCTGATAGCGACCGGCTTTACCAGGCCAAAATCAACTTTACCAGCATACACAACGGCACCCATACCCAGAATGCAATGTCGTTGCCTATAGCCCAGGTTTTAAAAACGCAATATCCCGAAATTAAATACGTGGCCGAATCGGACTGGTTCCAAAACCACGACCTGTTAGTTGGCGATAAAAAACTCTATATCAATGGCGGAGGGGTAGGTTCCGATTTTTTAAAGATGTTTCAATATCAGTTGTTGAAAGGGAGCGCGGCCTCGGTACTTCTCGATCCTTATTCAATCGTCCTGACAGAATCGACAGCGAAGGCACTGTTTGGTAATGTTGATCCAATCAATAAAATGATCAAGATTGATAATAAGGATAACTTAAAGGTTACCGGCATTCTAAAGGATCTTCCGCACAACTCGTCATTACAATTTGGTTACCTGTTTCCTTTTGAATATCGCGTACAATCGCAAGACTGGATGAAAACTGCCCGCACCACCTGGACCAATAATTCGTTCCAGATATTTGTTATGCTACAGTCTGGTGCCAGTTATGCTTCGCTTGCTCCTAAAATTAAAGATATTGTAGTTAAAAACAGCGCCAAAATGCGGTCGGTCAAACCAGAAATTATTTTACACCCGCTAAACGAGTGGCATCTGTATTCTGATTTTAAGAACGGCAAAGTATCCGGCGGTTTTATTGATTATGTGCGGATGTTCAGTATCATCGGCATCCTGGTTTTACTGATAGCCTGCATTAATTTCATGAACCTGTCAACCGCCCGGTCGGAAAAACGGGCCCGCGAGGTTGGTGTCCGCAAAGCCATAGGCTCGCAAAGAAGCGACCTGATATTCCAGTTTTTAACCGAATCTATCCTGATCACTTTTATAGCCTTTATACTCTCGGTCATATTGGTACAACTGGCGCTGCCGTCGTTTAATACCTTAACCGGAAGCGTGGTAAGCATCCCTTATGGTAATCCCATTTTCTGGATCATCATGATCAGTTATGTGTTGTTTACCGGCTTAGTAGCGGGCAGCAGGCCGGCATTTTATCTCTCGTCGTTTAACCCGGTTACGGTTTTAAAGGGAGCCTTTAAAGTAGGCAAAGCCGCAGCGCTGCCCCGCAAAATATTGGTTGTAGTGCAGTTTAGTTGCTCGGTAGCCTTAATTATCAGTACGGTTATTGTGTATCAGCAAATTCAGCACGCCAAAAACCGACCAACTGGTTACAGTGCCGACAGACTGGTGATGAGCGATTTAAGCGACGACCTTAACAATCGTTTCGACGCTTTAAAGAATGAGCTGATGCAAACCGGCTTAATAGAAAACGTAGTAAAGGCATCGAGCCCAATAACCGATATTTACTCACATACCACGGTTGAAGACTGGCCCGGCAAAACCGCGGGCGACGAAAATGTGAATATAGGCACCATCTTTACGGCAGATCAATATTTTAAAACGATGGGCATGCAGTTGGTAGAAGGCCACGATTTTTCGCCCAAATATGAGTTAGATACTACCCATGTAATTTTAAACGAAGCCGCCATTAGCCGTATGGGCTTAAAAGATCCGGTAGGTAAAGAAATAAGCTGGAATGAGCACCCCGGCATTAAAGTAAAAATAATTGGCGTTGTAAAAGATGCCCTGATGGATTCGCCTTTCACCCCGGTAGAACCGGCCATTTTCGCGCACGGCCAATGGGGCACAAAGGCTATGTACCGGCTCGCGGCAAACGTTAATACGCACGATGCTATCGCCAAAATTGAGCAGATATTTAACAAGTATAATCCCGCTTACCCGTTCAGCTATCGTTTTGTTGATGATGAGTATAACCAGAAATTTGACCTGGAAGTACTGGTAGGCAAACTCGCAGGTATTTTTGCGGGCCTGGCTATCTTTATCTCTTGCCTGGGCCTGTTCGGTTTAGCAGCTTACGTTGCCGAACAACGCACCAAAGAGATCGGTATCCGCAAAGTGCTGGGTGCCTCCATTGCACAGGTATGGATATTGTTATCAACAGATTTTGTTTTGCTGGTACTCATCAGCTGTTTAATTGCATCGCCCATAGCCTATTACTTTTTACACAACTGGCTGCAAAAGTACAACTATCGTATCAACATCGGCCCCGGCGTGTTCCTGCTATCCGCAGGAGCGGCTATCATTATCACTTTATTAACCATCAGCTTTCAGGCTATTAAAGCGGCAATTGCCAACCCGGTGAAGAGCTTGCGAAGCGAGTAAGGGGCGAGGAGAGGCAAGAAGTAAGAAGCAAGAGGCAGGAGGCGAGAGGTAAGAGGTAAGATGCAGGAAGCGAGAGGCGAGAAATAGCAAAGACGAACTAATTAAAAAAGATAAAGTCTCCCCTACCGGGGGAGATTTAGAGGGGGCTAAAATGATCAGGAATTACATCAAAATTGCGTGGCGAAACATCATGAAAAACAAGGCTTTTTCATGCATCAATATATTTGGTTTATCGGCCGGCCTTACCTGCTGTATGCTGATCGCTTTATATCTACATTACGAAACCAGTTACGACAGCTACCACAAAAACATCGATAACCTTTACCAGGTTGGAACTACGATGATAAAAAAAGGCAAAAAAGACGATAATACGGCTCATACATCGCCGCCCATCTCAGCGGCCTTAAAACAGGAGTTTCCGGAAATTGCAGAAACAGCCAGGTTGGTTAACTTATTTACGGATGAAGTTAACCTGGTGCAATATACAACACCCGCAAACCAAAAGAAGTCGTTTTTAGAAGAACATGGATTTATAGCCGATCCAGCATTTTTTAAACTATTTACCTATAACTTTATTGAAGGACAACCTGATAACGCGCTGGCCAACCCCAATACCATCGTCATCTCCGAAAACATGGCCAAAAAAATATTTGGGAATGAGCCTGCCATTCACAAGGTCATCCATGTGAGCAGTAACATGAATGGCGCGCACGACTATATTGTAACCGGAGTTTTCCGACCGGTTAATGCTCCCTCGCATATTGATGCCAACTTCTTCCTGTCGTTACCCGGAGGCGGACTTGATCAGTACCTGCAACAGCAAGGGAACGATTTTGCGCGCAACAATATGTTTTATACTTACGTATTGCTAAAACCGGGAGCAAGTGCCGCCAAACTTGAAAGCAAATTTCCCGCTTTTATTAAAAAATTTGCCGCCAACGATTTAAAACGGATGGGACGCGATAAAAGGCAATTTCTTACACCGGTAAAAGACCTTCACCTGAGTAGCGTACTTACTTCGAATGTGAGCTCTCCGGCCAGCAGAACCTATTTGTTTGTGTTGGCATCCATCGCTTTATTTACTTTATTGATTGCCTGTATCAATTTCATGAATTTATCAACAGCAAGATCATCAAAGCGGTCATCGGAAGTTGGCGTACGGAAGGTTTTAGGTGCGGAGAAAAGCGATCTGGTGAAGCAATTCCTGGGCGAATCGATGTTGATGACTTTGATTGCTTTTTTAATTGCATTACTGGTTACCGTTTTACTTTTACCTGTTTTTAACCAGGTATCTGGCAAAAACATCGTATTATCCTTTGGTGCCGATAAATACATGATCGGGCTCTTCCTGGGCATGGCTTTGTTCACCGGCTTTATAGCCGGCAGCTACCCGGCATTCTACCTGTCGTCATTTAATCCTGTGAAGGTTTTAAAGGGCAAACTTACCAACTCGCTGGCGGTAGCCTCTGTTCGTAAAGGCCTGGTGGTTTTTCAATTTAGTATTTCCGTTGTGCTCATTGTAGCCACAGTTGTTATAGCCCGGCAAATGAATTTTATGCGTAATGCCCCGCTGGGCTTTGCTAAGGATGAGCAAATCATAGTACCGTTGCGTAGCGCCGCTGCAAAGGCCATGTACAGTTCAATGAAAAGCGAACTTAAAAGCAATACAAACATCGTTTCCGTAGCCGCTTCGGCCTATTATCCGGGGATTATCAACCCAAGTGATGCCGCATTTTACCAGGGCGACGGACAAACCATGGCCGATGCCAAACATACCCGTTTAAACTACATCGACGAGGACTTTTTACATACACTTGATTTTAAACAGGTGGCAGGCAGGTTTTACTCGCCGCAATTTAAATCGGATACCGGGAATGTGATCATCGTGAACGAAAGCGCCGTGAAACAATACGGATTTGCATCGCCCCAAAAAGCAATCGGCAAAAGTATTTATTATAATGTGCAGGGTAAACAGTACCCTATCCAAATTATCGGGGTAGTCAAAGATTTTCATTATGAGGATCTCCACTTGCCGGTTACCCCCTACGGTTTCCAACTGGTTACTGGCAAACACGATTTTAACTATTTGGTGGTACATGCCAAAGCAGGCAGCACCACACCTGCTCTTAAAGCAGTTGAAAATTTGTGGCATAAATATGATCCGAACGAACCGTTTGAATACACTTTTCTTGACGACGACTTTCAAAAAAACTACATAGCCGACAATCGCCTGCAGGCTATGGTAAGCTACTTTACCATCATCGCCATTTTAATATCATGCCTGGGTTTGCTCGGCCTTGCCGCTTTTAGTGCCGAACAACGAACCAGGGAAATTGGACTTCGTAAAGTATTAGGAGCAAAAGTAAGCAGCATCGTTTCGTTATTATCGGCCGACTTTTTAAAATTGATCATTGTGTCTATCGTCATAGCAACGCCAATAGCTTGGTGGGCGATGAATAAATGGCTCCAGGAATTTGCCTACCGAAAACCTATCGACTGGACAATTTTTGCCTATACTACCCTTATAACAATAGCGATAGGCATGGCTACCATTGGCTCACAGGCCATTAAAGCGGCAATTGCCAACCCGGTGAAGAGCTTGAGAAGCGAATGAGCGAGAGGCAAGAAGTTAGAAGCAGGAAGCAAGAGGCAAAATGCAGGATACGTGATGTTGAAGAAATTTCGTAAAAGAAAGACAAAAGGGCTAAAGTTGAGAACTATTGAAATCATATAGATAAAAACTATTGAAATAAAAAAAATAATCAATTATAATTATACAAATACCTAAGTGCCAACATCAAATAATTCAACACAAAAAACAGCAAATCATAAACTATCAAAAAACCAATAACATAATAACTAATAACTCAATAACCAACACAAACCAAGAACCAACAAAAATGCTATCACTTAAAAACATATCAAAATATTACAACGTGGGCGGTGCCAAAACTTATGTGCTCAATAAGATAGACCTCGAGATTGATGGCGGAGAATTTGTTTCTATCATGGGGCCGTCAGGTTCCGGAAAATCGACATTGCTTAACGTGATCGGCTTGCTCGACGCACCATCCGAAGGCTATCATTATTTTATGGGCGAGGCTGTGCATCAGCTTAAAGAAAAACAGCGGGCAGCCCTGTATAAAGCAAACATCGGCTTTGTTTTTCAGGCTTACCATTTAATTGATGAGTTAACCGTTTACGAGAACATTGAAACCCCTTTAATTTACCAGGACGTTAAAAGCGGCGAACGTAAGGCCCTGGTTGCCGATATACTGGACCGTTTTAACATTGTGGGTAAAAAAGACTTGTTCCCGGCACAGCTTTCGGGCGGGCAGCAGCAGTTAGTTGGTATTGCCCGTGCCCTGATTGCCAAACCTAAATTATTACTGGCCGATGAGCCAACGGGCAACCTGAACTCCAAACAAGGCGAGGAAATTATGGAACTTTTCCGCAAGCTGAACAAAGAAGACGGCGTAACCATTATCCAGGTTACCCACTCCGAAAAGAATGCTGAATTCGGCTCACGTGTTATCAACCTGCTCGATGGTAAAATTGATTCGTCGCGCCAGGTTTAATTGTACATCATTATGAATTATTTTAAATATATACTACCTGTATTGCTGTTTACCACCGGTATCAAAACAACATTTGGCCAGGCTGCGGATAGTGTTTTAACCTTACCGCAGTGTTTGGATATCGCCATTAAAAATAACCTGCTGGTAAAACAAAGCGAGATACAAATGGAAACCAGCCGCATTAATTATCAGCAAGCGCGCGAAAATTTATTACCGACCCTTAACGGGGATATTACCCACAGCCTGAGCGATGGCCGAAGCCTGAACTCATTTACCAACGGTTATTTAAACCAGCAGATTACCTCGGGTAATTACAGCCTCAACAGCAGTGTGGTTTTATCAAACGGATTAACGTTACAAAACAGCATCCGCCAAACCTCGCTGGCTTATCAGGCCGGTAAAATGGACTTTCAGCAGGCTAAAGATAACCTGACCCTAAACCTGATTACGGCTTACCTGCAGGTTTTAAACAGTGAGGACCAACTTACCCAGGCTAATACCCAGGCCGACGTATCCAAACAACAACTACTACGGCTACAAATTTTAGATAAAGACGGTGCGGTTACACCATCGCAACTGTACGACCTGAAAGGCCAGTACGCTACCGATCAGCTCAGCGTGATCAATGCCAAAAACACGCTGGACCTGGCCAAAATCAACCTGCTGCAACTGATGAACGTGCCCTACCATAAAAACGTGAGGTTGCAACGCCAGGCGAGCGATCAACTCCCCTCGGTATATGTAACAACTGCCGACGAAGTGTATCAAAAAGCACTTTCTGATCTGGCTTATGTTAAGGCCGCTACCCTGCGCCGCCAAAGTGCCGAAAAAGGCGTTCAGGTTGCTAAGGGCGCTTCGTTACCTACGTTATCCTTATCCGGGAGTTTAGGTACCAATTACTCCAGCGCTGCAACACGTTCCACTTTTATCGACTCATCTGTTGTGCCTACCAAATCGTTTATCAATACGCCAACCGGCAGGCAAAGTGTTTACGCCGTGCAGCAAAATTACAATACATCCAACATCGGCTATGCCGATCAATTTAAAAACAACTACGGCACATCCGTTAGCCTGGGCCTGAGCATCCCTATTTTAAACTACTTTCAAAACAAAAACAAGATTGCATTAGCTAAACTTGATCTGCGCAATTCCCAATATATTGAGCAAAACACCCGGATACAATTGAGGCAAAATGTAGATCAGGCTTACGCTAACATGTCCGCAGCGTTTGAGCGTTTTAAGCTGCTCAACGACCAGGTAAATGCCTTTGCCGAATCTTTCAGGATAGCCGAAGTGCGTTTTAACGCCGGCGCATTAACCTCGGTTGATTTCCTGGTGGTAAAAGGAAACCTCGACCGTGCCAAAACCAACTTCATCAACGCCCGGTATGATTACCTCATCCGGTCGAAAATATTAGATTATTACCAAGGCAGGCTATCGCTGTAATTGTTAGTAACGGAGCCGAAGAGCCGGAAAAAAACCGTGCTGTTCGTAGACTCTGTCTACGAACCCATATGCCGGTAGTCTCTGACTACCGGTTAAAACCTTTTCATAGGATCGAATGATGTACATACGGTTTAGAACAGGCAATCAAAATGCTTACCTTAATTCTCAAATATGTGATCATCGGCATGATGAAACTGAATTGGCTCGAAAGAATATGTAGAACGGAGAACAAACCTAAAGTCATTTAGCCGGTAGTCAGAGACTACCGGCATACAGGTTCGTAGACAGAGTCTACGAACAACTGGTGTCTACGAACAGCTCCGTGGGTCTACGAACAATTGGTGTTTGAGTGGGGCTTTCTTATGGCTTTACAACCAAAGTTAAGGTTTGCGTAGTATGCGCGCTAAAGTAGCCCAGTGTTTCCGGTGTGATATTACTGGGTGGGTCAGTAGGTGTAACGCCGCCGCCCGGGCCGTTAGGCTGTTGCTGCATCAGTGTATACCAGTAGGTGTATATGTTTTTATCGATGCACTGCATTTCAACCTGCACGGTATCACCCGGATAAATATCAATATCAGTTTGCCTTAAATCAGTATGGGCATATTTGCCATCATTAAAATTATCATTATAAGCAAAAACGCTCTTTACCTGCACGCCGTTTACATACATTACAAACCGGTACTGGTTAACTACGCCAAGTGGGTCCTGGTAATGTACCGTGATCTGTTTGCGATTTTTACTGCTGTTGATAACGGTATTTTTCGAGGTGATGGAATCTAAAGTGATTAAGGCAGGCATGGTTGATGCAGCCGTATAGGTTTTACCACCTGTTAAAATATTCAGGGTGTAAACATTGCCAGCTATACCGGCCAGCTGACTTACCGAATATGTTCCGGCAGGAGCTTCGGTTAAAGTGTATTTATTCCCGGTGTTGTCGCTAATAGTAACCGTGGCACCCGATACTGCCGGATAAGTATTGGTATTATCGAACGATACGTTCTGGCTCAACTTAACCGTTTGGGTACCCTTAATGTTGGTAATATTGCCTTCTACCACTAACCTGCCGGTATCGTTGCCTAATTTCAGGTCGATCACCCGGTTGCACGAGGTTGCAAGCAGCGTGCCCAATAAAAAGACGATATATAATTTTGATAATTTCATGTTCAATTGATTCAATTAAATTTAAAGTTCCAGGTAACAGAAGGGATGGCTGTGCCAAAAATACTGGTTTCAACCGCTTCGGTAGTATTAGGCACTGTTTTGCTATCGCGGAAGGTGATGATGTACGGATTATGGTAGCCATACACATTGTAGATACCGAATGTCCAGCTGGAATGATAGCTTTTGTGTTCCTTTCCTTCAAGCGTAGCACCCAGATCCAAACGGTTGGTTGCAGGCTGGCGATAACCGTTCCGTTCCGAATACGAGAAGGTGGTTAAGCCGCCGATGTTATACTTGCCTGTTGGATAAGTTACGGCGTTACCGGTTCCATAAATAAACGAGCCGGAAAACGTCCACCGTTTGTTAAGCTGGTAGATGCCCACTACCGAGAGGTCGTGCGTACGATCTTGCCGGGCAGGGTAATAGCTGCCGTTATTAATGGCGGCAAACTTTCTTTCCGTTCTGGATAAGGTGTATCCTACCCATCCGTTAAAGCGTCCGTATTTCTTCTTTAAAAATAATTCCAGTCCGTATGCCCTGCCAGAGCCAAAGGTTAACTGCGACTCCACATCCTGGTTGGCAATCAACTGGGCACCGTCTTTATAGTCAATTTGATTTTGCAGCCATTTGTAATAAACCTCTGCCGAAAATTCGTAGGTATTTTCGCTAAAGTTTCTGAAGTAACCGGTGGATACCTGGTCGGCTATCTCAGGCTTGATATTATTGCTGCTCATTACATACAAATCAGTAGGGCTACTACTGGTGGAGTTGCTCAACAGGTGAATATTCTGCGTATTGCGATTATAAGAAGCTTTGATGGAATTCTCCTCGTTCAGGGTATAACTGGCAGAAAAACGGGGCTCCAGGTTAAAGTAATTCTTCACTATTGAGCCGGAGCCGTAGGTGTTTGAGGTTAAGGTATTACCGGCAGCATCATAAGTTTTAAAAGTGCCGGGGCCTAATAAAAACATCCCGCTTAAACGCAATCCGTAAAGTACAGTAAACTGATCGCTGAGCTTCCACTCGTCGCTCAGATAAGCGGCATTTTCATAACCGAAACGCCGCTCTACGCTCCTGCTGTTAAAGCTTGATGTCTGGCTGGTTGTAATATCGCCTGGAGCAATGGTGTGGTGCAATACATTGATGCCGAATTTAAGCGCGTGGCCACCCCCTACTGCATATTGAAGATCCTCCTTCAGGTTAACATCCGTAATTTGCGATGTGGCTTTAAAGTTATTATCGCTGCTAAAGCTCTGTACCACGTAGTTGTAATTGCTAAACACGATTGATGTATTGGAGAACAGGCGATCATTAAACAAATGGTTAAACCTGACGGTGCCGGTTGAGTTTCCCCAGTTGGTGCCGAAGGTATTTTTTAAAGCCAAAACATCCTTCCCGAAGTATCCCGACAGGTAAATAGCATTCCGGTCGTTAAAGTGATAGTTGGCTTTGGCGTTGAGATCGTAAAAATAGAGCGTACTCCCTTTGATGGCCGAATCGGAAGAGGCCTTTAAAAAGAAATCGATATAAGTACGGCGCGCGCTCACCATAAATGAGCCTTTATCTTTCACCAACGGGCCTTCTACCTTAATGCGCGAAGAGATGAGGCCAAGGCCACCCTGAACGGTAAATTTTTGATTGTTGCCATCGTTCATCTTGATGTCCAGAACGGATGATAAACGCCCTCCGTACTCGGCCGGCATGCCGCCTTTATACAGGCTCACATCCTTAATAGCATCGGAGTTGAAGGTAGAAAAGAAACCGAACAAATGCGAGGCATTGTACACTGTAGCTTCATCCAGCTGAATCAGGTTTTGATCGGAAGCACCACCGCGTACATAAAAACCGGTATTACCTTCGCCAGCCGATTTAACGCCGGGTAACAGCGAAATGGTTTTTAAAATATCCTTCTCCCCCATCAACACCGGCACATTATTAATCTGGGCCATATTCAGTTTTTCAACGCCCATTTGCGGCGACCGTACCTGATCATTATTAGGCTTGTTGGTACTGATCACCACTTCTTTCAAATCACTTTTATAGGATATGGCGATGTTTAAAACCTGATTCTGGTGGACGGAGATCTGGCGGCTCAGGGTTTCGTAACCGATGTAGGTTACAATTAGGGTATAATCGCCAGCGGGGGCCGAGAAAGAGTAAAACCCATAGTTGTTGGTGGCAGTAGCTGATGCTGGCACATCCTTAATCCTGACGGTGGCCCCGATCAATTGTTCGCCGGTTTCCTTATCGCGAATGGTGCCGCTGATGGTGTATTTTTTTTGACCAAAGCCGGTTAGTGCTGAAATTAAAAACAAAAAGAGAAGTAAGAATTTATACATGTATAAGTTTTATTTTGCGTTGATATGGAATTGGGCAGTTTGTGCAAACATATTAAATACCGGGGGTATATTTTGTTAATAACAGTTAATTAATGAGTTAAGATTGTTTGTAGCGAAGCAACTAAATTCACACCATGAAACACAAACACAATGTGAATAACTAACAGCCCTGCGATGATGAGCGGGCCTATGCTGTAAATTAAGCAAACTGGCATTCAAAGCACGTTGATGACCTTGCGCGCGCAAAAGATTTCTCCTACCGTCGAAATGACATTTTTTTGCACCTCGCAGACTGTTAGGTGCAGAAAAAGCGGGCAAAGGCCCCGACTGCACGCCGGGCCGGGAGCTGGCCTCGCGGGTGGAAGGATCGGGCAGTCTTGACTTTTTGGTTCTTTTTTGTCAAGAAAAAGGAACAAAGCCCTTCCCGCGGCGACTGAGCGGGCCGATGCTTTAAATCGAGAATACTGTATATTAGAGCAAAATAAGCGATTGACAATCAACGCCCCGATATGCTGCATACTCATCGCGCACAAAAGGTTCCTCCTCGCGTCAGGATGACTAATGTAGAAAAATTAAGTATTGACAATCAATAACTTAACAGCGCACCATTATAAATTTCCAATGACGCTTTTTGGCCCCACCCCTCACTCAATACCTCCCCCCTTCAAGCCATTGCAAAAAATCAACAGCCTTGGTTTTACTAACCATAACGGTTTCAGGTGTTTCAATCACCAGCTTAACAGCCAGTTTCCTCGAAAAAAAACGTTCCACATTGGCTACCGTATGCCGGTTAATCAAAAACTGCCGGTTGGCCCGGTAAAACAATTGCGGGTCGATAGTTTTTTCCAGTTCGTCCATACTATGGGTGATAAAGTATTTTTGATGCTGAATGGTGCATACCTGTACTATGGTACTTTCCAGCCAAAAATAAACGATGTCTTTCACCTGCACCGGAATTATCTTTTCGCGCTGATTAACCAGTAGCACCTGTTTATAGGGCTGCTTAACCTGGCTGAGTAATCGCTCCATCCCTTGTGTGCCACCTTCGGCCTTAAAGGCCTGCTGAAGCGTGCTTAGCTTTTGAAAAGCCTTTTCCACTTTCGCCTTGTTAATGGGCTTGAGCAGGTAACTGATGGCATTGGTATCAAAGGCACTCATCAGGTATTCGTCAAACGCGGTACAAAAAATAATGGGGCAGTTGATTTTTACTTTTTCGTAGATCTCAAAGCTTAGCCCGTCGGCCAGTTGAATATCCGAGAAAATAAGATCGGGTTGTGGGTTATGGTTTAACCACGCGATGGTTTGCTCTATCGACTCAAGTGTGGCCACGATGTTTGCACCAGGCTCAACAGCCGAAATAATTCCGGATAGCTCCCGCGCCGAAATGGCTTCATCTTCTATAACTAACACATTCATTGTACCAAAGGCAATGCCACTTTAAATTGATCGTCCTTATTCTCTATGGTGATATCCCTGTTAAACAGGAGCTGGTAACGTTGCGAAATATTGTTTAAACCGATGCCTGATGATGGCTCGACCGAGCTTTTAGGCTGATGGTTATTCACCACCATCAACTGGCCATCAGCCGTGCAGATATGGATCTTTAAGGGTTTGTAAGCCGCGGTGATGTTATGCTTAATGGCATTTTCAATGAGCAGCTGCAAGGTTAGCGGAGGTATTTTAGCGCGGAGGGCGGTATCACCCACATCAACAACAACCTCAATGGCTTTGTTAAGCCGCGTTTTAATAATGTACAGGTATGATTCGCAAAAAGCAAGTTCGTCTTTCAGACTAACCCAATCGCTTTTTTGGTGGCTCAGCAAATACCGGTATACGTTGGCCATCTCGTCAACATAATCTTTTACATTTTGCTCATGGGTGAGGGAAGCTAAGGTGTTAAAGGTATTGAATAAAAAATGCGGGCTCAGCTGCTCTTTTAATGACGATAAATTGGCTTGCAGGTGCGCTTGCTTTAAATGCTCCAGTTCCAGCTGGCTTTGTTCCTTCTCTTTCATCTGGTGCAGGTGAAATACCAGGAAAGCATTGAGCCAGTTAAGCAGCGCCCCCCTGAAAACAATCAGCAATATACGCTTATGGCTATCTACCTGCACAATCTCGTTCACCACAAAGCCCGGGCCGCGGATAATGTAGTTTAAATGATCGTACAGATACGCAAACAAGGCGCCCAAAATAATGCTGGTTAAATAAAAGAGCCATTTATAATGCCTTGTTTTTTTTAGCCGCGCATTGTTGGCCAGCATGTTATTGCCTATCCAGCAAAGAAGCGAAAACGAAAAATAATAATAAAAAAGAAAAAGGTATTGCCAAACATTGGCCGACTCGAACTTGATTAGCCATAACAACAGAGCCACTACCGAAATGAGTAATGATATGGGGATGCCTACCTGCAGGTTATACTTTTTCACCGGGTAAATATAAACGATAATTGCTGAAGCCTTTTAAAAATCACAGTCGCGTAAAACCATATCAATTCGTAATTAAATAATCCGGCCGTCGCTCATGTCAATCACCCGGTCGCTGTTTTTGGCAAAGTCCTCATCGTGCGTTACCGCTATAATGGTTTGCCCCTGCTCGCGGGTGAGCTCTTTAAATATATCGAACACAATCCGGGTGTTTTTTGAATCCAGGTTGCCGGTTGGCTCATCACCCATAATGATCGACGGATCGTTAATCAACGCGCGGGCAATGGCTACCCTTTGCTGCTGCCCGCCGGATAATTTGCTGGCCATTTTAAGCGCCTGGTCTTCCAATCCCAATAGTTTTAAATTTTGGTATGCCTTTTCTTCAATCTCCTGCTTGCTTTTTCTGTTCAGTTTTAAGGCAGGCAGCATCACGTTATCCAGCACCTTAAAATCAGTTAACAGGTAATGGAACTGGAATACAAAGCCGATATGCTCATTACGGAACGCCGCCAGCTGGTTTTGCGTGCGCCCGGTTAAGGTTTCTCCGTTAATGGCCAGGCTACCCTCGTAACTGGTATCCATGGTTGACAGTACGTAGAGCAAGGTAGATTTTCCCGATCCTGATTTGCCGGTGAGCGCTAAAAACTCGCCTTTTTTTACTTCGAAGCTAATATCTTTCAACACCTGGAATTTTTCAGGCTCGTAAAAATATTTAACGATATGTTCTGCTTTTAATGCTATTTGCTTTTCCATTTTATCCCCTGATAATTTCAACCGGATCAATTTTTGATGCCTTGCGGGCCGGCAGGTAGCCGGCAATAAGTGTGGTGATGAGCCCGAATATAAAGGCCATCAGATAGTCTTTGATATGATACGTCATGGGCAGGGTATTTAAGCCCGCGATTTTAAAAGGGATATGATTTACAATTTTGGCAATAATGAAGCCCAGGATCATCCCTACCAGGCCACCCAACACGCCTATAACTACGGCCTGGGTTAAAAATATTTGAGTTACATCGCTGCCCGAAAATCCCATGGCTTTTAAAATCGCTATCTCTTTGATCTTTTCGTTGATGGTCATGTTCATGATGTTGTAGATGCCGAACCCCGCCACCAATAAAATAGTGAGCGAAACCGCCATCGCGATGATATTACGCAATTTAGACCCGGCCTCCAGCTGCTGGTTCGACGTTTGCCAGCTCTCCACCTTATAGGGCACCACCGGCGCTATCCGGCTCACCAGCGGCCCTGTTTCCTCATAGTTTTGTACGTTGATCTGTAAGTCGGTTACGTACTCCTGGTTCTCGGCCAGCAATTGCCTTGCCGCCGATATATTGATATAGCCCTTTGATTTATCTACCTGCTTCACATTGGTTTGAAAAAGTCCTATCAGTTTATAATTATGGCTCACGCCGTCTGATGTCAGGATATTGATGTTATCGTCGAGGTTTACACTCAGCTCCTTCGCCAGGTCTGCACCCAGGATAATGCCATCAGGGCGGTACTTTAAATTATCCCAGCGGCCTACCGTCATGTAGCTTGAAATATTGAACAGTTTATTTTCGTTTTCCACATCAACGCCGGACAGGGTGCCGTTAAGCTTGTTGCCGCCGTTCCTGAAAAAAATATTGATGTTAACCTGCGGTGTGATGCCTGTTACTTCGGGCTGTTTGCGTACAAGCGATACTATAGCCGCTGTGTTTTTAATGCCGGTAACATATTGTATTACCTTGGCATCCCTGATGTTGGCCAGGGTGTTTGCCGGGTACACTTTTTTCACCAGGTTGCTATTATCCGCAGGGCCGTCGTTATAAATATGCACGTGGGCCAGTGAGGTAAATGCCAGTACGGTTTGCGTATCGTTAACGCCCGACATAAAGCTATTCATGAAGATGTACATGGATATACCAAACGTTACCCCCAGCAAAGCCACCATAGTTTGCTTAACCTTTGATGTTAAATGTACCTGCGCAATTTTAAAATTAGTTGCTCCCATAACTATTGCTGCTTAGGCAAGGTTAACACATCGCCCTCATTAAGGCCTGCGGTTATTTCGGTCCACTCCAGGGTGCGGATGCCTACGCTCACCTTGCGCTTTTGTTTGCCTATCATCACATAATCATCATTAAACAAACTGTAAGAAGGAATCACCAGGGCATTTTTCTTTTCCCCGATGATGATGTTGGCCTGTAACTGGGTTCCGTTCAATACATTTTGCGGCGCCGCCTTAAAGGTTGCCTCGGCTATAAAGGATTGACTGGTACTGTTAAACGCCGGATAAATTTTGGTGATGCCGGCATCATAGGTTTTATCCTTATCGCTATTCAGCGCTATTAATACCCGTTGCCCTAATTTAATGCGGCCAATATCATCTTCGGCAATATCCAGTTTCACAATAATATTACCCATGCCCAGCAGGGCAATGGCATCGCCTTTGCGCACATAATCGCCAACTTTTTTACTCACATTCATAACCACACCCGGCCCTGTGCTGCTCAGCGAGTAGTATTGATTATTTTCATGCTGGATACGATACTGGGCTTCGGCATTGGCTACGCTTAAATTTAAGTTACGTTGTAGGTCGGCCAGGTTTTTCTGCAATACGTTGAGGCTGGAACGCGAACTTTGATAATTAAGCCTGAAGTTCTCAAAATCGCTGGTTGATACGGCCTGCGTTTTAACCAAACGGGCGTAGCGCTGGTAATTGGCCGAATCAACCAGCAGCTTTTGTTTGGCCTGGGCAATCTGGATCTTCAATTGCGTGATCTGCGGCGAGCCTTGCTGGGCATTGGCTTTGGCATAGTTTAAATTGGTAACCGCGTTGGCCACCTGGGTTTGCTGTACCTCGTTAGATAAACGGAACAGCAATTGCCCGGCCTTAACGGTATCGCCTTCAGCCACATAAGCGGCCCTCACAAAGCCTTCGGCATTGGCCATTATGGTATATTGATTGGTGTTTTCAATATGTCCGCTGCCAAAAACAGCATCCACAATATCTTTGCGCTGGGGCTTAATTTCATTCTTTTGCCCGCAGCCGGCCAGGGCCAATAACAAGGTTAAAAAAACAAGTTGATGATATTTCATATTCAGGGGTGCTAAAAAACTATATTATAATCTGGATAAGAGGGTTGATTTGGCAGATAAAAGCTGCGATAAATTATTGAGGTAATTATTTTCGGCGGTCAGGTAATCCTGAAAAGCCTTTAAATAAACATCCATGCCGGTAACCCCTTCATGGTATTTTTGCTGGTTAAGCCGCAGGTTATCGCCATACAGCTTAAAACTATTAGCCGAGCTTTTTACCATCTTCTGGTAGTCGGTATAGTTTTTCAGCAACAGCCTGTCGTTAATCTGGCTTTGCTGGCGGGCATTTTCATATTGCAGCTGGGCAATATCTTTCTGCACCTTAGCGCTCCGGTACTTGTTGGTATTGGTAAGGCCTGTAAATATGGGCACAGTGATGTTTAAGCCCAAATACCGGTAGGCATTCCAGGTGTTATTGGCAAAAGATAAGCCAAAATCGTTACGGAACTGCTGCCCGCCGAAATACGCCGAAGCGGAAATAATGGGGTAGGCGGCCGAGCGCTGCGAGCGGCTTTGTATATCGGCTATGTTTACCTGCTGCTCATAAACGGCCAATGTTTTGTCGGCACCTAAAGCTGTAGCCCCGGCGGCGGCAAGCGAATCGAGGTTGAGCTTTTCGGTTAAGCTTAACTCCGAGGCCGATTTTTCGCCCAATAATATTTTCAGGTTCTCGATACTCTGGTCGTAAAGCTGGCGACTCTGTGCCTGGCTTTGCTGCACGTTGTTGTAATTGATGGCGGCCTGGTTGGCAGCAAGCAGGTCGGAAGTGCCTTCCTTTAACCTTTGGCGCGATAATAAGGCCAGGCTATCTGCCAGTACCTGGTCTGCTTGGTTAATCTCCAAGGCCGATTTAGCTATCAAAGCCGTAAAATAAAGCCGGGTTACCTGTTCCTTCAGGCTTTGCATGTATGAGCTTTGCTGAGCCTGGGTTAACAGCATATTATCGCGTGCGATTTTTGATTGCAGGATGAGTGTCCAGTCGAGGATGGATTGCGAAAGCGTGACGCCCGTATTATACGTGTACGTTTTGCCAAATTGCGCGTAATAGGTAGTGCCTGATTTCCCTACCAACTCACCAGGAACAGGCGTAGTGGCCAGGTGCAGGTTATCGGTACCATTAAAGCTGGCCGAGGCATTAGGATAATAAAATCCTTTGGAAGCTTTGTAGTTGTATTGCGCCTGCCTGATTTGCTCCTGGTAAACTGCCTGAGTAGGGTTACGCTGAACAGCCGCAGCAACAACATCGTTTAACGAGCGGATTTTTACCGTATCGGCAATGGTTTGCGCACTAACATAGTGGCTCAGGCAAGCTATATACAGGGTTAAAAAAAACACTTTTGGTTTCATCTTCAATTTGATCGGGGATAGGAGAGCGGTTTGATGATAAGATAGCGAAATTTATGACGCCTCAATAAAAGATCTGAATTTAATACAACGGTTTAACCCGTGCCCAATTTTTACTCTGACTCAAAAAGCCGGCTTTTACCTTGATGGTTAAGGTGGCGGCATCCGGAAGTGTGAGCGTAGCCGGATACTCCGAATTGCGCGCGGGCAGGTAAACTTTTCCCTGCCATGTACCTTTTGAAAAGGTAAAGCCCTTTAATACAACCGTCCCCACTTTGGCTTTTCCGTTAGCGGCGGTAATGGCAACCAGTTTTCCAACATATTGATCATTGTCTTTATAAATTTCAATCTTCCGGTCGCCCTCCGGGCTTTGAAAAATACCCAGCACGGCGTCGGCCTTATTGACCGACTGGGCAAACAAGCCCCGGCTCATTAATAATATGAGCAGTGTGGCAGTTATTAGCTTTGAAAACGTCTTCATCTTGTTGATTTGATGGTTCAAAATTAGAGCAACATCCCTTTAATACAATTGCCTATCTTCGCCAAGCGGACAAAAAACAAAAGGAAGAGGACAAGGGGATTGATTGTTTGCTACCTATAGTAATAGCCGAATGGAAATATAGCCGTAACCAGGGTGACCTGATCGCTATAACTACTTCCGGCAAATTTGTACCTTCATCTACTGGCAACAAATCATATCATCTACGTCATGAAAACCATACTTCAGGAGATATCCTTATTTGCTATCCAATCAAATGGATCGACCTTTTCTGATGAACAAAGAAATTCTGGTTGGTTAGGAAGTTTTCCAACCCGCGAAGAAGAAATACAATTGGCAGAAAGGAGATTAGGTGTTGAATTGCCAAGTGATTATAAGAACTTCCTTTTTATAACCAACGGCTTTTTTACACCGAACGACGCCACGGAACCAACATTTGAACCGGCAGACCGGATTAGTTATCTTAAAGACATTGATTCATTTTTACTTGAAATTTGGAATGAAGCACCATTAATGCATATTGGCGAGCAATTAAACAGGGCTATTGTAGTTGGCGGCCTTAATGATGAACAATACTTTTTACTGATACCTCCCGATTCATCTGATGGTAAATGGCAGTACTGGAAATTTGCGAACTGGATTCCAGGTGAAAAGCGTTATGGAAGTTTAAAAGATTACTTTACATCGGTGCTGGATTTGATGAAAGAGGTATCTTAAATATCCGGTTATTGTTTCTTCTATTTGGAAGGCGCCAATACGCTAAACAAACAGAAGATGATAATACAAAATCTCTGCGCTTAATGATCGCTCGCATAGAACACACCCCTCCGCCCCTCTCAAGAGGGGAATCGCGCTTTCCAGCCGCTTTTTTTTATTTATTTTATTGGTAATGAGCCGTTTGTTTAATTCCCCTCTTGAGAGCAGGGCGGGTTAGGCTGTGCGGCTGCAAGGGGTGTGTTTCTGCGCGCGACGAACTCTGCAACCTGCCCGACCTGCTTACTTAATGTTAGCGTACTTACAGCACGAAAGGATTTTGCACGCCAAGACGCAAAGTTTTTATACATTGATACTTAGCGCCTTGGCGTGAATCTCCAGGAAGGAGTTTATACGCCAGCCTTCAGGTCATTTCTGTTTTTTTCCTGCAGTTCAAACTATGGCAAAGAATTTGCATATACCCCATAATGAACAAGTTATCAAAATCAATTTGCTTTGCCCTGGCGATATCTTGTTTCGCCTGTAAGGAGTCGGCTAAGAATAACAGTGAGCAGGTTACTTCGCACCAAGCATTAACACCTTACCAGGCGGAGCACATTACCCAAATTGAAACCGGTAAAACCAGCCCGGCCCAACTGGTATATTTTGCCTGCTCCTTAGCAGGTACGCCATACCATTACGGCTCTATCGACCCGAAACTGGGTTTTGATTGCTCGGGCTTTGTTACCTATGTATTTAATCATTTTGGCATTATGGTGCCCCGTACCTCGGCAGACTTTACGCCCGTGCAGCACCCCGTAGACCTGAAAGATGCTAAACTGGGCGACCTGATCCTGTTCACCGGCACCGATAGTACAGCGCGGGTGGTGGGCCATATGGGGATTATTTCATCGCTGCCAGGCGAGCCGCTCCGGTTTATGCATGCCACATCCGGCAAAGGTAACAGCGTGGTTGAAACCGATTTTCATCATCCGTATTACGAGGCAAGATACGTTAAGGTGATCCGTATCTTCCCACAAAACGACCGGAGTTAGCACTTTCACCGGAGGCATTCAGCCAATGTGATTAAGTTAAGAACTGCTCATGAAACATAAAAGATTCACGCGAAGACGACAGGACGCTAAGAGACGAGACATAAAACTTTGCGCCTTAGCGTCTCTGCGTGCAAAACGGCTTAACTTAATCACATGAAGCATTCAGCCTGGTACCCTGTCAAATCATGTACCAAAACATTTCACAGGTAAGGTATCTACTACTTTGCTAACGGAGTTTGATTGACCGCATGACTAATTTTTAATTTCATTGCTTCCGTTTTACCCACAAGCATAAGCGTTGAGCAAACTCAACGCTTATGCTGTAATGCCACTACCGACCGGCCCTCAACCTGAATGGTTTCACCGGCTTGATATTGTTTTTCCTGTTCACTGCCCGAAGGCTGACTGGTATCAACGGCCAAATCCCATTGATTACCATAACCCTCTCCGGGTATCTGGTAGCTTACAGCCTCATAGTGAGCATTAAATATCACGTAAAAACTATCATCCACAACCGGGTTACCCTTCGAATCCATGGCGTGCAGGCCCTTACCATTCAAAAATATCGCTACCGATTTGGCGTAGTTCTGGTTCCAGTGTTCCTCCGTCATGGTTGTTCCATCGGGTAAAAACCAGGCTATATCCTCAATGCCATTATCCTTTACCGGCACACCTTTAAACCAGTTCTTCCGCGAAAATACCGAATGCTCGTTGCGCAGCTTGATTAGTTTTTGAGTAAACTTCAGCAAATCCTGGTCTACATCATTCCAGTTGAGCCATGAGATCTCGTTATCCTGGCAATAAGCATTGTTGTTACCTTGCTGCGTACGGCTAATTTCGTCGCCAGCCACCAACATGGGTACGCCTTGCGAAAGAAACAGCGTTGCCAGGAAGTTTTTTTTCTGTCTTTCGCGCAGGTCCCTGATACCCTGGTCGTCGGTAGGGCCCTCGGCACCGCAGTTCCAGGATCGGTTGTTGCTTTCGCCATCGTTATTGTCTTCGCCGTTAGCGTCGTTATGCTTATCGTTATACGATACCAAGTCGTTCAGCGTAAAGCCATCATGCGCGGTAATAAAATTAATGCTCGCCGTTGGCCTGCGGTAATCCTGGTACAGGTCGGCGCTGCCGGTAACACGGTCGGCAAACTCGGCCAGCGAATTTTCCGAACCTCGCCAGTAATCGCGGATGCAATCCCTGTATTTCCCGTTCCACTCAGCCCATCCCGGCGGAAACTTACCCACCTGGTAACCGCCCTCGCCAATATCCCAGGGTTCGGCAATCAGTTTAACCTGCGATATAACCGGATCCTGGTGGATGATATCAAAAAAGGCGCTCAGGCGGTTCACCTCGTGCAGCTCGCGCGCCAGCGTGGCCGCCAAATCAAAACGGAAACCATCTACATGCATTTCCGTTATCCAGTAACGCAGGCTGTCCATCATCAGGCGTAGTACCGATGGCAGGTTGGCATTCAGCGTATTGCCGGTACCGGTATAGTCGTTATAATAACGCTTGTCGTCTGTTAAGCGGTAGTAGGCGGCATTATCCACACCTTTAAACGACAGGGTTGGCCCCATTTGGTTGCCCTCGGCAGTGTGGTTGTACACCACATCTAATATCACCTGGATACCCGCCTTATGCAGCTCCTTAATCATGTTTTTAAACTCGTTAACCTGCTGCCCCTGCACCCCGCTGGATGAGAAGCGTGCATCGGGCGCAAAAAAGCCTATGGTATTGTATCCCCAGTAATTGGTTAAACCTTTTTCTTTTAAGTACCTGTCTGATACGAAGTGGTGTACAGGCATGAGCTCGATGGCCGTTATGCCCAAATCCTTCAGGTAAGCAATGGTAACCGGGTGCGCTATACCCGCGTAAGTGCCCCTGATCTCTTCGGGAATACCGGGTTGCAGCTTGGTGAACCCTTTAACATGCGTTTCGTAAATTACGGTATTGTAGTATTGTAAGCTGGGGCTCTCGTCGTCTTCCCAGTTAAAGTTGGGGTCAATCACTACCGATTTCGGGATATAAGGTGCGCTGTCCAGTTCGCTAAAACTCAAATCCTCGTCGGGATGCCCCATCTCGTAGCCAAATAAAGCATCGTCCCAATCAATAGTGCCCGAAATCGCCTTGGCATACGGATCAATCAGCAGCTTATTCGGGTTAAAGCGGTGGCCATTTTGAGGCTCATAAGGCCCAGATACCCGGTAACCGTACAATTGCCCCGGCTTTGCATCCGGCAGGTAGCAGTGCCATATCTGGTTAGTGCTCTCTCTGAGCTCAAGCCTGGCCGTTTCTTTATCGGCATCAAAAAGGCATAATTCTATTTTAGTGGCATTTTCCGAATAGATGGCGAAGTTAACACCTTCGCCATCCCAGGTTGAACCCAGCGGAAATGGCTTGCCCGAGTACATTTTAATATCCATTGTATGTTTTTTTAATTTTGTTAATGACCGCTTCCTGTTTAATTTGGAAGAGGGCTGTCATTTTTTTCGGCTGCTGTATACACTGAACTCATCAAAATCGGCCAGCATGACCAGCATCGCATTGCCGGGCTAATCATCCCGTTCCGGAGATTCCCCAAATCGGATAACCCATGCAAGGGCAATACGGGGGAAAGCCAGCCTCATCTTTAATACACGAATATTTTATTCTTTTCCGTCGGCAATAATAACCGATAGGGTAAAAATTTGTTTTAGTATTGATGTATGCCCTTTTATCAATAGGCTTATTAAATCGCTTTAAAAAGAATGCTTTGGTTAAGTTGATGTCGCCTAATTTAATTTTAAGTTAATTAGTTAAGGACAAATTGAAAGTTTTGTTTTGGGGAGGGGAATATTTTTGTGCTGATAACTTGACAATAGCCTTCAAAGTAAGGGAACTGGTTGAGGTAATTGATTTCATTCTTTGAAGTAATGACATTTACGGCAACCGGTTGGAAAAAACTGTCAATGCCATAAAATTATATACAACTCTTTGGAGCGTTTTATTATCTTCGACGGGCAGATCGAGCAACAGTTAAAAAGTAAGAGATCGAGAAATTCTTTCGGAAAACTGCGATTAGTTGAAGAGGCAGAAGAACTTAAAAAAACCAAAACTATGGGAACTTAAAACAGTAGTTGAGCGGGTAATTAGCAAAGTACTTGGATTTATTGATACTTACACCAACGGATTGCCAGAAAATTAAACACAAGCCAACGCCATGAAAACTTATTACCGCATTATGCTCGGCAAAAAAAGCATATACGCCGCCGAATGTTTTGCCGGCAATTTTATTGGAGCGGATTTTTTAGAAAATATCGACCTGACTGGTAAACTTCCCGAGAACTGGCGCGATTTTAATCATGCCTTCATCCCGGTATACCTTAAAGAAAATCCCGATAAAAGTAAAGTCACCGCCGGATTAGCTTGCGGAGCTTTGCATACTATTACAAAGGGATTGGTAAAAGGCGATATTGTGTTGTGCCCTAATGGTTCAGGCAGTTATATGGTTGGTGAGATCATGGATAATTATGCCTATCACCCTGGCGAAATATTACCGCATCGTCGTACTGTGTCCTGGTTTAATACATTGATCGACAGGGCCGAAATGAGCGAGCCTTTAAAAAATTCTTCCGGTTCGATCGGTACGGTAAGCAACGTGACGAAGTATGGTGCTGAGATCGATTCTTTCTTGTCAGGCCAAATGTCGCCTACGGTACTGAAAGATGAAACGATTGAAGACCTTTCTGTTTTTGTTTTGGAAAAGTACCTCGAAGACTTTTTAGTTTCAAACTGGTCTAATACCGTACTTGGAAAAACATACGACATTTATACGGAAGATGGTGAAAAAGTGGGCCAGCAATATCCAAGTGATACGGGACCGATAGATATTTTGGCCATCAGCAAGGACAAAAAAGAACTCCTTGTTGTCGAATTAAAAAAGGGCAGGGCAAGCGACAGCGTTGTTGGACAAATACAGCGTTACATGGGCTATGTAAAGGAAGAACTGGCAGAGCCCGGGCAAATTGTCAAGGGTGTAATCATTGCCTTGGAAAATGATCTCAGAATTAAACGTGCTTTAGCCGTCACATCAAATATTGAGTTTTTTAGGTATGAAATTAACTTTAAACTCTTTAAGATTTAGCTGCTTAGAAAATACAAAATACTATTCAACCAATATTTTTAAGTTTTTTTCAAGTTAATACGCCCCTTTTTTGGGCTTGCAGCACGCCTTAATTAATAACAAAAAATCTTCCAACAAACCCACCCCAATATGGCTTTCCAATTTAAAATAACATTAAACCATACTGCCGACCCTAAAGTTTGGCGCACACTGCTTGTACCCGACGATATCAGCCTGCACATCTTCCACCTGTGTATACAAGCTGCTTTTGGCTGGGAGAACTGCCATTTATACCAGTTTTGTCCAAAAAGCTGGGGTTCACAGCCCAGCTACACGGTAATTGATGAATTTACCGACGATATGGACGCCGAAGACAGCGATGAGGTTGCCGTGTCGGAAATATTTAAGGCACCCAAGCAAAAGTTTACCTACATCTACGACTTTGGCGACAGCTGGATGCATACCATCGTGCTGGAAAAAATACTGGATGACGAAGTACTCTTCCCCATGTGTACCGGCGGCGAAGGTGCCTGCCCGCCAGAAGATTGCGGGGGCATAGGCGGTTACTATAGAATGGTGGAGATATTGAGCAACCCGAAACATGCCGAATACAGGGAAATGAGGGAATGGTTAGGCATGCTTGGCAGTAAAAAGAAATGGGACGTAAATGCTTTTGATGTCAAAGAGGCTAACGATAGGCTACATGCCTTTATAGAATGACGCGCTCCTCGGAGCTAAATTGATGTGTGATTGTAGACTGCACGCACCGGGCAAACCTGGCAAAGGGACAAGTAATTAATAGTAACAGGCCCAGCCAGCCAGAAAAAATAGGAGATGATGTTTTGAAAAGCATCTTAAACTATGCCGTTGCCGAACGAAGCAATCGCACTGAGGCAGAGCCGCTCTGTAAGTTCGCCCTGTATAGCATAGAGATTGCTTCGTCTCCTCTCCATAACAATTTGTTAATTAGCTGATTATGAAAAAACTTACCCTGATCTCCGAGCGTCATGGCGTATTCGATCCGTTCAGCCGGAAAAAACAGGGATGACGTTTGAACCTTCGTGATCTTGTCTGTCGCACAGGGAAAAGCGGGCAAAGGCCCCGACTGCACGCCGGGCCGGGTTTGGCCTTGCGGGGGGAAGGATCGGGCAGTCTTGATTTTTTTGGTTACTTTTTGTATCAAGACAAAAAGTGACAAGCTCTTCCGCGGCGATTGAGCGGGCCGATGTCTTAAATTAAGAATACTGATTGTCGACGCAAAATAGGCGTATTGACAATCAGCACACCCCATATACTGTATACTTAATGCGCGCAAAAGGTCCCTCCTACCGTCGGGATGACATGGCGGAGAGGGGGATGTATTAATATCAACAACTCACGTGAACGTTATTATAAGCATCGTTCCATAAATTATCGGTGAGGACACCGACAAGTGGCAATTCAAAAAACCGCATTAACAATCAACAACTTGAATAAACGTTACTATAACAAACCGGCGAGCAGATACCCATCAACAGCCTTAACCATGCACCTCAGCTACCGATATACCTGTTTCTACCTTCCGGATGCGTGAAATGCAGAACATCACCAATCCTGATAACACAATCAGGATCAGATAGCCATAACTGAGGTTGCGCTCATCCTTTGCCGGGAAAACCGAGATGATGGCATAACTTAAAAACGACACCATGATATAAACAACACCTCCTGTTAAACCACCTGCAATACCGGCGTTTTTAGGAAATTTGCGCATGCTGTAAGTAAAGTAGTTATTGTAAGTATACCCCGCAGCCACGTGAATAATGAAAGCGAAGAACAGCAAGGTATACAGGTTAACGATAAAACCCAGGCTGATGATCATGCCCAGGGCGAAGGCTGTTTGCAGGCCGATATTGATCACCATTTTTTTATAAAAAGGGCGCTCGATAGTTGCCTTGCCAATAAAGCCCCCAACCATCCAGGCCAGCCCCAAGATCAGCGAGCAGTACCCGGCAGCAACAGGACCCAGTTGCAACTGGTGCTCTACGATAAACGGCCCCGACATGTTATACACCATCACCATAGCATAAGCCAAACCGAGCATCAATAAGCCGAGGGTAAAACTGGCGGTAGTGATCATTTCAAGGTAAATACGGGCAATTCTTTTTAGTTTAAACTCGGTGGTAAGTTTGAGAGTTTCGCCACTGAAAATAAATTCCAGCACCGCTAAAACGGCCCCCATCAGCGCTAAAAAGTAAAAGTTGGATTCCCAGCCAAAAACACTTTGTAAGTAGCCGCCTATAAACGGCGCCACAATGGGCCCGGTTGACCAGATGATGGTAAAAATACTTAAATAGTGCTTTAACTTATCGCCGGTAAAAACATCAACAAAGTAAGCTCTTTTGGCTACCACAATAATAGCCACCGTAATGCCATGGATAACCCGCATCAGGTAAATGAGGTAAATGTTGTGTGTTTGGGCGATAATGATATTGGAGATCACAAAAATAACGAGCGCCATTAAGCTCAGGTTATACCGGCCGAAGCTATCCAGGATGCTCCCGATAAAAAGTTGGGATACACCGTAGCTGATTAAAAAAATACTTAAAGTAAGCTGCACCTGCATGCTGCTGATGTGCAACGACAGCCCCATGTTTGGCAACGAGGGGATATAAATATCAGTAGCGAAGCCGGATAAAGGGATGAGTGCGAAAGCCAGTATGGTGGATATGCTTTGGTGCTTCGGCTTGATGCTTTTGTTGGATGTGATGAGCATGTTTTTATTTTTGATGATGACAACCGCGGTTATGGGAGCGGCAATAGATTATTCTGCTTTTGAGCGGGCAAAATTAAGTTATAGAAATATGCTAATTGTCACAATAAAGCACCTTTTGGATTTGGCTAAATAATGATGGGGATCACCGGGACGGTGAATGCAAAAAGCCTTCAGGTTTTTTGGCAAAAGAAATACGTTTGCGGGTTTACTGTAAACCGGGCAATACTGACAGTCAAGGTAAACCGGTTAGCTTGCAGGCGCAAAAGATTTCTCTTCGTACCTCATCGAAATGACAAAGGGTTTGAGTTATCAATAAAAAAGGGGTACGTTATGGAGCAGCATCCATCACCTTGCGCAAAAAGCTTCTCCTGCCGTCCAACTGCAATCACCTCCATCCTTCAACAAACCCTGCAAATTCCTCTTTATATTGATCAGATACCGCAAACATCTTATCGCCAATATAAACCGTGTTCCTGGTGATCGAAGTCACCTTATCCAACGATACAATAAACGATTTGTGTATCCGCATAAACTTACCTTTGGGTAATTTTTCTTCGAGCGCCTTCAGCGTGATGAGCGACAGCAGGTTTTTCCCGGTATCCACCAGGTGAAGTTTGGCATAATCTTTCAACCCCTCGATGTAGGCTATATTAGCGCAGGGTATCTTAACGGTTTGAAACTCTACCTTCAGGTAAATATGATCCTCGTCTTTGGGCACCGCTTCCAAAGGGGCAGCTTTCGGCCGGGCCATATTGAGCACTTTGTTGGCGCCTCTAAAAAACTCTTCGTAAGCAAAGGGCTTCAGCAGGTAATCAACCACATCCAGTTTGTAACCTTCCAGGGCAAACTGATCAAACGCGGTTGTAAAAATGATGGCCGGTGTATACCCCATATTCCGGCCCGACAAGATACGCGCCAACTCGATACCGCTCAAATCGGGCATCTGGATATCCAGAAAAATCAGGTCCACTTCATTCTCGCTGATAAAGCGCAAACTCTCAATAGCATTTGAAAAACTTCCGGCCAGCTTTAAAAAAGGGGTACGGTCAATAAACCGGCACAGTAAATCGAGCGCAGGCGGCTCATCATCAATAGCGATACAAGTGAGTGTCATAAAATCAACTTTAATTTGGCCTGGTATTCAGTTTCGCCAATTAACCCGGCGCTCAGGGTGTACTTTCCCGGATACAGCAGATCGAGCCTGCGGGTGGTATTGAGTATGCCGATGCCGTTGCTATCCTCCTCGCTCGCAGGCCGGTTTTCGTAAACGGTATTTTTCACAATCAGCTCTACGCTTCCGGCATCCTGTAATATCCAGATACTGATATAACCTTCGGCAATACCACTCACACCGTGCTTAAAAGCATTTTCGATAAAGGGCAAAAACACCATCGGGGCAATCAAAACATCCGTTACATTATCCTGAATCTGCAATAAAACCGTTGTTTTCTTACCGATCCGCAATTTCATCAGTTCGGTATATTCCCTGATGAACGAGATCTCCTTAGTTAATGATGTTTGGCGCCCGGCGGCATCGTATAATACGTAGCGCATCATTTTAGATAGGTTGGTTATGGCGGTGCGCGCCACATCCCCATCAGACAAGGTATAGGAATAAATGGTATTCAGCGTATTGAAAAAAAAATGCGGATTAATCTGTGCTTTGAGCAACGTTAATTCCGTTGCAACCTTTTCTTGTTCTAACTGCTGGCGTAGCGTTACTTCCTGCTGCCATTTTTGAATAAAGCTGATGGTGATACCCAGGCCTATCATCAGCAGGTTGAGGCCTGGCACAAAGGTATCAAAATGCGCCCGGCGATCCGGGTGCCAGGGCAGATCCGGAAATGGCGGATGCGGATGATTAAAAACAAAAGGGTTGAGATTAAATACTGTGTTGATAAAATTATTTAAACAAGCCGCCGAAACCACCAGTACAATAGCCACCAGGACATAAAGCGCTACCCGTTGCCGACTGAGCAAACGCGGAATAAACAGGTAAAAATTTAAATAGAATACCCCCATCAGCATCAGCAGTAAAACAATCTGCCTGATCCAAAATCCGTTGGTAACGGTAATGCCGGGGCCGGTGGGGTGAGCATACAGTAAACCCGCCGCCAGGATGAGCCAGCAAATAAAATGGACCAAAATAAACACATTGTTTTTTTTTAACACACTCATTGCACTTAATTATCCTGCAATGATAAATATACAAAATTTACAACGGATGAATGATCGTCCATTTCGATACAAACATCGTCCACCCGCGGTTTTTAAACGACGAGGGCCAAGGGTTATGGATAGATCAGAAGCTAACCGCTTTAACCCCAGCCTCGTCGATTATTTCCGGCCAATGGTCTATCGGGTTTTAACATCCGGATGACAGGCGCTTTATTTGGCTTACAAAACTAAACAAGCTAAAACTTAAACTCATTGCATTATTAACCCTAACCATTGATTCTCAAATGAAAAAAATCAAGATGCCCGTTATGCTGCTGTTGCTGCTTACGGGCCAACTGCTTGCCCAGGAAAAAAGTTTAAAAAATGTGCAATCCACCGAGGGCATTCGCTCGCCTTTGGTTAAAGTTGACGGCAACCTGAAAGAGTGGAACGACCAATTCCAGGCTTATAACAAGCAAACCAGGTTGTTTTATACCCTAAGCAACGATGATCTATTTTTGTACCTGGTTATCCGGTCAACAGACCTTCAAACCAGTAACAAAATCGCGGCGGGTGGTATTACTTTAGTGATTAACACGGGCGGAAAAAAGAAGGACCAGGACGCCTTTGGCTTAACTTATCCCGTAATAGCCAGGCCTACAGGCCCGGGTGGACCGGGTGGCCCAGGTGGCGGCTTTGGCGGTAACGGCCCGGGCCAGCGCGGGCCAACTGGCGGCGATGGCCCACGCGGCGGATTTGGCGGCGGCAATAACCAACCCGACTCGGCCATGCTGGCTGCCCGGCATAAACAAATTATAGACGCAGCCAAAGAAATCAGGGTATTAGGATTTAAAGACATAGCCGATAGCCTGATCTCGGTTTACAACGAATACGGCATTAAGGCCGCGATAGGCTACAATGCCGCAGGCAATTACAATTACGAACTGGCGATCCCCTTAAAACTATTAAGCCTGAGCCCCGGTAATAACAAAGAGATAGCTTACCAGATTAAAGTAAATGGTATAACCATGCCGGCCAACTTTGGCCCCGACAATATGCGCGGTGGCGCAAATGGCGGCTTTGGTGGTGGGCCGGGTGGCGGTGGCCCTCCAAGCGGTGGATTTGGTGGTGGCAATGGAGGAGGTGGTTTTGGTGGTGGTGGTGGTGGTGGCGGTTTTGGTGGCGGCGGCCGTGGCAACGGTGGCGGTTTTGGCCCAGGCGGCCCCGGTGGGCCGGGTGGTGGTCCGGGTGGTAACGGGTTTGCCGACATGTTTGCACCAACCGATTTCTGGGGCAAATACATTCTGGCAAAATAATAAAACATCTTTAATATAAATAATTGATCCTGTAGCATTGAAAAATAGGGAGCGAAGTTTTAACTTTATACTGTGTGTAGAAAAAAGCAGGTAAGCCGGAGCCCCTCTAAACAGCGGAGCTTTCATGCACACCAAAAACATATTAAAGTGCATAATCTCCCCCGTAGGGCATATGCGTCAACCTAAGGTAAAAAGGCAATATCGAAATCCTGTTCAAAATTGGGTCTGACTCTTTTATCGTAGGAGCAGTACCTGGCTAAAGCAATTAGATGATATCCTATCTTGCCCTTATAACTTTCTATGGCTTTAACGACCTGTATTATTTTAGAGGCATTTTTTATGAGATACCGGACTACTTTTATCATACTCAAGCCCCTTTTCTGATGTTTTTTGATGATCATTCTGGCAGGCGAAAAGATATACTGGATGTAAATGATGATCATGATAAATCTCGCATAAAGGATAAGTGACTAGTTGTTTTTTCGAAACATTATGGATCTTAGAAAACTCCATGTTACTTTTCCAGGATTTGAATATGATTTCAATCCGCCACCTCAGGCTATATACTTTGAAAAGAAAGTTATAATCTGCGTCCTGTCTGGAAATGGTAGTCATAAAAATGGACCATGACATCAGGGCCAGGCACTCTTTACCCGGTTCCTTTTTGGCCTCTTTCTTAGCCTTCATCCTGCGCCTGTTTGCAATTTCGTCACTTACAGGCAAGGCGACTATCCTGATTTTTGTACCTTTTTCATTATTTAAAGTAACCTCAAAATCAAGCTGTTTTTTTGATTGTAATTCGGTGAGCAGGTTAATTCTTTCTTTTGTTTGGCTGTCTAAAAGTACTATATTACTCTGATGCCTGTATATGCAGTCCGCTTCTGCTGTCCAATGCCTCTCGATTTCTTTAAGGGTTAGATACCCCCTGTCCCGAATAACAAGGTCGCCCTTTTCTATCGTTAATTCGGGGGCGGCTTTCTGATCGTTCTTAGTATAAGAATCGATGGTAAAATAAATAAAGCTTTCAGTTATCAAATCGTAAACACACTGAATCCGGGCATTACAAACACTGGACTGGGCGTTGGAGACGCCCGAAAAAAAGCCAAACAACCTAAGGGGCAACTTAATGATTGTGCTGTCCTGCACTAAAACACGCTTATATTTACCTGCCCTGCGCAATGAATCGATTTCTTCCTTTCCGATTCTACTGATAATAACAAGGGCCAGTATCTTTTTTAAAAAAAGCACACATGATTCTTTGTTTGTCTTTTTTGCAATTGCCTGCCTACTTACAGAAACAGTAGTTTCCGCATCTATTTTTGCCGCCAGATCATTAAAGCTAACCGTTCCATGCGTGGCCGCGCAGCAAATGGCATATAAAATATCGGCAGGCTCTATAAGACCTTTCCGTATCAGAAATCCGGTATCAATTGCTATTTTCTTTATTTGATCAGCACCAATGTTCATGGCATTTAGCAACGCTAAAAAATCGACCTTTTTCATTATGTCTTTTTGATTAATGGGTAAAATAATTTATATTTACATAGTATATATACTATGTAAATTAATCAAAAAAAATGGGATATAAAGTAAAAGTTCAAAAAGTTGAGCGAGGAGGCACCAAATCGTTTTATGTAAACTTCCCGGCAGCAGTTGCCGATGCTTGCCTGTTAGAAAAAGGCGAAGAAATGGAATGGTTGATAGAAGATAGAAATAGCTTCGTACTAAAACGTGTAAAGAAAGCCAAAACTAATCTTCCCAAACAAGAAAAAGACAAGTGAAATTAATCGCCCAAACATCTTCTCCAATAATGTCAGGTGTTAGGTTGACGCCTATGCCCGTAGGGGAGACTTTTTTTAAAAGCCCTACCTACCGGGGAGGGTTTGGGAAGGGATTTTACCTTTCAAAACATTGCTATACAAACTCCAACGCCCTTACATGAATAAGCTCTTTTTTTGTATCCTTCTTTCGTCACTATTACTCATCTTGCGGGTTGATGCCGCCCAAGCGCAAACGGGCAGCATCAGCGTGAGCGGTAAAATAACAGCTACGGAAAACGGCCAGCCTGTACGACAGGCCAGCATCAGTATTGATCGTAAAGGCGTTGGTACTGCCACCAATACCGATGGCTTGTTCGCGCTCATTATTCCGGCTAATAACCTGCACGATACCCTCAAGGTGTCGTGCATTGGTTTTAAAACCAAACTGTTTGCCATAGCCGGGTTAACTAACGGTGCAACCATGAACATTGCACTTGAAAAAAGCATCACCGAACTTAAAGAAGTAAATATTGCTTACTACGATGCGCCCAAGATCATTCAAAAAGCCATTGACCGTATAGGAGCCAATTATATTAACCACCCGCATATCCTGCGCGGCTTTTACCGCATGTATACCTTTAGCGGTACGGCCCCGTTGCAGCTATCCGAAGCGGTTTTTGATGTTTACAATTTTGGTTATGCGGATAAACACGCCGACCTGTTCAGGCTGATCAAAGCACGGAACGAAAAAAGCGAGCGTGATTTCAGCAAACTGGAACTGGGCCAGAAACCCAACTCTGTTTTTGAACACGATATTGTTAATCACCTGGCGGCCTGCGGTTTTTTAAATGACGAAGGCTTACAAAACCACCAGTTTAACGTGGCCGGTATTACCGATGTAAAAGGCTACCAGGCCTACGAGATTGATTTTAAAGAAAAGCCGGGGATAGTGGGAGCCACCTATCGCGGTAGGATATTTATCGATACCAAAACTTACGCCTTTATTTATTTTGATTTTGGCTTAAGCCCCACGGGCCTGGCCGACCTGGGAACCGGGAGCTTTGCCAGCCGCTCGCTGATGAGGATGGGTGATGTTCAAATTGAGCTGGAAAGTGATCATACCGAGGTGAGTTACCAGGAGGTGGGCAACAAATGGGTTTTGGCCAGCGTAGGCGGAGATAATGTTTTAAACGTGCAGAACCCTAATTCAAAATCTGCTTTGTTGGCAAACGTTAAATTTAACTACCAGGTAACCGCCGTAGATACCGTACAAAAACAACCCTTCAGCTCCAAATTAGGCAGAAACGAAAGCATCAATAACCACGATAGTAACGCGGGCGAAAAATTCTGGAAAGATTACAATATCCTTTTATCAGACTATAACACCGAAGATATTTTTAAAAAACTGCAAACTATTAATAAAGCTTTAAAGTAAACATTAAACAAGCGCTGCTGCCTTTAGATTTTTAAAACCGGTGGCTCCCCTTTAGGATAAGATGACCAAGAACGCTGTCGGACTATTGAATTACCGCTAATCAAAGAGACGGCCACGGAACCTGTTTACCGGCAGTGAATTGCTATAAGCAGGCCTCTGCCGGATCTATAAACAAGTCCACTCCGTTAGGAGTATCCTGTTTATAGCCATGGAGGATTGTTTTCTAAGCTCGGTAAGCGCTTCCTCTAATACAAGGCAAACTTGCAGATGCGGTCTCCCTACCGTTTCGATATAGTTTGTATCCTCTTTAAAACATCCGCCTAACTGATTTGGCAAAAACACCATCAATTTCAATTCTCAATTTTTATTTAGACTGATTCTTATTAAATTCGCATGCCTTTATTTTTTGGAAGCAGGCTAATCAACTCATAAAAATGAAAAAAATATTTATTGCCATTTTTGCCTTAAGCTCTTTGATGGCGCAAGCGCAGAAGAATACTTTGCTGGACCAATCCTTCTGGCAAAACTCGCCCGACGTGAATGCCGTGAAAGCTGAAATTGAAAAAGGGAACAGCCCTTCGCAACAGAATGCCATGAGCATGGACGCCGTAACCCTGGCCATTAACGCCGGGGCACCCACAGCATCAATTGAATACTTATTGAGCCAACCCGGGAACGATATAGAAAAACTAACTCACGATGGCCGTACCTATTTACATTGGGCAGCTAACCGCGGTAACGCTGAAGTGGTAGAATACCTGCTGAACAAAGGCGCTAAATATAACGTGGAAGACAGCCACGGCACTACCCCGCTACTGTTTGCGGCCAGCAGCGGCCAGCAAAATACCAAAATATACGATCTGTTTTTGGCTCACGGTGCCGACCTGAAAAAAGAACTAAGTCCCGAAGGCGCCAATGTACTGCTCCTGGCCCTGGCTAACGACAAGGACTTTACCCTGACCAATTATTTTATATCGAAAGGGCTTGACCTGAACAGTACCGATGCCGCAGGCAACAACGCATTTTGTTATGCGGCAAAAGCCGGTAATATTGATGTTTTAAAAGCGCTTTTACAAAAAGGCGTAAAGCCAAATGCTAATGCCATGCTTATGGCGGCCCAGGGCGGCGGACGCCGTGGTGGAGGCAGCGGTGCAACACTTGCCCTTTACCAATATTTGGAAAGTTTAAACATTAAGCCAACTACGTTAGCTAAAAACGGCGAAAATGTGTTGCACTCCATTGTACGCAAGCAAAGGCAGAACGAAATTATTGAATACTTTTTATCTAAAGGCGTTGATGTAAACCAAGCTGATGAGGATGGCAATACCGTATTGATGAACGCGGCATTGGCCAACCGGGATACCGCTGTATTGGCGATGCTGATTCCGCATGTTAAAAACATTAACCAGGCTAATCAAAATGGCTTAACCGCATTAACGTTGGCGGTACGCAGCAATTCTCCTGAGGTGGTAAGCTATTTGATTAACAAAGGCGCTGATGTGAATGTAGTAGATAAAAAAGGCAATAACCTGGCTTACTATGTAGTAGAATCATACCGTTCGCAAGCTGGCGGCTTTGGAGGGCAAGGTTTTGGAGGCCCGAATGGCCCCGGAGCTGGCAGGCCAAACGGACAGACACCAAACGGTCAAGGTGAGCAGCGCGCTTTTAACGGGCCCAAGCCGGAAGATTTTGACGCTAAAATTAAAATTTTGCAAAGCAAAGGCTTAAAGGTAACCGCTCCGCAAAAAGATGGCAATACCTTGTATCATTTAGCGGTAGCTAAAAACGATCTGACTTTGCTTAAACGCCTTGAACCACTTCAAATTGATGCCAACGCTAAAAACAAAGAGGGCCTTACCGCGTTACACAAGGCGGCATTAATTGCAAAAGATGATGCCCTATTGAAATACCTTTTGTCTATCGGCGCCAAAAAAGATGTTGTTACCAGCTTCAAAGAAACCGCCTTTGACCTGGCGAGCGAAAACGAATCGCTTTCAAAAAATAATATATCTGTCAACTTCCTGAAATAAACATGATGTCTAAATTCTTTCAAATCACTATCTTATTCCTGGCGCTCACGTTTGCTGGGCCCGGTAATCTGCATGCGCAAAATACCGCTAAATACAAATGCATGATCCAGATGACCAATTACATGGGCGAAGGCGCCTATATCGTTATCTCGCTCATTGATAGCAAGGGTGCTTACGACAAAACCTTATATGTATTGGGCTCCAATAAAAAATGGTATAAAACCTTAAAAGAATGGAATCAATTTTATGCGAAGAAACCCACCAACATCAGCGCGATAACCGGTGCATCAGTTACCGGGGGCGACCGCAGCGTTAACGTGATTGAAATTGAAAGCGCCAAGATTAACGCCGGATATAAATTAAGGTTTGAGAGCGCCGTAGAGGATAAAAACTACAACGTGAAAGACCTGGAAATACCCCTGACCACTGAAAGCCTTTCGGCAAAAAACGAGGGCACCGGGTATATCCGCTATGTGCGGTTTAGCCCCAATTAACGACATCTATTTTTATGACCATTTCAATCTGGAGATACAGCCATTTAGCTTTGGCTGTATCTTCTTTTATTTTATTAACGCTGGCGGCTGTTACCGGTGTTATACTGGCTTTCCAACCCGTGGCGGAGAAGCTCCAACCCTACCGCGCGGACAACATTAACCAGATTACACTGGCGCAGTCAATCCCGGTACTACGCAAAATGTATCCCGGTATCAGCCAACTTACCGTAGATGCCAACCACTTTGTACAGGTTAAGGGTAGCGATGCGCAGGGTAAAAAGCTACTGGCTTTTATCGATCCGCAAAATGGCGCAATATTAGGCACTCCAGGTAAAAAGAGCGACTTTTTTGAATGGGTAACCGCCCTGCACCGTTCGCTCTTTTTACACGAAACAGGGCGCTTTTTTATCGGGCTAACAGCTTTTTTGCTGCTGCTCATCACCATATCAGGAACGGCTCTCATCATTCAGCGGCAGCGCGGGCTCAAACGCTTTTTCACCCGGATAGCCCGCGATAATTTTGCGCAGTATTACCACGTAGTTTTAGGGCGCTGGTCGCTGATCCCGATTTTTATCATCGCGTTAAGCGGAACCTATCTTTCTTTAGCCCGTTTCGGATTGATTGGCACTCCTGAAAAATCACCGAAGATCGACTTCGCCGCCATCCGGATGAAGCCGCTCAAAAACGCATCCGATTTTGATGTTTTCAAGCAGACCAAATTATCGGAAGTAGAATCAATTGAGTTCCCGTTTTCTGAAGATGCCGAAGATTATTATACACTCAAGTTAAAAATAGGCGAAGTAGCGGTTAACCAGGTAACAGGCGATATATTGAGCGAGGTTAAATATCCCACTGCCGTATTGCTCACCAACCTGAGCCTTAACCTGCATACCGGCCGTGCCAGTGGCATATGGGCCATTATACTGGCAGTTGCCTCGGCTAATATTCTCTTTTTTATTTATTCGGGTTTTGCCATTACCTGGAAACGCTTATCAAACCGTACCAAAAACAAGTATAAAGCCAACGAAAGCCGCTTTGTTATTTTGGTAGGATCGGAAAACGGCAGCACATTTGGTTTTGCCAAGACTGTACAAAAGCAGTTACTTAAAGCCGGCGAAAGATCAATAATTGTTGAATTGGATCGATATACCGTTTTCCCTGAAGCAGAACATTTTTTGATACTCACGGCCACCTATGGTTTAGGAGACGCACCTACAAACGCCCGCCGGTTTACTGATCTGTTGCAACAACACCCTCAGCCTAAGGCCATAAAATATGCTGTACTTGGCTTCGGTTCGCACGCCTATCCTGATTTTTGCAAGTTTGCTTTTGAGGTTAATTATTTGCTTTCGCAACAAGCATGGGCCAAGCCGTTGATAGACATCCATACGGTGAACGATAAATCGCCGGATGATTTTGCTTTATGGGCCGAAGCGTGGTCGCAGCAAGCGGGAATAAAACTGGATGTAACCACCCAAGCGAACCCGGTAAAGCACCGTGATATGCAACAGCTTACCGTTACGACCATTAACCACACCAACGATACCAACGGCGTTTTTACGGTAACCTTAAAACCTAAACGTAAGGTAATAGTAACATCGGGCGATTTGTTGGCCATTTACCCTACCGGCGATTACCACGAAAGGCTTTATTCTATTGGTATCATTAACGAAGAGATTCATTTAAGCGTGAGGTTATATCCGGGCGGACTTGGCTCCGGCTTTTTACATAGTTTAAAAGCAGGCAACATCATTAACGCCCGTATTGTTAACAATTCTCATTTCTATTTCCCTGTAAAGGCACCGGAGGTTATCATGATATCAAACGGTACCGGCATAGCGCCATTTTTAGGGATGATCAATCAGAACATACAAAAAAAGCCTTGCCATTTGTATTGCGGTTTTAGGGATAGTTCATCATACCAACTGTATCAAAACCTATTGGAAGAAAGCCACGCCGATGGTAAACTGAGCAAGCTCCACACCGCTTTTTCGCGGGAAGATCCAAAGCAGTACGTGGGGCACCTTTTAGCTACAGATACCGATTTGATAGCTGATGTATTGAATAACGATGGCGTGGTAATGATATGCGGTTCTTTATCAATGCAAAAAGACGTAATGGAGTTGCTTGAAACGGTATGCCAAACAAAAACCGATAACGATCTCAGCTTCTATCAATCGCATGACAGGATACGTTCGGATTGTTATTAATATTTACGCTGTCTACAATTGATGTTTGCTGAAATGCAATTGTGGGGACGAAAATATGCGACCTTTGTCTGTAATCATCAGGTAATGATATTCGGGGAATTTTTTGATAAACTGCAGCGCGGCATCCTTCCCTAAAACCATCATGGAGGTACTGAAACCGTTGGCCCTTTCGGCGCTGGGGCCAAAAACGGTTACGCTGCATAAGCCTGTAGCCGGGTAGCCGGTGGCCGGGTTAATAATATGCGCGTAGCGCTTGCCGTTAAAAACAACAAATTTTTCGTAACTGCCCGAGGTTACTACGGCCCCTTGTCGTAAAGGAACTATCGCGATAATGGTATCTTCCTTCATCGGGTTGGTAATACCTATATTCCAGCTGCTTCCATCGGGCTGTTTGCCCCAGGTGCTCATGTCGCCTGATCCATTTACAATGCCCGAATTTATCCCTCTGGTTATCATCATATCACGACACTTATCGGCGGCGTATCCTTCGCCCAAAGCACCGAAGCCTATTTTCATGCCTTTAAGTTTTAAAAATATGGTGGAGTTAACACTATCGAGGATAATGTTTTTATAACCAACTTTTTCAACGGATTTTTTTATCGCTTTGGGTGTTGGCATAGCGGTCATGGAGCCATCAAACTTCCATATTTTATCCATCGCAGCAAAGCTGATATCGAAAGCACCGCCGGTTATGCGGGATAAATAGATGGCCCGCTGGGTGAGCTGGAAAACCTCACGGTCTACCTTAACAGGATGGATGCCAGCCTTACTGTTTACCTGCGATACCTGTGAAGCGGGTATCCAATCGGATATAAGATTTTCTATCCGGCTAACTTCGGCAATACAGGTATCAATATTTTGTTCTGCAGTGATGGAATCTTTGGCTACCAGCGTAATTTGCCAACGGCTACCCATGAGTTTGGTTGTTCGTTTCCTGAGTATTTGCGAACTGGTACTTAAGGTAAATAGTAAAAAAAGCAGGATGAGTTTATTTTTCATGAAATTGAAACCGGAAATAAAGGTCGTAAAAAAACCGGGACGCTAAGCACTCCCGGTTTGATATGAATTACTGATCTCTTTAGAACTTATAAGCCAATGTTGTAGAAAACATGCGTGGCGCAATAGGGTTCACGCTGTAATTTTCGTGTACGGTATAGTTAAGCTCGTTGGTTAGGTTAGATACCTTTGCCAATAAAGACAGTTTTCTTTTGAAGGTATAACCTGCAGAAAAATCAAACGTACCATAATCTGTTAAATAAGTAGGCTGACCGCGTTGCAGGCCATTCTTCAGGGTATTGAAACCGGCGTTGCGTTTACCGGTGTAATAACCTGAAAATCCAAATTTCAATCCTTTCATGTCGCCTTTGTCAAAAGTATAAAAAATAGTAGCGTTAGCTGTGTGGGGGGTAGTTCCAATAACACGCTCACCCTCTGTAATACCAGTAACAGGCAGTGTTTGGGTATAACGGAAATAGTTGTAGGCATAGCCTGCCAGGAAGTAACAGTTAGCTGATAATTTGCCGGTAATATCAACTTCCAAGCCGTCGCTGGCTGTTTTACCGCTGAATTCCTTAACGTTGGTATCCGAGTTTGGTTTGCCATCTGCAGTAGTTAAGGCTGTTTGGGCAAAACGGTTGTTCAGGATATGATAAGCAGTTACATTAACCGATAATCTGCCGTTCAGGAGATCGTTTTTTACACCTGCTTCCCACTGATCAATGATGGACGGGCCCAGCGGTACATTATATATATCTACACCAGTGTTTGCAGTGAAATTATTGGCATAGCTCACGTAAACCGATGAGGTTTTAATGGGCTGATAAATTAAAGCAAATTTTGGCGAAAAAGCTTTATCCACCTTTGTAGCGGCAACTGCATCGGTAACTGCGCCGGTTACTTCGTCATAAGTGCGGGATTTTGGTGTTTCCTGATAAGTGTATCTCACGCCAGCCAATACCTTAAATTGCTCGGTCAGGCTGATTAAGTCCTGAGCGAAGGCTCCCATGCGCCATATCGGCGTTACGGTATGCTGATAGGTGTATGTTTCCGGCATTGGAAGCTTGGTTCCGTAAGTTGAAGGGTCGAGTATGTTTACCGAGTCGGTAGCATTGGCTGCTGTTCCGGTCGCATATTTAAAACTATAGGCCGTAGTTCTCGACTGATCTGCATCCGCACCAAACAACAAGGTGTGTTTAATAGATCCGGTCATCATGCCCCCAGTGAGATTGATCTGCTGATTATAAGTATATTCCTGTGATTTGGATCTGGTTAGTGCGCGTGGAGCCATGCCGTTTGCTTTACCAACCGGGCGTTCTGCTCCAAAATAGTTACGGCTGTAAGATTGGAACGCACCAAGCACATTCAATTTCCAGGTATCATTAAACTTGTGCGTTAAGTTAGCCTGGGCGCTGCCGGTGTTGGTATTATTGTAAGCCCAGGGCTCGTTAATGAAGGCATTACGCGGAACCGGAGAAATTTTCCCGCCTACGGTTCCGATACCAAAATCCGGTGTGTAGTTGCTTTTTAAGTAATCGCCTTGTACAATCAGTTCCGTTTTGTCGCTAATTTTATATAGAAGCGATGGGTTGACATAAAAGCGGTCGGTTTTTACCACATCACGGAAACTATTGGCGTTTTCTTTAGTGGCGATAACACGGAAGGCTATGCTTTTAGAAACCGGCCCGTAAATGTCAATTGTGGGCTTGTATAAATCATAGCTACCTGCGCGCATGCTCACCTCGCCTCCCCAGTTAAATTTTGGTTTTTTGGTTACCATGTTGATCACGGCGCCACCGCTAACCCCGCCATAAAGCAATGCAGCGCTACCTTTCAATACTTCTACTGATTCCAGCGTACTGGCCTCCGGCACACCTCCAATGGAAGTACGGGCACCATTTTTAAAAACGTTGTTACTGCCCAGGCTGTAACCACGGGCGTAAAAAGCCTCGTTTACTGAGCCACGGTTTTCACCTAAGGCTACACCGTTAACATTTTTCAGTACATCCGCCAACCGGTTAACCTGCTGATCGGCAATCACTGTACTGTCTATCACCTGGATACTTTGTGGTACATCCATCGGGCGCAAACCTGCTTTGCCCACTTTTACAGGCTTGTTATGCTGGTTAGCGCCTCTTACAGTCACTTCACTAAGCTTTGATGCATTTTCTTTTAAAGTGAAGCTCAACATCGCTTGCTTACCTTCGCCCACGGTTATTTGTTGTGCTTCGGTTTGTAAACCTACAAAAGAAACTTTAATGGTATAATTACCAGCCTTAATACCTTTAATGAGGTAGTTACCGCTTTCATCGGTTTTGGTTCCTTTATTGGTATGGTCCAGGCTAACGCTAACATAAGCAGCCGGTTTGCCATCGCTCGTTTCTACTCTCCCCTTGATGCTTCCGGTATTAGTTTGCGCATAGGCCGTTGGTGCAAGCAAAAAAGTGATCATTAAAAAAATTGTGTAAAGCTTATTTATCATTGTTGTTCTTATTTAGATTAAATCCAATTATGGGGCAAAGATAATAATTCGAGCAAAACCCCAAATAACTATTTAGAATTAATTTAAATAAAGAAATTTATGGCATCGAACAGGGCATTCAAGCCCCAAAAACGATGAGTTGACTATACCTGGAAAATCATATTTACGAACTGAAACTCCTAACAGTTGGCACTACCGGGGCATGAGAATAATGTACCTCCATTTGGAATAAGCTGGGGGCATGCCATAAAAAAGGAGGAATCACTCCCTCCTTTTTATACAATTCCATTAACGTATTATTTAACCACGAAAGAAAACCTTACTGAAATGGTCAGCTAAGCGTCTATTTCAAGATCTCCCTTGATATCACTATTTTTTGTATCTCGGATGTGCCTTCGTATATCTGCGTTATTTTGGCATCGCGCATTAAGCGCTCCACATGGTATTCTTTTACAAAGCCGTAACCACCATGTATCTGCACCGCCTCGATAGTTGTTTTCATGGCAACTTCGGATGCAAACAGCTTGGCCATAGAGCTTGCCAGCGCATAAGATTGGCCGCTATCTTTCAGCCAGGCTGCTTTTAAACAAAGCAAACGCGCGGCTTCAATTTCGGTTGCCATATCGGCCAGTTTAAACTGGATGGATTGATGATCGGCCAGTGGCTTTCCGAAGGTTTTGCGTTCCTTGCTATATTGCAGCGCCAGTTCATATGCGCCCGACGCTATGCCGAGAGCCTGGGCAGCAATACCGATACGGCCGCCTTCCAGTGTTTTCATGGCAAACTTAAATCCGAAGCCATCCTCTCCGATACGGTTCTCTTTTGGTACCTTAACGTCTGTAAACATCAGCGAATGGGTGTCAGACCCGCGGATACCCAGTTTATTTTCTTTTGGCCCAACAGTAAAGCCTTCCATCCCGCGTTCAACTATCAGGACGTTAATGCCATGGTGGCCGCGTTCGGCGTGCGTTTGCGCTATCACTAAATAGGTTGACGCCGAACCGCCGTTGGTGATCCAGTTTTTTGTACCGTTCAGCAGGTAATAATCGCCCATATCAATGGCAGTTGTGTGCTGCGATGTAGCATCTGATCCCGCTTCGGGTTCCGATAAGCAAAAAGCTCCTATTTTTTCGCCTTTAGCTAAAGGCACCAGGTATTTTTGCTTTTGCTCTTCGGTACCGTATTTTTCTAAACCATAACATACCAGCGAGTTGTTAACCGATACAACTACCGACGCTGATGCATCTATTTTAGAAAGTTCTTCCATTACCAAAACGTACGATATGGTATCCATGCCGCTGCCGCCATATTTGGCATCAACCATCATTCCTAAAAAGCCCAGTTCGCCGAGTTTCTTCACCTGCTCTGCCGGAAACTTTTGATGTTCGTCGCGCTCAATAACACCTGGTTTTAGTTCAAACTGGGCAAAATCGCGGGCAGCTTGCCGAATCATGATCTGTTCTTCTGATAAATCGAAATACATAAAATGTTATATGCTAAAGGTTAACTGAGATCAAATATAATCATATGCATGCATAGTAATATATTTTCCATAAAAAAAAAGGAGCTCTTTTGAAGCTCCCTTTCCCCTAATTAATTTAAACTATTGATTAAACCCAAACAAAGAACACAAATTACTCAGCATGGGCGTCTGAGAATTCAAAACAAAAATTTTTGATAGGTAGATGTAAAATAATTATTTCAAAGATATTTGTAGGGCCGTAAATGTTAATCAAAGGTAATCTCATAAATATGTCGAAACAAATACTAAAACGTCAGTAAATTTAATTTATCTTTAATCATCTTAATGATTTGAGCTCTACAAAACTGCGTCAGGGGCTTTTTTTTAAAGGTTTTATAAGACACGTGTTTAGTGGAAAGGTTTAATTATATTATTAAATAAATATTTCTGACACAAATACCATACAATGCTTTTAACTGATTTTGAATATCTTAATACTTCTGAAATTGCTTTTAAAAAAAAGGTAGCACTACAGATCAAGCGCCTGCGCAGGCAAAACCAGGTAAGCCAGGAGAAGTTTTACACCGAAACAAACATTAACATTGCGCGCCTTGAATCGGGCAAAGTTGATATCCGCCTGGATACCCTCCGCAAAATATGCTACTATTTTGATGTATCCCTTTCGGGTTTCTTCCAGGGTATTTATTAAGTAACAATTAATGGAAGTTATCAAAGCGATTGAAGCCTGGTGGTCGGGGCAAAGCTGGCTGGAATTAATTGGCTTTGCTACGGGTTTGTTATGCGTGCTGCTGGCGGCGCTAAACATCATCTGGAACTGGCCCTTCGCCATCATCAGCACCGGCATATACATTTTTATATTTGCCACGCACCGCCTCTATGCCGATATGGGCCAGTACGTATACCTTTTTATCAGCAATATTTACGGTTGGTATTACTGGAGCATGCGGCCAAAAGATGAAAAATCCATACCGGTTAAGCTGATCTCCAGAAAACAGATCTGGTGGTCTGCACTCGCGGTTGCGGTTTTATCGCCAACCCTTGGCTTTTTGTTAACTAAGCTGGCGCCGGTTTTGCATTACGCCCCGGCGGCATTTCCATACCTCGACAGCTTTTGTACAGTGTGCAGTTTAATAGCGCAGCTGTTGCTGGCCCGGAAGATTTTAGAGAATTGGTTGATATGGATATTTGTTGACCTGATTTACATTGGTGTATATGCCATGAAAGACCTGCGTTTAACCGCCGTGTTGTTTGCGGTTTATACCGGGCTGGCAATTTTTGGATATTTAGACTGGCGCAAAACTTATCGTAAACAACAACAGCCCGGAGTATGAATGATCGGATATTAAAAATAGCTATTGTTGGCCCGGAGTCAACGGGTAAATCTACCATGTCGGCCTACCTGGCTGAGCATTACCACACGGTTTGGGTACCGGAGTACGCCCGTGAATATTGCGATGCACTAACCGCTCCACCCACCTGGCAGGACGAGATCAATATGTTTCATGGGCAGATAGCAATAGAAAATGAATTACTGCCACAGGCAAACCGGTTGCTGATATGCGATACCACCTTTATTACCGTAAAGATATGGAGCGACCAGATGTTTGGCCAATCACCGCAGGAAGTGCTTGACGAGCTATCTCATCACCAGTACGATTTTTATCTACTCTTGAATATTGATCTTCCCTGGGAAGATGATCCGCTTCGCGATTTCCCCCACCTTCGCGAACATTTTATGGAAGTTTGGCACCGCGAACTACAGGCCTTAAATGCAAACTATGTAGTGATTTCGGGCTTGGGGGCTGATAGATACGAAAGCGCGGTTAACGCCATTGATAATTTTTTAAATTCTTCCCGCTAAATTGCAGCTCGGGTGCAACGTTTCTGAATACGTTGTGTCATTTAACCTGAAAGCTGATTAAAATTTGGAAGCCATTTATGTAGACAAGCATTATAACCTGGTGGTTGAGTGCAAACAAGGAAGCAAAAAAGCCCATTACGAATTGTACAAATTATACTCGAAAGCGATGTTAAATACCGCTTTCAGGATAGTTGACAATTTAAATGAGGCTGAGGACGTATTGCAGGAAGCTTTCCTGGACGCCTTTGCGCGGATCAAAGATTTCCGTCAGGAAACAACTTTCGGCGTTTGGTTAAAGCAAATTGTTGTGCACCGCAGCATCAACCTGCTGCGAAAACGCAAAATGGATCTGGTTGACATCAGCGATGAGCAAATTGAAAACCTGGCTGATGATGATCAAGCCGAAGATGACGAATTGATTTACAAGGTTACCCAGATTAAAGAAGCCATGAAGTTATTGCCCGACGGGTACAGGCTGGTTTTGTCGCTTTATTTATTGGAGGGTTATGATCATGAAGAAATTGGACAAATTTTAAACATCAGCGAAAACACATCAAGAACACAATTTTTAAGAGCCAAAAGAAAGTTAATTGAATTATTGAAACAGAAAGGAATAGTATCATGAGCAAGCGATTAGAAGATTTCATCAAAACGAATAAAGCCGGTTTTGATGATCTGGAACCAGGAAATGATCTGTGGGAGCGCATAGAAAAAAAGCTTCCGGCGGCGGAAGCCTCAAAACCAATGCCTAAGGTTAAAACCTTTACCCTTGGTTTTGTAATGCGAGTAGCGGCCGCAATTATTGTAGTAATGGCGGCAGGCTTTATATTTTACTTAAAAAATCAAAAATCGGCAAGTGTTAACCTGGCCGATATTAACCCTGAATATGCCCGGCAGCAGATACATTATTCATCGCTGATTGAAAGCAAACGCATGGAGTTAAAAAACCTGGCTAAAAACGACCCGCAATTGTACCGCGAATTTAGCAGCGACATTGCCAAAATGGACTCCACCTATAAAAAACTGAATACCGATTTAGCTACCAGCCCCAACCAGGAACGTGTTTTACATGCAATGATCCGGAACTTGCAGATACAAACCGAGGTGCTTAATCAGCAACTGAGAGTGATAGAACAATTTAATGAAATAAAAAAGGAACAACGTTATGAAACTAAAGATATTTAAAACAACCCTGTGTACCATTGTTATCGCATTAAGCATTCATGGTTATGCCAACAGCCAGGTAATATCATCTGATAAGGAAAAAGAGCTGGAACAAAAAATGCAGAGCCTTGAACTTAAACTTAAGGATATGCAAAGCAGGCTCGATAGCTTTAAAACCAACCAAAAGATGCAGCTTGCACTTAAACATTTAACGCTTGCAGACTCGCAACTTAAACAGACTTTTAAAGCGTTACCTAAATTTAACTATAAAATGTTTTCTGCGGCACCTATTACCAAAGAGCAAATGGAGGGGTTAAACCAGAGCTTTAAAGGTTTAAACCAAGCTATGAACAGCAACTTTAATTTCAATTATGATTTATCGGATCAAAAACTCGAAGAGAAAATTAAAAATGGAGAGGTAAAACAAAAGATAAAAAATTACAGTAAAAGCTACTCGGTTAGCCCTGGCGATAAACTGCAGATAGATAATCAATATGGTAAAGTAACGATCAATACCTGGCACAAAAACGAGTTTAAAATTGATGTGGAAATTAAAGGCATTGCCGGCGATGACGACGAGGCCCAAAAACTGCTGGATGGCGTAAGTATTGCCGATAGCAAAACCGACCATGTGATATCTTTTATTACCAAAATTGCCAACCGCGGAAATTCATGGGGGTTATGGACCAGCAATGGCAAAACCGTAACGCACGCGCATAAGGTTGAAGTAAACTACACTATTTATATGCCCTCTAAAAGCCCATTGGATATCAAGAATAAATTCGGCGGAATTACCCTTCCTGATTTTGACGGCAAATTAGCAATTGCCTGCACTAATGGCAATTTTATAGCTAAAGAACTGACCAATAACGATAATACCATCAATACACGTTTCAGTGATGTTATCATCGGCTCTATCAATGGCAGCACCCTCACCTGCGAGTACGCTAACGGGCATGGCCTTAAAATAGGCACCGCTAATAATCTGAATCTGATAGCTAAATATGTTTCAGCAGATATCGACAAGATCCAAACTTCGGGAAATATCTCTATCCGCTACGGCGAAGGTTTAAAAATAAGTCAGATTGATGATAATTTAAAAAACCTCACGGTTAATTCTGCCATGGCCGATGTGGTTGTGGGGCTCAAAAAGTATAATAATTTCAACTTTGCGGTATCGGTAAAACTGAATGATTTTAAGTATGATAACGATAAGGTAAAAATAACAAGAGTAGCCTCCGGCGATGAAAAGCATTATGTTGCAACCAAATCATATACCGGCTACGTAGGTAAAAATAATTCGGACGCCCAAATAACTATCAATAACCTTTATAACGGCGTTCAGTTTCAGTAATTCAATTCAATGTAAATACCGCCCGGCCCGTAAAAGTCGGGCTTTTCTATAACCAAACCTTTTTATTAACTATGCGTTGTGCAAACACAACAGCATAAATGAAGCAAACAGTCAGTATTTTTTGGTTCCGGAGAGATTTAAGATTAGACGATAACGCGGGCTTGTACTATGCCTTGAAAGGCGGGCACCCCGTTTTACCCTTATTTATATTTGACACCGAAATATTAAACCAACTGGAAGACAGGGAAGATGCGCGGGTTACTTTTATTTACCAAACCATTGAGGCATTAAATAATGAATTAAGGGAACAGCAATCATCATCCATACTCATTAAATACAACAGTACCGGCCAAGCCTGGAACGAGGTATTAGCCGAATATGATATAGCGGCGGTTTATACCAACCATGATTATGAGCCTTATGCCCGCCATCGGGATGCTGAATTAAAGGAATTATTTACACAGAAAAACATTGAGTTTTACACCTACAAAGACCAGGTAATTTTTGAAAAAGGCGAGGTGGTTAAGGATGACCAAAAACCCTATACTGTTTTTACCCCCTATAAACGCAAATGGTATGATAAACTGAAACCATTTTACCTAAAGCCGTACCCCACCCGTAAATACCTGGACAATATTTCAAAAACGTCTCCTTTCCAGTTACCCACACTCAAGTCGATGGGGTTTGCAGAAAGTAAAACTCATTTTCCGGATAAGCAGTATAAAACTATTATTGCCGGCTACCATGAGCAACGCGACTTCCCCGCAATAAAAGGCACTTCCCATATCGGCCTCCATCTGCGTTTCGGCACGGTGAGCATCAGGCAACTGGCAACAGATGCTTATGGCGCAGAAGAAAAAACATGGCTGAATGAACTGATATGGCGCGAATTTTATATGATGATATTGTATCATTTCCCGCAAACTGCCGATCATGCTTTTAAACCCGAATATGACCGCATCCGCTGGCGCAATAACGAAACCGAATTTAAAGCCTGGTGCGAGGGCAAAACAGGCTACCCCTTAGTTGATGCAGGCATGCGCGAACTTAACGCCACAGGCTATATGCATAACCGGGTACGCATGGTTGTAGCCAGCTTTTTAAGCAAGCACCTGCTGATAGACTGGCGCTGGGGCGAGCGCTATTTTGCACGTAAACTGTTAGATTATGAAATGGCCAGCAATGTTGGCGGCTGGCAATGGGCAGCCGGATCTGGAACGGATGCGGCACCTTACTTCAGGGTTTTTAATCCTGAGCTGCAATTAAAAAAATTCGACCCCAAACTACAATACGTAAAAAAATGGGTCCCGGAATATGCTGATTTCAGCAAATACCCGGAACCCATTGTAGATCATGCTTTCGCCCGTGAGCGATGTTTAAAAGTCTTTAAAGAGGCCTTGAGCAAGTCTTGAGTCAAGCGCCTTGAAAGCCCAATATACCTTATTCAGTTATTGGGCCAAGTCTATGGCTAATTATCGCCCAGCATTAATTTGTAACGGTTATGATGTTAAAATCATAACGCACGCAACTAAACGCCGGAATGGAGAATGACCCCTTACTGACAGCCGCTGTGCCATAGGCAAGCGCCGATGGAGACAAGATGGATATTTTTGCTCCGGCGGTTACCATTGGTAAAACCCCTTGCCAGGCGGTAAGTCCGTCTAATAAAGTAAGTGTGGTTGCCGCTGTGCCATCGTTATTGTTGGCCTCATCAAATATAGCCCCGTTAAGTAAAGTACCGGTATATTGTACGCCGATGTTCGAATTCACGTCGATAAGGTCGGTTCCGGTACCTGCCTGCTGAATTTTGTAGTATACGCCTGCATACGTTCCCGTCGTAATAGGAATATAGCCGCTTAATCCATTCGCGCTGATGTATTTTTTGATACTTAAGTCATCATAAGCGGCTTGTTTAGTAACATCATCATCCAGCAAATTAACGGTAAAATCTAAACATTGATTACCCGATATAATACCTGTGCTGGTTGTATTCTCTGATGTATAGCGACTGATGGTGGTGCCGTTTATACCATAAGCTAAACGAGATGGTATTAATAGGCGCACCTTTGAACCCTTGGTTTTAACAATATTTTTAAGAGCCAGCTGTAAGCCATTAGGCGCAATATAAGCTGTAAAGTTATAAGTGTGGTTTAAAATGGTATCGGTAGAACTGAAATTACCATCGAATGTTTTAAACGAATACACAAATGATATTTTATCGGGATAATCAATCACTTTACCGTTTCCCTGGGTGATAATCTGATAGTAGATGCCGGTAGTATCGCCGCCGGATAGCACTGGATTCATGCCGGTGAGATTATTTTGTTTAATGTAGGTTTTTATTTGGTCGGCATCAAATTCCTTTATGGTGAAATTGTCGCTGTTTTTTCTGCAAGATAAAAGGCCGAATGCACAAAATGCCATCAGGGCATATAAAAGTTGTTTCATTTAAATCAGTTGGTTATATCGTAAAGTTTTATTGTAAAGTCGAGTATCGCGTTTGCCGGTAAGTTTAAATCAGGTTGTGGGTATGGCCCATAAGCATATCCTGAAGGCACAATGAGCCTGATGGTTCCTCCCTTTTTTATCAAAGGAATACCTAATTGCCAACCTTTTATAACCTGGCCTAACACAAACGACGGATGGAAGTTGTTGGTTGGCGTAAAAGGGATGGTACCGCCAAGCTGTTTCCCGGTATATCCTACCGTAACCAGCGTTGAACTGGTAAACAAAACATTACCTGTACCCAAGGTATCAATAATATAAAACTCCCCGGTAGTTTTAATCTCCTTGGCCACGTTTGTTAAATTATTATCGGCAATGTATTTACGTATGATCACGCTGTCGACAGCAGCCTGCGCCAACGCCTGACGCTCAACAGTATTGTCTTTCGCGCAACCCGAAAGGCAAAACCACAAAGCCAAACATATCAACAGTACTTTCCCCATTTTATTACAAAGGGCAAATTTATCCTTTTAAAATTCAAAAACAGAACCTTAACACTTTTTAACACATTTTTACTTAAAATAAGTGTTTTATACTGGCTAAAGTACGCAATGAAGGATTAACGCTAAAAAAAACAGTTTAGTTCAAAGCGTTCCTTCACGCCGTTTTCAATTTACAATTAAAACAAAAGGCCGCTACCCTTTTTGGGGCAGCGGCCTGGCATTATTTATTAAGGTCAGTTAATAACAATATTTATTGGCTTCGATAATCTGTTTAGCCACCCGTTGCCTCGCATCTTTAATATTGAAGGGCGTAGTTTTGGTGAAGCGCCTCAAGCCCATCATCATCGCGGTATACTCATCGCCGTCAGCAAACGAATTTAATGCTTCTTTACCTGCTATGTAAACATGGTCTACAGCCTCATGTAAGTAAATCCTCATCATATCCAGCTGGCCCTTGCAAGCATCCTCGCCACGTAACTTCACTAATTTTTCTGTTCTCAGGATGGTTGATTCAGCGACATATACATAGCCAATGATGTCGGCAATGTTCATCAATATCTCTTGCTCTTTACCTAAAGTAGCCATCAGTTTTTGAACGGCCGAACCTGCAATCATCAACCCGGTTTTCTTTAAATTTTTCAGGATCTTTTTCTCGTAAGCAAAAGTTGCGTCGTCTTCGGCGGCAAAATCAGGTATCGCCATTAACTCTCCGGCCACTGCCTGGGCTGGGGTCATCAGGTCCAGTTCACCTTTTAATGCCCGTTTTAAAAGCATATCTACAATCAGCATCCGGTTAATTTCGTTGGTACCTTCAAATATCCGGTTGATGCGGCTATCACGATAGGCACGCTCCATAGGCGCCTCGGCAGAGTAGCCCATACCGCCGTACACCTGCAAACCTTCGTCAACCACATAGTCCAGCATTTCAGATCCCCATACCTTTAATATGGCACATTCAACAGCAAATTGCTCGGTTGATTTGAGTTTGGCTTTCGCCAGGTCCATCCCACTGGCGTGCAGGGCTTCATAGGCATCATCAATATTTTGCCCCGCCCGGTAAGCGGCACTCTCAACGGCGTAAATGCGGGTAGCCATCTCGGCTATCTTATAGCGGATAGCGCCGAATTTGGAGATGGGCAACTTAAACTGCACACGTTCGTTTGAATATTTAACCGCGTAATTGAGCGCCATGCGCGATGAGCCGATAGCCGCCGCACCCAATTTAATCCGCCCGATATTCAGGATGTTCACTGCTATTTTAAACCCGTTCTGGCGTTCTGATAATAAATTTTCAACCGGAACCGGGCAATCGTTAAAAAACACCTGCCGGGTTGACGACCCTTTGATGCCCAATTTATGTTCTTCCGGGTTCATGCTGATCCCGCCAAAAGCTTTTTCAACAATAAATGCACTCAGGTTGGCATCGTCGTCAATTTTAGCAAACACCACAAACACATCGGCAAAGCCTCCGTTAGTGATCCACATTTTCTGACCGGTAATCAAATAATGAGTTCCCTCGGCATTCAGTTTAGCTTTGGTACGGCCAGAGTTGGCATCGGAGCCCGAGTTAGGTTCGGTTAAGCAATAAGCAGCCTTCCACTCGCCCGAAGCCAGTTTGGGGATGTATTTAGCCTTCTGCTCTTCGTTACCATAATACAGGATAGGCAAAGTGCCGATACCGGTATGGGCAGACAGTGCTACGGCAAAAGAATAACCGGCGCCTATAGCATCCGCAACCAGCATAGAGGTATTGAAGTTTTTACCAAAACCGCCGTATTCTTCAGGGATGGATACGCTCAACAAGCCTAATTCGCCGGCTTTATCCATCAGCGTTGGCATCAGGCCCTCTTCCTGCGCGTCAATCCGTTCCAGGTTGGGAAGCACCTCAGTAGCCAAAAAGTCCTCACAGGTTTTTTTGATCATCTGCGATTCTTCATCAAACTCCTCGGGTATAAAAATATCACCGGCCTCAGTTTCGCGGATGATAAACTCGCCGCCTTTAATGGTTGTTTTTTCTGTTGTTTCCATAGCCCCTCCTAAATCCTCCCCGGTAGGGAGGACTTTGATTTTGATTTTTATGTTGGTTCAAACTTTACAATTTTAAAAGCCCTCCCTACCGGGGAGGGTTGGGTGGGGCTCCTCTATAACATTTCAAACACCCCGGCCGCGCCCTGCCCGGTGCCTACGCACATCGTTACAATTCCGTATTTCTGGTTGTTGCGTTTCAATTCGTTCATCAACTGCACGGTTAACTTGGCGCCTGTACAGCCCAGCGGATGGCCGAGTGCTATGGCACCACCATTGACGTTGAGCTTGCTTTGGTCGATGCCCAATTCGCGAACCACGGCTAACGATTGCGATGCAAAAGCCTCGTTCAGCTCGAACAGATCGATCTGATCAAGCTTCATATTGGCTTGCGCCAGTGCTTTCGGGATAGCGTAAATGGGCCCTATACCCATAATTCGTGGTGGTACACCGGCCACGCTATAGCTTACCAAACGGGCAATAGGTTGTACATTAAGCTCCTTGAGCATTTTTTCGGATACGATAAGCACAAAGGCGGCCCCATCCGAAGTTTGCGAAGAATTACCCGCCGTAACCACGCCATCGGCACTAAAAACCGGCTTTAATTTGGCCAGTTTATCAACACTGGTATCGGCACGCGGGCCTTCGTCGGTGTCAACTACATATTGCCTGGTTTTCTTTTTCAGGTTTTCGTCAAGGTAAGTTTCCTTTACGGTGATGGGCAATAGGCCTTCTTTCATGTGTCCGTTCTGGATTGCCTTGATAGCTTTCTGATGCGATTGATAAGAAAATTCGTCCTGGTCTTCGCGGCTTACCTTGTACTCCTTAGCCACAGCCTCAGCGGTAAGGCCCATGTTCCAGTACCAATCGGGGTGCGCTACGGCAACCGTTTCGTTCGGAACAATTTTCCATCCGCCCATCGGTATGGTCGACATCACCTCGACACCACCGGCAATAATGCAGTCGGCCATGCCGGACCGGATCTTGGCTGTCGCCGTGGCAATGGTTTCCAGTCCTGACGCGCAGTAACGGTTCATCACCACGCCCGGCACCTTATCAGTATCCAATCCCATCAGCGATATCAAACGGGCCACGTTGAGCCCCTGCTCAGCCTCGGGTGTAGCGTTACCGACAATCACATCATCTATCCGCTCTCTATCCAATCCCGGAACCGAAGCCACTAAGGCCCGGATCACTTCTGCAGCCAGGTCGTCGGCCCTTGTAAAACGGAACACGCCACGTGGCGCTTTTCCAACCGCGGTTCTGTATCCTGCTATGATATATGCTTCTTGCATTTTTTAGCCCCTCCTAAATCCTCCCCGGTAGGGAGGACTTTGTATTTTCTTTTAATGACTTAATTATTGGTCTCCCCTACCGGGGGAGATTTAGAGGGGGCTCTAATTTCTTAAAGGTTTCCCCTTGGTTATAATGCTCTGTATTCTTTCCAGTGTTTTTCTTTCTCCGCAAAGCGATAAAAAGGCTTCACGTTCCAGGTCGAGCAGGTATTGTTCGGTGACTAATGTTGGTGAGGACAAATCACCGCCACACATGACGTAGCCTAACTTTTCAGAGATCTTTTTATCGTGCTCAGAAATATAATGGCCCGAATACATGGAATTGGCGCCGATGTAAACCATACCCAAACCGGCTTTGCCCAATACCTTGATATCTTTACGATGCGCAGGCTGGGTATATCCCGCATCAGCCAGTTCAATCGCTTTTTCTTTGGCGTCTGCAATCAACCTGCTGCGGTTCATGCTGATGCTGTATTTATCTTTGAGTAAGTAGCCCAGATCGTAGGCCTCGGCAGCCGAGGTTGATACTTTGGCCATACCGATGGTCAAGAAACGGTCTTTTAAAACGTTCTGCTCAATCTGCCCTTCTTTAAAGTCGTCGGATGTCCGGAGCGTGAACTCCTTGGTACCGCCGCCACCGGGTATTAAGCCCACACCAAACTCCACCAAACCCATATAGGTTTCGGCATTTAACTGAACGTGATCGGCATGCAGGCAAAACTCGCAACCACCGCCCAAGGTTAAATTATGCGGGGCCAGCACTACCGGTATTGATGAGTAACGGATGCGCATACTGGTGTTCTGAAACATTTTGACAGCCATGTTCACCTCATCCCACTCCTGCTCAACGGCCATCATAAATATCATACCTACGTTGGCTCCTGCCGAAAAATTGGCGCCATCATTGCCTATCACTAAACCACGGTAATCCTTCTCGGCAATATCAATGGCTTTATTTATACCCTGTAAAACCTCAGCACCAATGGTATTCATTTTGGTATGGAACTCCAGGTTGATAATACCGTCGCCCAGGTCGGTTATGGTAGTGCCCGAGTTTTTCCAGATGGTTTTGCTTTCGCGGATGTTATCCAGAATAATAAAGCTTTCCGTACCGGGAACGGCCTTGTAGCTTTGACTTGGGATATCGTAATACTTTTTAACGCCGTTCTCCACCTTGTAAAAAGTTTCGTTACCGGCATCCAGCATTTGGTGTACCCAGGCGGCGGCTTCGTTACCTTTTTCTTTCATTTTGGCAACGGTATCCTTCACACCCAGAGCATCCCAAACTTCAAACGGCCCAAGCTCCCAGCCAAATCCGGCCCTTAGGGCGTCGTCAATACGATATAGTTCATCGGATATTTCGGGGATCCGGTCGCTTACATATTCAAACAATCCGTAAAACGATGTTCTAAAAAACTCTCCGGCTTTATCGGTTCCTTTAGCGTAAACCCTCATCCGCTCGCGCAGGTTCTCAACCGGTTTAGTTGCGTCGAGCGTTGCCGATTTAACTTTGATCTGCGGCTTATACTCCAATGTCTTCAGATCGAGCGCTAAAATGTCGCTCGAGCCATCGGCGTTCTTTACCTTTTTATAAAAGCCCTGTTTGGTTTTATCGCCCAGCCATTTGTTTTCGGCCATCTTCTTCACGTATTCGGGCAGTACAAATAAATTGTGTGCCTTATCATCCGGCAGGTTATTGTACAATCCGTTGGCTACGTTAATCATGGTATCCAAACCAACCACATCGCTGGTGCGGAAAGTGGCCGATTTTGCCCTGCCCAAAACAGGACCGGTAAATTTATCCACCTCCTCAACCGTCAGGTCCATTTTTTCTACCAGGTGCAATAGCGCCATAATAGAGTATACGCCCACACGATTAGCAATAAAGGCCGGTGTATCTTTACATAAAACCGTAGTTTTACCTAAAAATTGATCGCCGTAATGCATCACAAAATCAACAACTTCGGCACTGGTATGTGGTGTAGGGATAATTTCCAACAGGCGCAAATAGCGTGGCGGATTAAAGAAGTGCGTTCCGCAAAAGTGCGCCTTAAAATCTTCACTCCTACCCTCAGCCATTAAATGGATGGGGATACCCGATGTATTAGAGGTGATGAGCGTACCTGGCTTACGGAATTTTTCTACCTGGTCATAAACCTTCTTTTTAATATCCAGGTTTTCAACCACTACCTCAATGGTCCAATCGCAACCGGCAATATCTTTCATGTTATCATCAAAGTTGCCTGTTGTAATCCGGTTGATTACAGATTTGGTATATACCGGTGATGGATTTGATTTAATGGCCGTTTCGAGCGCTGTATTAACTATCCGGTTCTTTACTTTCGGATTGTCAAGTGTAAGCCCTTTAGCCTGCTCATCGGGCGCCAGCTCTTTGGGGGCAATATCCAGCAATAGCACCTCTACCCCAATATTGGCGAAGTGGCATGCTATCCTCGACCCCATTACACCGGATCCTAAAACGGCTACTTTTTTAATTAGTCTTTTCATTTTTTAGATTTATTCCAATGTTAAAATCATTCGGATAAAGAAAGATCGTATCAGGATTTTACTCTGGTTTATAATCAATGGTTAATTGATTTATTTTTTTTAAGGTTTCTATCAATTGTTGTTTTTCGCTTTCGCTGATGTGATCGTTCAGGTAATCGTTAAACTTACGTACAACTACCCGAGCCAAATGCCTTTTCTCTTTACCTAATTCGGTCAAATGGATCTTCACAGAACGCTTATCTCCTTTATTTGATTCCCGGTAAATCAAGCCCATTTGCTCCAGTGTACTTAACATACGCGATAAACTGGTTGATTTTAGCCCAAGCAAAGCAGCAACCTGCGAAACCGTTGTACCTTCTTTCTCATTGATGTTAATCAGTAAATAACCAATGGATTGGGTGATACCAAATTCCGAAGCTAACTGGTTATACCGGTTAGCCACTGTTTGCCATACTACCTTTAAATAATAATCTACGGTTTCTTGTTGGTTCATATTTACTATGCAAGCATAACAAATATAAACAGTAAAAGTTTAATATGCAAGCATAATGTGCGAGAAAAAGCAGGACAACTATTAATTTAAAGATACTTACCATATATGCCACCACGGACGTATGTGGCTTAACCCTAAATCAGCATGCTACAGGATGGTTTCTTCTCCTGGTCTGATATCTTTGTAAACTGATCCGGGCTGCCCGGATGATAAACCAATTACCCATACCTGTTTTATTGATGAAGAAATTATTGATACTTTTTGCCGGGAGTTGCCTTACAATGAACATGGTACATGCCCAAACCGCAAAGCCAACTGCTTGGCCCGAGGTAAAAAAAGAAATGCGCCCTTATACCCGCTGGTGGTGGATGGGCAATGCAGTAGATGATAAAAACACAGGCAGATTACTGGAAACTTACAGTAAGGCTGGCTTTGGTGGAGTTGAGGTAACGCCGATATATGGAGCCATAGGTTACGAAAGCCGTTACCTGCAATTTCTTTCGCCCCGATGGATGAGCGCCTTAAACTTTACGGTATCAAAGGCTAAAAGCCTGGGCATGGCGGTAGATATGAATACCGGCACAGGCTGGCCCTTTGGCGGCCCGCAGATTAAATCTGCAAATGCCGCTGCTAAGTTGATTATTCAGAACTACAAGCTTTCGACCGGGCAAACCCTGCCAGATAAAATAACCGTGACCGATGCCAAACAAAGTAAAGCGGGAGCGCCATTGCAAGCCCTTACGGCTTACAGCGATAAAGGCGAGGTTATTAATTTACTGGATAAGCTTTCGCCGGATGGTATGCTCAACTGGAAACCGGCAAGCGGCAACTGGGATATTTACGCCGCATTTTCGGGCAAAACATTGCAGCAGGTAAAAAGAGCAGCGCCGGGCGGCGAGGGCAATGTGATGGACCATTTATCAAAACAGGCTGTAGATGTTTATTTAAAACATTTTGATGAAGGTTTTGGTGGTAAGTCGCCCGGAATCGGTTCTTATTTTAACGATAGTTATGAAGTGTATGGCGCCAACTGGTCGCCCGGGTTTTTCGAGGAATTTAAGCGCCTGAGAGGCTATGACCTGCGCCTGCACTTGCGCGAATTAAACAGCAACGACAATATAGATGCGGTTGCCCGTGTTAAAACGGATTACCGCGAAACCATGAGCCAGATGCTGCTGGATAACTTTACCTTAAATTGGACCAAATGGGCGCATAAATACAATAGCCTATCCAGAAACCAATCGCACGGCTCGCCCGGCAACATATTAGATTTGTATGCCGCCGTTGATATCCCCGAGTGCGAAACCTTTGGCTCAAGTAAGTTTGATATACCCGGCCTGCGCCGCGATAGTGCCGATGTACGTAACGTAGACCCGGACCCGATGATGATGAAATTTGCCTCGTCAGCCGCGCATGTTAACGGCAAGCCTTATACCACATCAGAAACTTTTACCTGGCTGGCCGAGCACTTTAAGGGATCGTTATCGCAATGCAAACCGGAGCTCGAGCAAGTATTTTTGGCCGGTGTAAACCATGTTTTTTTTCATGGCACCACCTATTCGCCGGAGGATATTCAATTTCCGGGCTGGCTGTTTTATGCCTCCACCAACTTTGTACCCGATAACAGTTGGTGGCCGCACTTAAACGGACTTAATACTTACATCACCCGCTGCCAATCGGTTTTACAAGCCGGAAAATCAGATAACGAACTGATGATGTATTGGCCAATTTACGATGCATGGAGTAATCCTGAGGGAATTGATATGCCCTTCGCCATCCATGGCATTGATAAATGGCTGCACCCCACCAACTTTTATAAATCGGCTATGGAGCTGCAAAAGGCTGGCTACGCTTTCGATTTTGTATCCGACGGGATGCTGGAGCAATCAAGCGTAGTGAACGGTCAGATCAGCACTGCTGCTAATGCACAAACCCGCAAGGTGCTGGTTGTGCCGCAATGCCACTATATGCCTTTGGCTACGCTGGATAAAATTATCCAATTGGCTAAAGACGGGGCAACCATCATCATCCAGCAGTTGCCCCAGGATGTACCCGGATTAAATGATCTTGACGCCCGCCGTACCAAACTAAAAAGCACATTGGCTACGCTAAATTTTACCGATGCGGGAAACGGTGTAAAGCAATCCGGTATAGGTAAAGGCCAGATTCTGCTGTCGGAAGATATTCAAAAGGCACTTCAATTGAAAAATATTACAGGAGAGGCTTTAACCGGAACCGGATTAAAGTTTATCCGCAGGGAAATTCCCGGTGGTAAATATTATTACCTGGTTAACCATACCGCCAAAGTTATCGATACCAATATCCCTTTAAACTTTAAGGCGGCGGCTGTTTTAATAATGGATCCGCAAAGCGGAAGTTATGGCAAAGCTATAGCAAACACCGCCAATAATAAAACGATGGTGCGTGTGCAAATGCAACCCGGCGAAGCCCTCATTTTAAAAGCAAGTGCCGCGCCTATGCAAACTGCTGCCTGGAAATACATTGGGCAAGCAGGCGCCCCCCTGGCTCTCGGTAACGGGTGGAACCTGCATTTTACCAAAGGCGGGCCGGAGTTACCGGCAGATGAAAAGCTAAACCAACTCGGTTCGTGGACGGAATCATCCGATCCCAAAACACAATCGTTCTCCGGTAGTGCTGAGTATACTACCACCTTTGATATTCCGGCCAACAAAGCAGCCGATTACATCCTTAACTTAGGTAAGGTGTGCGAGAGCGCCCATGTGTATATCAACGGAGCCGATGCGGGCATTTTTTGGAGTATACCATTTAGCGCCAGGGTGGGCCAATATTTAAAACCGGGCAAAAACACCATTAAGGTTGAGGTGGCCAACTTAATGGCTAACCGCATCCGCTATATGGATCAAAACGGCATTCAATGGCGTAAATACCACGAAATTAATTTTGTGAATATCAACTACCAGCCTTTTGATGCCTGTAAGTGGAAGGTAATGCCTTCAGGATTAATTGGGCCGGTTACATTAACCCCGGTTAATTAGTTGGTTTTGGGGTTATAAGTACAGTATTTTGTCATGGTCATTCATTATAAACATCCTTGGTCGCCGCTAATTATCTTTGAATAGCCTTGTAAGTAAAAAGTCCCTGTTTTAATAAACAGGGGCTTCGGTATATTTAGTTAGACATTATAATTTTTCAATTTCTGCTATCGAAAGCTTGGTAAACTTAGCAATTTGCTCATTGGGGATACCATGTTTTTTCATCTCAATAGCAACAGCAACAATACCCTCGTGTATACCCTCCAACTTGCCTTCCAGCTTACCTTCTTTTTTGGCTTCGTCCAATAAAAGTTCTTCTAAGCCCATAATAACTACTATTTACCAAAAAGCTCCTACTTATTAAAGCAGAAGCTCAATTTTATTAATTACAATTTTTCAATTTCTTCTATCGAAAGTTTGGTAAACTTAGCAATTTGCTCATTGGGGATACCATCTTTTTTCATCTCAATAGCAACAGCAACAATACCCTCGTGTTTACCCTCCAACTTGCCTTCCAGCTTGCCTTCCAACTTACCTTCTTTTTTGGCTTCGGCTAATAAAAGCTCTTCTAAGCCCATAGTGTCACTCCTTTCTGTTAATATAGCAATCTCTTTCTCAAATTTAGCAAACATATCCGGATTTTCAAAGCTGAGGTAATACTTTAAAAAGTTCATCACCTTGCGGATCTTATCTTTAGGCATTTGTTTACCCAATAACCGGCGGGCAATATCGGTAGCCCGGTCAAATAGTTGCTGATCCTGTAGTGAGCTGCGAGACAGCGCCAGTTTAGCTGATAAGACAGCCATAGCAAAAGGATTCTCGCTCTCCTGTAACACCGTATCTTCCTGGTCAATGATCTTCAAGGTATTGTAGCTGTATACTATCTTCGTACCTAAAAATTCCCGTTCATAGCGTTTCGGATGAAAGTTTTTATTGGTATCCGCGAAGATCGCAAACGCAGTTATAGGCTTCTGGTATAAATCAAGTATCCTGTAATAGTACTGAAACATGCGCTGTGCGAAATCGTGATCCGTATAAGATTGAACCTCGATGTGAATAAGTATCCATTCCTCACCACCACCTTTAGTAAAAACCTTGACCAGTTTATCAACATACCTCGGCGCGTGGTTCCCGGCTTCCGCCGGAAAAAGTTGATCGAGTTCCTTATCCAAGTATTGAAATCCCTTATCAAACTCAAAGAGGCTTTCGGCTTCGGGGTAAAAAAAACGGAGGAAATCATCAAACAGATCTTCCAATGTGCCCTTCCATAAAATATCATGGTTTCTTTTCATCTTCTAACAAATAGCAGCTTAAAGGTAACAAAGTTAAACTATGTCCGGGGTGACTATGACCGCAAAAAACAGTCTTCCCCAAAGTAACCTTTGAACATACGAGTTTGAAGCGAAGCTGGAAATAATCGATATATGCTGTCCCTTTGCAGCAATTTCTTCTCGTTTTTTTATTAAGATTGTAAATGGATATTATTGTATACCCCATAGCTAAAGTAACCAATAAACGAACTGAAGCAACAGATGATAACTGGGGCGATACGATTTCGGAAATTACCTTGTTGAACCACATACCCGACGAGGCGATGGATAACCTGGAGGAGTTTTCGCACCTGGAAATTATTTACTATTTCGATCAGGTTGAGCCAGGCGAGATTATTTTTTCGGGACACCCGAGAGGCAATACCAAGTACCCAAAGATGGGGATATTGGGGCAGCGCAAAAAAGACCGCCCAAACCAGATAGGAATATGCACCGTAGAATTACTGGAGCACAAAGGCAGAACCATCATGGTGAAATACCTTGACGCTATTGATGGTACCCCGGTATTAGACATTAAACCTGTTTTCAGGGAATTTGAACCCAAGGGCGAGATTAAACAACCGGCCTGGGTAAGTAACCTGATGAAGGATTACTGGAAATAGGAGTAATAAGAAAGCCGGACATTTTTGATATCCGGCTTTTTTATGTTTTAACGGTTAAAGTTTTTTTGACCCTGGCCGCCTGAATTGCGTTTAAACCCGCCGCCATTGCCACCGGCACCGCCGGTTCTTGGCTTATCTTCAGCTTCGGCTACAGAAATTCTGCGTCCGTAGTAATCAGCGCCATTCATGTTTTTGATGGCTTCTTTAGCCTCATCGTCGTTTGTCATTTCAACAAAGCCAAAGCCTTTGCTTTGTCCTGTCTCACGATCTTTAACGATCCTAAGTGATTTTACATGCCCAAAATCACCAAAAACGGCTGTCAATTCTTCTTCCTCGACCTGGAATGGTAGCCCTGCAATAAATATCTTCATTAAAATTTAAAAGTTTCTACAAAGATACGCATTACTGCCCCGCTAATTGTAATGATAATGTTAATATCCTCAATAATTTTACAGTATAAAATTATTGAGGACAAAACTGTTACAGGTTTAAAATAAGCCTATCTGCCCTTTATCATCAATTTCAATATCATCGGGGTTAGTTATCTCAAAATCGATCTTCTTGGCGGGTTTCACTTCCGGTTCAGTTTTGGCCGCCGTGTCTGCTGCTTTTTTTCCGGGCACATCGCCATCCTCCTTTTGGGGGACATCTTTTTCGGCTTCCTCATCCAGTTTTTCAGCGGCAACTACTTCGCTTAACGGAGTTTCGGGCACAGGGTCGGGCACGTCTTCTTCATCGTCGTGTTCGGCAATCAATTCAATTTTCTTTACCTCGTGCGGGGTTAAACGGTTACCCTGCGCTTTCATCCCCTTCACATCAATAGCATCGGCCAGATTAATTTCTATTGTTTCAGGTGTAAGCGCTTTACCTTTCAGTTGCTCTACCACTACAATAGGTTGCGCTGCTGCAGATATCAGGATCAACTTTGAGCCGCTCTCTTCACTAATAATGCTGGTTTGTTTGCCTATAGCAACATGCTCAAAAACAAAACGTTTTACATAATAGTTTTTCGACTTTCCTTCGTAATGAACAACGGTATAAACCTGCTCGGGGTTATACTTTTCAATCCTGATCATCTTATCATCAAAATGATTGCTCAGATCAAAACTGGTAAGCTCATAAACACCAGAGCTCAATACGGTCAGTATTTTATCATCTCCGTCAAATTCACCCAGATATTTGCCGCGGCTATCCACATTCAGCCTCTTTAAAATATCGTCGTACCATATTTTACGGCCAGACAGCGTGGATATACCTTTTGATTTCAGGATGATTTTTTTAATCGGATACTTAGTCAGGATATTCCCCATCGAGCCACGGCCTTTGATACCAACTTCGGCAAAATCCTCATCAAACACCAACTTTTTAAGTTTGGAATGCGGCTTTAACTGAATATTGACTACCTCGGCCTCGCCATTAGGGTTAGCGCTAAAATAAAGCACGCGTGAGCCTTTGGTACCCTTGGTTAAATCGTATTCCTTATCGCGGGTAACGCCCAAAACCGAAAAACGCTTGATATAGGATGTACCGTTAGCACCATCTTTATATATCATGTTGTAAACGGTGCGCTCATCGTTCTTTTTAAACACCCCCACATGGATAATCTCTTTACCTACAAAAACCTTATCCTGTATTTTGGTTACCAGGCAACGCCCGTCTGCACGGAAAACGATGATCTCGTCCAGGTCGGAGCAATCGGCAATAAACTTATCCTTCTTTAAGCCGGAGCCAATAAAACCATCTTCCAGGTTAGCATATAACTTCACGTTGGCCAAGGCCACCTGCGAGGCCTCCACCCTATCAAACGTTCTGAGCTCGGTTTTACGTTCGCGCCCTTTGCCGTATTTATCTTTTAATTTTTGAAACCAGGCAATGGCATAATCGTTCAAATGTTTCAGGTGGTGGTTAACTTCTTTAATCTCGTTCTCCAGCGTCTTCATCTGCTCATCCGCTTTTTTTACGTCAAAGCGGGTAATGCTGCTCATGGGTTTATCAATCAGCTTCTTATAATCTTCCGCCAGTATAGTTCTGTAAAATTGCGAAAAGAAGGGTTCAAACAAACCATTCAACACCTCAACAACCGCCTCAAAGTTAGCTGAGGTTTCGTAAGCCGGATTTTTGTACATACCCTGCTGGATAAATATTTTAAGCAATGAGCTAAAAAATATCTTTTCCTTCAGTTCATTCAGCCTGATTTCCAGTTCCTGTTTCAGTAATTCTTTGGTATGATATGTACTCTCCGTAAGCATATCGTTCACGCTCATAAACCGTGGCTTATCGTCGTGAATTACACAGGTATTTGGAGAGATGGAAACTTCGCAGTCGGTAAAAGCGTACAAGGCGTCAATGGTAACATCGGGAGATATGCCAGGCGCCAGGTTGATCAATATCTCAACATTTTTCGACGTATGGTCAACGATGCTCTTGATTTTGATCTTACCCTTGTCATTGGCTGCTACCACGCTCTCCATAAGCCCACCGGTAGTGGTGCTAAAAGGCACCTCGGTAATTACAAGCGTCTTTTTGTCGCGTTCGGCTATCCTTGCACGTACTCTTACCTTACCGCCACGCTGCCCTTCGTTGTAGTTAGAAGCATCAGCCAAGCCACCGGTTGGAAAATCGGGCAATAAATTAGGCCGAATGCCATTTAGCACGGCTATGGAAGCATCCAATAGCTCAACAAAATTATGCGGCAATATTTTGGTAGCCAAACCAACGGCAATACCCTCGGCCCCCTGTGCCAGTAAAAGTGGAAATTTAACGGGCAGGGTAATAGGCTCGCGGTTACGTCCATCATAGCTGGACTGCCAAATGGTGGTATCCGGATTAAAAGCTACATCAATAGCAAATTTGGATAAACGCGCTTCAATGTAACGTGGCGCCGCCGCCGAGTCGCCGGTTACCGGGTCGCCCCAGTTACCCTGGCAATCAATCATCAGGTTTTTTTGGCCTATCTGCACCATGGCATCGCCAATAGAGGCATCCCCGTGAGGGTGATACTTCATGGTGTTACCAATTACGTTGGCGGCTTTGTTAAAACGCCCGTCGTCCATTTCCTTTAACGAATGGAGGATCCGGCGCTGAACAGGCTTTAACCCATCATAAATATGCGGAACGGCGCGGTCCAGAATTACATAGGAAGCATAATCCAGGAACCAGTTTTCGTACAACCCGTCGAGCGGGATGATATTGTGCAGTTTGTTATTGTCGCCTTGGCTTTCTTCTTCGCTCATCAACTATATTAAAATTCAATGGATGGGTAAAGATACGGGGAAACCGCAAATTTGAGGAACTAAAATTATAAACAAGTTAACGTTTTTAGAGCGACGAGCCCATGTAAGCTTTAAACTTGGCAATCCGGATTATTTTGTGAATATTAGAGTGTTTTTTAACCTTATCACAATGAGAAAACAGCTTCCGCTTATCCTGATATTGATCCTGCAATCAGTTATAGCCTTCTGCCAAACCGGCGGCCCTAAAAAAACAGAGATTATAGGCCCCACTAAGGCAAAGATCATGACGAAACTTTACAGCAATTACGATGCGAAAAAGAATTTTTCAAAATGGTTTTGTACCGACATGGGCTTGCTTAAAACATTTTCTTCGCCCACGCCTACGCTGTTCCAATCAAAAATATTATATGCAGATAGCCTAAGCAGCAACTCCGGTAAATTGTTATACGTGCTGTTATCAGAGAAGCCGCTTCTGGATCAGGTTTGCCATGGCTGTGCCCCGGTATTAAAATTTTTATCCTTTAAAAAAACCGGGGCTACCTGGTTTTTAGATTATGAAAAACAAGTAGGACAAATAGGCAGCTTTGGCGAAGCCCCTCCACTTGAGGTGAAAAAAGCAGGTAAAAATATAGGCTTTATATTTACTGATGGCTTTACCAACATGGGCGAAAGTACAGAGGCTATTGTAATGTATGCTTATGACAAAGGCGTATTTAAAATGGTGCTGCAGATACCAGAATCATCGTACAGTAATGATGGCGCATGCGAAGTAAAGGTTGCCAACAGTTGCTACAGCTACGATGGAAAAATTAAGTTTATAGAAGCCGGAAAGGATTTTAACGATATTGTATTCACGAAAAAAGGGACCGACAAACCTAAAGACAAGGTTGTGAAAATTGATTCGGTCATTGTTTACCGCTTTTTAAATGGGGTTTATGCGAGGGTGAAATAGTGCGTATTGAACACATTAATATGGATCAAATATTTCTCAGCAAGTTTTGTGTATATTTGATCATAAGATAACGTAAATGGAAACGGTTTTGCTTCAAATTAATAATGATAGGGCTTACAAGCTTATAGAAGATTTAGAAGCTCTGCATATTGTTAAGATACTGAAAAAAAGTAGCGCACCTAAAGAAAAATTATCTGCAAGATTTGCAGGGGCGCTCAATCTTTCTGATGAAGAATATCATAACTTTCAAAAATCTTTAATTCAGGGAAGAGACGAGTGGGAAAAGGATATTTAATAGATTCAAATATTGTTATAGGGTATTTAGATAACAAAATACCAGGCGATGGCATGTTGTTGATGAACTCAATCATCGACGACACCCCCAAGATTTCCATCATTACTAATTGAGGTTTTAAGATTCAATACCGCTGCCGACGCTTATAAAGTATTAGAAGATTTTATAAGTGAAACCATTGTTTTTGATTTAAACGACATAGTGGTTGAAAAAACCATTTCAATTTGCAAGTCTCATCGCGTTAAATTACCCAATGCTATTATAGCAGCCACCACCCTTGTTTATAATTTAAGTTTAATTACCCGTAACATTGTCGACTTTAAAAACATTAATAGTTTAGGCCTTTTAAATCCCTGGGATATAGCCGAAAATCCTTAATTGGCAAAGAAATTAAAAAGAACCAAGGCAAGATGGTGAAAATTGATTCGGCCATTACCTACCGCTTTTTTAAACAGGGCTTATGCGAGGGTGAAATAGTGCGTATTGAAGCTTCTTTAAAAACCCACTTAAGACTGCCCCTCTTTCTTAACCTTTTCAGAATAATAAATCTTAAACCAGGCCGGTACATCTGCTTAGTTAATTTCATCCCACATCTTTTTTCCTGCTACAACTTTAAAGTGAGCAAACATTTTAAAATTGCCGCCTTCATCCGAATTATCAAAGAAATAAACCTGATAACCCAACTGGGCGGCATCGTGCAAAAGCTCTAATGCTCTGAAATAACGACTCTCGATTTTATCAAATGGGACATTATGACCACCCTTTTTGGTTCGGGCCTCTACACGGAATTGATTTATTTTAGGAGATTCGGTACAAACAAAATACAGATATACTTTGTATCCAGCGTTAACCGCATCCTGCATAATATCCAATTTTGATTTATGTGAGAACACTGTTTCAAATGAAAACCGTTTCTTTTGTTGCAATAGCTTTTGACGAAGTTAATCGGCTATTATTTGAGCAAGGTGTTCCGCGTCTTTTTCATTCAAACAATGAATGAAATTATCTTTAAGAGAAAAGGATTTTATTAATCTATCTAAACTAAATACTCCATTTAAAAGCCCGGATTGTTTCGAAATACTAACAAATTCATCACGGTCAGCCTGAAAATCGAATTGTCTGAAGGAAAATTTCTTCTCGATTTTTAATGCAGTTGCAATGTCATCCGCATTAATGTAATATCCAAAATCAACAGGTTTATTGTTAGCTCGGTAACTTCGTATATAATCAATAACTGTGCTTTTTCCGGAGCCGTTTGGACCGGCAAACACCCGTAAACGGGGTTGCACATAACCTTCGAGCATTAATCTAAAATAACAGGTCCTAAATTTTTGGCAGAATTTACGGGCTCAATTTTTTGTATAGAGCCATCTGGAAATTTTTTCACTAACCAACCATCCTGAAAAATAATATTATAGCCCATTACTTCCATGGTTTCTGAAGATGCAGCCTTCATACCTCGTTTGGCCGCACGAACTACAATCCTTTTTGTTAAATATTCTTTTTCCTGCAAACTCTTAATTAACGTTACGAATTAAATCTAATACGATATACAAAATATTAACAACACCTTGCTACTTACATCATCACCTTATTCAGCACCAACTGCCAGTCGCTATAATCTTTGGTGCTTGCCTTAACCTTTTTGATAACAGCGTTATATTGAGGATCAAAATAAGCAGCGAGCATTAAGGTTTGGTACCCGTTAACCGGATTAAATAGCGTTCCCGGCTTATAATCAGCCTCGCCATTTTTCGCCCTGGCCTGATCGAATTTAACAGTCGAGTTTACAAATTCGGGATGCGTTTTTTCGCCGGTTACAAAGGGGGCTACCCAGTCAACAGATTTTTTGATGGAAGCGCCGCTTTCGGTCGCAGCCGTATACTCATCAACTCCGGTGGCGCGTTTTAATATAATAGACAAGGTAAGCAGGGGCTCCAGATCATAAACATGATAGTGCAGCGCATCGCGCAGTTTAAAATCAACACTTGATCCATCGGGCAGCAGGTTTTTCTGCAAATGTCTTTTCAAATCTTCGTTAACATATTGTTTGTATTCGTCGTTATTAATTGCGTAAGCTATCATACCAACAATTTTAAGCCTGTGCGAATTCCAATTGTTGTAGGCAGTTTCCTTATTCATTCCCTTTCTATGGGCGGCAATCTCGGCATCCGCAGTTTGCTTAAACCATTTAACAATCAAATCGTTATCATTGGGTTTTAACTTGGCTTTTACCAGGTCGTAAGCCTCAATAGCGGGCTCAAGGTTAGTATCGTCAATAGGGTCGCCACGGCCTATGTTTGTTTTTGCCCAGGCTGTTAAATACGAGGTGACATTTTGCAGGTAGCTTTTTTCACCCTCCACCCGGTAAGCTATGGCAAGGGCGTACATTTTACGCATATCCTTAAGGGCATTGACTGTTGCCGTTTTTTTAGGATTTCCCTGCAACAAACCCTCGGTACGTATGGTATCGATGGGGTTAGGGTTTAAATTGACCGCAACATCAGCAAGGTTTAGATAAGCCGAATACAATTGTTTAGCATCTGCATTTTGAGCTATCAGCTCCTTGAGGCTTTGTACTTCTTTATCATTTAAACTAACATATTGCGCTTTTACGTTTGCCGCCAACAACATCAATACGACTAAAAAAAATACTTTTTTCATGGTGAACAGATCTGGTCGAGGTTTGGAGTAGTAAAAGATGCAAAGGTTTAACACGCCTTAATATAAAAGATTATCGTAGGGGTACCTTTCTGTATGTATTGCTTTAGCCCGTTCGTACACTATACTTCTAAATTCGTCAATATTCTCCTTGTTCAATGCGGATATAAAAATAGCCGGACTATTATTTTTAGCCATCCAGCTCTGTTTAAAATCGTTCAGGGTGAGTTTTATTTCCGGCTCCGACGGATCAACAGGAATAGGTTTATAGGCATCTATCTTATTAAATACAGTAATCACGGGCTTATCTATTGCGCCAAGCTCCTTTAACGTTTCGTTAACGGTTTTGATCTGATCTTCAAAATTAGGGTGCGATACATCCACCACATGCAGCAGGATATCCGCTTCGCGAACTTCGTCGAGCGTAGATTTAAAGCACTCCACCAAATGGTGGGGCAGCTTGCGGATAAAGCCTACCGTATCTGATAACAAAAAGGGCAGGTTATCAATCACCACCTTACGTACCGTAGTATCCAGCGTGGCAAACAGCTTATTCTCGGCAAATACCTCCGACTTGGAGATCATGTTCATGATGGTTGATTTACCTACGTTGGTATAACCCACCAAAGCCACACGAATTAGCTGGCCACGATTTTTGCGTTGCGTTTCGTTTTGGCGGTCAATTAGTTTCAGCCGCTCTTTAAGTAGCGATATTTTGTTTAGGATGATCCGCCTGTCTGTTTCAATTTGAGATTCACCCGGTCCGCGCATACCGATACCACCTTTTTGACGCTCTAAGTGGGTCCATAAGCGGGTAAGGCGCGGGAGCAGGTATTGCAGCTGCGCCAGCTCAACCTGGGTACGCGCTTGCGATGTTTGTGCCCGGGCGGCAAAAATATCCAAAATCAGGTTGTTCCGATCCAGTATTTTTACCTGTAGTTCGTTCTCGATGTTACGCAGTTGTGATGGCGAAAGCCCATCATCAAAAACAACAATATCTATTTCTTCTGCATCAACATAAGCTTTGATCTCTTCCAGCTTACCCGTGCCCACAAAAGTTGACCGCTCAGGGCGCAGCATTTTTTGGGTAAAGGTTTTTACCGTTTTGCCACCAGCGGTTTCTACTAAAAATTCCAGTTCGTCTAAATATTCCTTTCCTTGCTCAGCAGTTTCGTTGGGTGTAATTACGCCTACAAGGATAGCTTTCTCCTGCTTCACAGCAGTATCATAAAATTTTTGCTTCATTCAATCATTATCAATTTACAAAAGTACGCAATTTGATTAACAGCGTATGGCTATACAATTGTTTTAAACATGCAATAATTAAGCCTGATAACTGTGCTTTTGCCCGCCAAAAACACAACAGCATGGATGTTAAAAACAGCAACGGAAACCTATTAGCCGAAGGCTATTCGACATTGTTAAATGAAACGTTCGATGTAAAGGCTCACCGATTACACTGAAGACGGGCACCGTTAATACCCGACCAATGTCGACAAATTGGCATGTATATATCTTCTCATAACCCTTTAACAAACTCCTTCATCGCAGCACCAGGATCGGCTTCCTTCATAAAATTTTCACCAATTAAGAAGCCATTAAAGCCGGCCGCTTTTAACTGCTTTATAGTATCGGTATTGCTGATGGCACTTTCGGATATTTTAAGGAACTCCTGCGGGATGTGCTCAAACAACTGGAACGATGTTTCTACCGAAACTGTAAAATCGGCAAGGTTGCGGTTATTTACTCCGATGGCGGTTAAGTCTGGCGCAATACTGCGTTGCAGTTCTTCCAGGTTGTGTACTTCGAGCAACACATTAAGGCCCAAACTTTTGGCCAGCGCCGACATTTGTTTGATCTCATCTGGACTGAGGATAGCGGCTATCAGCAAAATAATATCCGCGCCAAGCGATTTAGCCTCTACAATCTGGTACTCATCGATCATGAAGTCCTTGCGGAGAATGGGGATTGGGTTTACTCTCCGGGCTTTAATCAGATCGATCTTTTTGCCCATAAAAAAATCCTTATCCGTTAAAACAGACAGCGCCGATGCTCCCGCAGCGGCATAACCGGTAGTTACATCCTGCACTTTTACCTTATCATTGATAATACCTTTAGAGGGCGACCGGCGCTTAAATTCAGCGATTATGCCTGTGCGCGAAGGATCAAGCAAAAAATCCCGGAACGAATACGTTTCGCGATGAAACATATCCGACTCTTCCAGCCTGGCATACGAAGTTTTCTTTTTAGCCGCTGCTACTTCCTTTTTTTTATTGACTACTATTTTATCAAGTATGTTCATGGCAACCAAGTGAGCCCCCCAGCCCCCTGAAGGGGGAGCTTTTGAAGAGCTGAGTTTTACAAATGTTTATTTAATTAGTCATCCATTATGATCAGCAACTCCCCCTTCAGGGGGCCGGGGGGCTAACCAGTTTCCCATCATTTCTTTTCCATATTCTGTCAACACAGATTCGGGGTGAAACTGCACGCCGCGTACGTCGTAGGTTTTGTGTCTCAGAGCCATAATAGAGCCGTCTCGTTCGTCAATAGCAGTAACTTCCAGCTCACTGGGCAAGCCTTCGTTGGCTACTACCCACGAGTGGTAACGGCCTACTTTAAATTCGTTGGGCAAACCATTAAAAAGCACTTCGTTGTTACCGGTAACTTTAATAGGCGTTGCAATACCGTGCATTGGCCTACTGAGGTTGTATAATGTTCCGCCAAAAACTTCGGCAATGGCTTGTTGGCCCAGGCAAACGCCAAAAATGCTTTTGGTTGGCGCGTATTGCTCAATCACCTGGAGCAGCAAACCCGCTTCGGATGGGATACCAGGCCCGGGCGACAGGATGATCTTATCAAATTGATCAACATCAGCCAGGTCAAATTGATCGTTCCTCCACACTTCGCATTCCAGGCCAAGCTCGTTAACCAAATGCACCAGGTTATAGGTGAACGAATCGTAATTGTCTATAATTAATATCTTGGTTTTCATTATTCTGTTTAGTTAAGCACTTCTTCCTGAGCAGTGGGTGCGTTAATGGTTTGGGCCAGATCGATAGCTTTTCTCAGGGCCGCAATTTTGTTATTTACCTCCTGCAATTCATTTTCGGCAATAGAGTCGGCTACGATGCCGGCGCCGGCCTGGTAATGCAGAACGTTATTTTTACTTAAAAAGGAGCGGATCATGATGGCATGGTTAAAATCGCCATTGAAACCCAAATACCCTATAGCTCCGCTATAAAAACTACGCTTGGTTTTTTCGTTCTCGTCAATAATCTCCATAGCGCGATACTTGGGGGCTCCGCTCAATGTTCCGGCCGGGAAGGTATCAGCCACAATTTTAAATGATGAAACCCCTGCCTTTAATTTCCCGCTCACATGAGATACGAGGTGAATTAAATGCGAATAATATTGAACCTCCTTAAACGCCTTTACTTCTACATGCTCACAATGGCGGCTCAAATCGTTACGGGCCAGGTCAACCAGCATCACATGCTCGGCAGACTCTTTAGGATCATTCTCAAGGCGGCGTGCTTCCTCAATATCGCTTTCATCGTTACCTGTGCGTTTAATGGTACCGGCAATAGGGAAAATACTGGCCGTACGATTTTTGATGGTGATCTGCGCCTCGGGCGATGAGCCGAAGATGCGGAAATTACCATAGTCAAAATAAAACAGGTAGGGCGAAGGGTTAATGGAACGTAACGCGCGGTACACGTTAAACTCATCGCCTAAAAATGATTTAGAGAAAGCTCTTGAGGGCACGATTTGGAAAACATCTCCCCGGTAAATATGTGTCTTCATTTTCTCCACCATCGCTTTAAACTCGTCATTGGTTAAATTAGACTGTTCATCGCCATTAACTTCAAAATGATACTCGGGGAAGTTTTTGTTTTTAATCAGGTATTCTACTTTCTGCAGGCTGCCTGCAGCATTGCCAGCGCCGTATTGGTTATGGAATATATAAAGCTCATTTTTAAAATGATCTATCGCGATAATATACTTGTAAATGTGATACTGCATCTCGGGGATCTTGCGTAAATCATCCTCAACCTGCTTAAACCGGATGGTTTCAAAATGCTCAACAGCCTCGTGCGTAAAATAGCCGAACAATCCGTTCGAAATGACCTTCAAAGGAGTAGTTTCAACTTCAAAAGCTGATAAAAAGGTTTCAATTTGGCTAACCAGCTCAAAATCACCCTTTCTAATAGTATTCGAAGTACCGTCTGGATATTGCGTTTGAAGTTCCCCGTCGTTTAATATTAAACCGGCTATCGGGTCGCAGCAAACGTAGCTCAGGCTATTCTCCCGACTATGGTAATCAGAGCTTTCCAGCAATAAAGCATTAGGGAAAACATCGCGTAAGCGCAAATATATACTTACCGGCGTTGTGGTATCGGCCAGTAGTTTTTTGTAGGTGGTTGTTAATTTATAAGGTGCCATTTTATGGGTTGAGCATTGAGTTTAAAATTTGATAAAAAAGAAAAACCCGACGATGGGTTTCGCCGGGTTCTCTATTAGGTTTAAAATTGATTAGATATTTTCCAATAGATCACAAGTCATCCGGCTGCCACTAAGTGGTGCCACCAATTACGGTTATTTGTGATATTGATCATATTGTTTGGCAAATTTAGAAAGATTTTTGAATGTTCAAATTTTTCTTCGAAATAAATTAAGCAGAAATTCCGAACAACGGCCTGTGGCTTTGTATAATAGCCGCTAAAATAACAACAACCGCTAATAAATAAAATACTACAATAGCCCTGTGTTTGGCTTCGGGCAATACGGCCTTTTTGGAACGACTGTGCCCAATAGTAATCAATACAAGAGCAAAAATCATCATAGTTAAATGTTCAACCGTCCAGTAACGGGTATCGGCCTGCTTCATGGTTTGAGCATTAAACTGCACAAACGGACTTAAGAAGTATAACACCAAACCTATCAGCAATTGCGTATGGGCCGATATCATGGCAAATAAGTTTAATTTACGGTTACCATCGGTATATGCCTTTTTACCGAACAAACCGGCTAAAGCCTGTATAATGGCCAACAGAATAAGGATAAGCACCACATACCTGAAACCGGAATGAAGATATTTGAAAAAACTATATAAAGTCATGCGATTATTGTTTGATGCGAATATACAAGAAATATTAATTGCTGTGATTAACCTTGGATGATAACATTTTTTACGCAAGCAATTTATAAAAAAAGCCGCCGGATAATTGCTTACCGACGGCTACCCTTTATAAAAAACACTAAATCAAACTGTTGTTATCTTAACTTTTGGGGCTATATAGACTTTTTACCTGACCAACAAGAATGAAATATATGGTTTTTGTGCCGTTGTGGTTTTCCCGCTGTAACCCAAAGCAAATCCACAAAAAACGCGTTGACTTAATGGTACGCTCGTACTGGTATATGAAGCAATTGTATTATTTATTCTGGGTGCGCCAGCTGCGCGTATTTTCCATATACCGTTTGCACCGTTAATTTTAAATTTAATGTCGCCACTATTTTTCAAATATCCGAGGTTAGACACCATTAGCGAGTCACTCTTCTGATCGGCAACAGTAGTTGCAACAGTACCATAATAAATATCTACGGCCGGCACATTAGGCATCAGATTCAGAAAATGAAACCTCGCATAATTAGTATCAGGCAGGGCAACGTTTTCCTGGGTTAATACACTCTTTGTATTGGCGGCTGTATCGGTAATATGGGCTATGTAAGTTTTGCCTGCATCCAATTGAAAATTAGTGCTGTAAAGCTCTAACGAATCAAGCCCATTATCAATTTTATGAAGTAATACTACTGATAACTTTGTGCTACCGGGAGTAACGCTGATAACATCGGCAGTACTGGTTCCGCCTGTATTAAAGCCCCCACCAGGAAATGGCGAGCGGGCCGTTATAGGGCCACCTACACGCTGATTATTTATTTTAAACCATACTGTCCGGTTATTAGAGTAATTTGATTCGTAATTAATTTTTAAAAAAGCGTAGGTATTATCTAATTTTTGAGTAAAGCCATAATCCTTTAAAGTTTTGCTACACCCCAAAGCAATAATTGCTAAAACGCAAATCCCCATGGCTATAATTGAGTTTCTTTTCATCCTGATAGTTTTAAAATTTAAATTAAGGTTGGCTAAACCACATTTCTACCGTGTTATAATTAGGAGCTAAACCGCCCCATTTCGCCAACTCGGCAGCGTTCCATACGTATTCAGAATTGTAACGCGGCCGATTTCTGTAGGCATACTTACCACCGTTGCTGCTAAAGATCTCCGTTGAAGATAATTGGTAATATGTACGAAAAACCGAGGCACTGTAGCGATACTTACGCAAATCGCACCAGGTTTCTGTTCCTGCCCAGCCCCATTGTGCAATATATTTTTGTTGCATAATGTCGGCTATGGTAAGAGACGCAGGAGTTTGAGCTACTTCGGACGACGCCATGTAAGCATTTATTTCGGTTGTTGCGATAGCCGGATCCGGCGTTACGGCAGTACGGCCATATTGATTGTAAAAATCAAAGGTAGCCTTTATACCATTGATATAAGCGGCGTAAGCCCCTCCATCTCCAGGCCCATTTTTAATATATAGTGCTTCAGACAAAACAAATTGCAATTGAGAATAGGTCATGATAGGATACCTTGCCTTATCGGTAAATATATATTTGCCATTGTAATAAGTAGCACCGGTAGGCAAATAGCCCAACACAGAAGGAACTGTAGTTGTATTACTGCCATGTGTGGGTGTAACAGCATTATAAATTCCATTTGTTTGCGCTGCCGTAGTGCCCGATACCAGAAATCTACTTAAACGGGGATCTACCGATGTTGTAGGTGACACGGCAGGTGTGCCCCTCACTCCGCCGGTTAGCAAGCCCAAAATTGTTACGGTGGGCCTTCCATAGCCAGTAGCCGAGTTTAACAATCCCGAATTTGCCGATCCGGCATTAAGCGGCCCCAGTGGATTGGCATCCACAACCGTTGCGGCGTTAAAATATATACCTGCGTCTTCTGTTTCATTGGCAAGAGACAACCCGACATATTTACTTACGCTATCTGCATACTGCGTTTTAAATTGTGCTTTATTTATTAGATGCCCATATTGCAAAGCAAATACACCATAAACAAATTTTTTCCATTTCGCTTTATCGCCCTTATAAATACCATCGCCGGTAACACTTGCCAAGGTAGTTGCATAGTTAACCGGGCTAGTCATGTTAAGGTACTTAACGGCCAGATTACCCCATTCCCTTACCTTATCATAAACAACCGGCTGATCCTGATAGCTGTAAGTTAATTGACCTGGCGTAAACGCGTCAGTCACATTTAGCGGGCCATATTCATCGGTACCGATTTGGTAAGCCCATGCTTTAATGGCATAACCAATACCTGCATATTCGTACTTTTGATTAGCAACCGCATCCTTAATCATATTTTCGAGGTTCACCCCCAAGTCAAAATATATCATACGCCATACAACACCACCCACATCGCTGGCGCCTGGATAGCCATGCTGTTCCCAATATTCGGTAGCTAAAGTATTGGCATCAACACTTGCTAAATTTTGTGTAATCTTTGAAATTGACCTTGTATAGTCCTGCTCTGTTCCATTACACATCTGGTACTCTATTGGCGGTAATAACAGCTCCGCCTTTACTACCTGTGGTACTGCCGGGTTACTGTTGACATCCAGGTATTTATTACAACCCGCTGAAGCAATTAATGCTATGGCGGCCAACATCATATATATCTTTTTCATCTCCATACGTTCTTATAATTTAATGTTTAAACCTAAGTTGAAAGCCACAGGCTTGCCAACGTTACCGTAATCTATTCCGTACCCACCTATACCACCAGAAGAGGTATTGGTAGCGTTACTTTCAGGATCGGTACCCGAGTAATTGGTAAATAACAACGGATCGGTTACAGTGAAAAGCACTCCCAAGCTTTTTATAAAGCCCAATCTGGATAAAGTAGATTGAGGGAAATTATAACGCAGGGTTACATCGCGCAGGCGTAATGCTTTAATATTATGTTCAACAAACATTTCCGGCGATACGTTTGTGTTATAAAACGCAGCGTTATCGTAAGGAATAATGGCTATATTATTAGGGGTGGGATGATCCGTATTTTGGAAACCGTCAGCAAGTACACCTGTAATTATCCTCGGCACTTCCCGATCAAGTGTTTTTACACTGATACCTCGTGTATAAGCTTCATATTCTGTACCGTTAACCACATCGCCTCCATAACGCAGATCCCATAGAAATGATAAACTCAGGTTTTTATAGGTCAACGTATTTTGGAAACCTGCCTGGAATTTAGGCGTACGATCGCCTATGGGGTAATAATTAAGATCAGAGATTGAAGGTAAACCGGTAAGAGGATTTATCAATACCTGTCCGGCGTTGTTTTTATCAAAGCGGGTACCGGTTATGGTACCGGTGCTATAACCGGGCACAACAGCACTCCTGATACTACCAACCAACTGCGTATCAGAGTCATACAATTCAGGCAGCTGATTTGCCAATGACAGTACAATACCTTTATTTTGGCTATAGTTTAATGTCATATCCCATCTAAAATCTTTGTTTCTAATGGGCGCTCCTGTCAGTTGAATTTCAATACCTCTGTTTCTAACAGTTCCCCCGTTTAGTTGTTCAAGCACAAAACCGCTCACATAACTTAAACGTGGGTTAATAACCTGTCCGCGACTTATCAGGTTGTAATAATTAAAGTCTAATCCAATTCTGTTATTTAAAAAATGAAGCTCAATACCAGTTTCAAAGTTTCTTGTTTTCTCAGGACTCAATTCAGAGTTACCTGCATTATTACCTAAGGCATAACCGCCGCCAGTAGTATTTGCAGGAACGTAATTTGTACCTTTTGAATAGTCTCGATATGGCTCTTTACCGGTTGACGCGTATGATAATCTTAATTTACCTTCATCAAGAAAAGGGACCGCATCTTTTACGGGTTTTAATTCGGTAAAATTAAATGCCAAACTGGCCGATGGATAAGCAAAATATGGATAAGCAGCAGCGGTTGTACCGGTATTTGCGTTTAGGCTGGGGTATAGTTTTGATGAGCCATCAACCCGGCCTGTAAGTGTAAGGTACAATAATGATTTATAGCCGAAAACTGCCTGAGCGAATGCCCCAACGTTACGGTATCTGTCTATATACAAGGACGCGTTACGTGTTGTTGTTAGTGTGTTGTTTATACTGTAAAAATTAGGGTCGTAAAAGTGAGTGCCATATTGTGAGTTAAGTGTTGAATAAAAAGAGTTGAAGGTAGCACCAATGATGTACGTTCCGCTAAACGACTGCCCCATTTTACTTTTAGCAGTTGCCGTTAAAGACCCATTGTATATTTTAGCAATCTCCTGATAATCAGTTATACTACCCAAAGTAGGCGCAGTTGACGATCCCGAACCTTTATATGATTGTCCGTTATAAACCTGCATACCATCGGTAGCTGTAACATCAGTACCGAATATAGCGTTCACACTCAACCAATTGGTAGGTGTCAGCAAAAAGTTAACGTTACCGATAAAACGATCATTTTTATCTTGCGCAGGATCTTTATACACATCCCACAAGGGGTTATCATATTCACTATATATGCTTGAATAGCGTGTTATCCGGTTACCACTTGCATCCTGATAGTCTTTAACATCAAAATTAGAGGGATAACGCAACAATTCCATTAACGCACCATTGTTGGCCTTATTGGCTTTGTTGTTTACAGAGTTAATATAGTTTAGTGTGGTAGTGATTTTTAATAATGGCGAAATTACCGCACTACCTGTAAGGCGGCTTGAAAATCTTGTGTAGGTTGTGGTTGGTATTACACCCCGGGTATCGCTGTATTCGTTTGACCACCGATAGGTAAACTTATCTGAACCACCCTCAAAAGCAACGTTATGTTTTTGACCGAAGCCAGTTTGAAAAAAATTATGAATATTATCATAAATCTGAGTACCTGGAGCATACTTGGGTCCAAAATAAGTAGAAACAGTTGAGTTAAATACGCCTCCCACCGAGCCAGCACTATACACCTGCTGCATTTCGGGAAACTTATTTAAGTTTTCCACTTTAAAAGAGGTAGTATAAGTAATGGTCCCGTCACCGGCCTTACCCTTTTTAGTAGTTATCAAAATTGCCCCACCTGCACCTGCACTACCAAATAATGCTGTTGCTTCCGGGCCCTTCATAATAGTATAGGTTTCAATATCATATGGGTTAATATCCATCGCCCGGTTTGAATAATCCTGAGCGCTGTTTGCTCCATTTGTAACCAAATTATTTTGATTAACAGTAGTATTGTTTATAGGTACACCATCTACTACTATCAGTGCGTTGTTATCGCCGCTGATAGAGGTAAAGCCTCTTAATACGATTTGCGAGGATGCGCCGGGGTTGCCGTTTGTACTATTAATAGATAATCCTGGTACACGCCCTTGTAACCCCCCAAAAAAATCATCACGCTGTGTTGCTGATACCTCATCACCTTTAACTGTTGGCGCCGAGTATCCCAAACTTTTCTTGTCCCGGTCAATGTTATAAGCGGTAACCACTACTTCGCCGAGTGTTTTAGTGTCTTCCGTGAGCTGTATGGTTATATCAGCATTAGACGCTGTAACCGGAGTTTCCTTTGCCAGCATACCTATATAGCTTACCACCAATACCTGACCCAAACTGGCATTAATCCGAAATTTGCCGTCTGCGTTGGTTACTGTAACTACAGATGTACCTTTAACCTTAATGGATGCTCCTGGAATCGGCAATCCGTCGTTTGAAGACACAACCTTTCCTGATACGGTTTTTGTTTGCGCCATAACCTGCGTTAGGCAACAAAAAACTGCAAGAAAGACTAAGAGTAGATTTTTTTTCATACATGAGTTATTTAGTTGTTATTTAGTTAAAAAAATTGGTGAAACTTATTGCGTTATATATCAAAATGGTTCGCGACCCGTTATTTAGCAGACCTTTAACCGAAATTTCTTTTTATGAATCTTTATTCTTGCTGTTTCATCATTACAAAACCGCAAGAACATTTTTATACCGAATTCAATTTTGGTATAGCAGACCAAAATTGCAATAATGTGCATTATTTTGCTGCCTAATTGAATATAAAGCTAATTTAAATAAAAATTAATTTAATAAATGCATGTTTTAGACAATTTATTTAAAAAAAACAGCAAAAAAGCGCAACTTTAACTAATTATTGATCAACATTAAAACATATGCTTAAAAAAGAGAGACACGCATTGATCATAAAAGAGATAAACCTGCATAATAAGGTACTCTCATCCGACCTGGCTTTACAGCTAAACGTATCGGAAGATACCATCAGGCGGGATCTGAATGAAATGGATGAAGCTGGTGAAATAGTTAAGGTACATGGTGGCGCCTTATCTAAATCTTACCATTATCCTTTTCAGCATAATGATATTTATGCAGGCGATTCTAAAAAAACAATTGCCGAAAAAGCGATCGACCTGATTACGGATGGCATGGTTGTTTTAACCGGCGGCGGCACCACCATGATAGAAATGGTGCGCATGTTACCCAAAACTTTAACGGCTACTATTTTCACTATCAGCCCTTTGGTTGCATTACAGCTGGCAGACCACCCGCTCATTACTGTAATTTTAATAGGTGGGCATTTTTCTAAAAACTCGCAGGTATGTATAGGTACCCAGGTAGTGAGTTACTTAAATGAAATACGCTTTGATGTTTGTTTTTTAGGCACAAACGGCATTTCGATAGGTGAGGGTGTTACCGACTCGGATCTTGATATTGTACAGGTTAAAAAAGCTATGATCAACGCTTCAAACAAGTTGGTGATTATGTGCATTGCCGAAAAACTAAACTCGGTACAACGCATGCGTGTTTGCAACCTTCACCAGATTAATTACCTGATAACCGATGTGAGTCCCGACGAAAGCTTATTGCAGGCGTACCGAAGGGAGAATATACAGCTCTATTAAGCTGTAAACTGTCATCAAACAGAGGTAAAAGTGCCGTTGCTTGATTGCAAAACCGCAGATAACAATATAAGCTTGCAGTTTTTATGTAGCCATAACTGCATATTTAGAAAGCTTGTATGGTAAAAGCCGCAATCTATTTGGTTTACCAAGGTTCGCCTGAGGGGACATCATTTTAGGGCGAAGTGATTTTTATTCTTACAGCTATCGTATATATTTGTTTAACAAGTTAACCAGACCATGTCAACAGAAACTCTTAATCCTCAGGTAAAACTAAACCAACGGCTTTTATCGCTTGATGTATTTCGGGGCCTAACCGTTGCCTGTATGATATTGGTTAATAATCCCGGAGACTGGGCGCATATTTATTCGCCCCTGGAGCATTCGGCCTGGAACGGCTGCACACCAACCGATCTTATTTTTCCATTCTTTTTATTTATCGTAGGCGTATCTATCGTTTATTCGATGGGGACAAAGAAAACAGACCCGGCGCAGCACGGTAAACTTGTGTTGACTATATTAAAACGAAGCTTAATTTTATTTTGCCTGGCTTTGTTTTTATCCTTATACCCTAAATTCAACTTTCATACCTTGCGTATACCAGGTGTACTACAGCGCATAGCTGTGGTTTTTGGTATTTGCGGCATCATATTCTTAAAAACAGAGCGTAAAACGCAGCTGATACTCTTCTGGCTGTTTTTAATTGTTTACTATCTTTTGATGACGCTTGTTCCGGTACCGGGAGTTGGCTACGCCAACCTGCAGCCCGAAACCAATTTAGGCGCCTGGATTGACCGGACAGTGATAGGCAATGTACACTTGTGGAAAGAATCGGTAACCTGGGACCCCGAAGGTATACTGGGCACCATGCCAGCCACATCGACAGGTTTATTCGGTATACTGGTTGGCACCTGGCTTAAACGGAAAGATGTTGACGAGAGTACAAAAGTAGCATGGTTGTTTTGCACAGGCATAGGGGCAGTTATACTGGGTTTGCTTTGGGATTTGTTTTTCCCGATTAACAAGGCTTTATGGACAAGCTCTTTTGTATTATATGCCGGTGGACTGGCCACACTCGGCCTGACCTTATTTTATTGGATAATTGATGTGCAGGGTTATAAAAAATTCACCAAGCCTTTTGTGGTATATGGCGTAAATGCCATCACTGTATTTTGCTTCTCCAGCATTATTGTGCGTACCTTAAACCTGATCCACGTGACCGAAAAACAGGTTACCCTGAGCCAGTACCTGTATCAAACTTTGTTTACACCATACCTATCGCCCATCAACGCCTCGTTAGCATGGGCTGTTTCCTTCAATTTATTCTGGCTTGTTATTTTGTGGTGGATGTATAAGAAAAAGATTATTCTAAAGGTATAACGGAAAAAGTTATTGCCTCGATCAAAGCATACCTGTGCTTCACTGGCTTAACTTAGGTGGCTTGGCCGATAAAAACACAGAGGCTTTCTTTACCCGAAACAAACCGCCCCCATTGCCCACATTTCGGCTTCCATAGGGGGCGATTCGTGAAAAACTGTTCGTCATCATAGCTTACGCCCACAGGCAAATCCGTTTTACCACGGACTAATACCCGTGTCCGGCGCATTGTCATCACTAAAAAACTGGCCTGTTGGACCATCAGGCCCTAAAGTGGCGGTTTTTACTACCCGCGCAGCAGCGTCAGGAACGGTTCCGGGGCCGGAGTGGTTATTAAAATCGGTAGCTGTATAACCCGGGTCAACAGCGTTTACCTTAAACGTGGTATCGTGCAGGTTATAAGCCAGCGCAATAGTATAAGCGTTGAGGGCCGCTTTAGAGGCAACATAGGCTGTGGGCTTAACAGCATAATATTTCCACGCCGGATCGTCTTGAAGCGTTAGCGAACCCAGGCCCGAAGTCACGTTAACTATCCTGGGTTGGGGCGATAATCTCAACAAATCAATAAACGCCTGTGTTACGGCTATCACGCCAAAAAAATTGGTTTCAAAAACCTGCTTAAATATGCTTACATCGGTTTCGAGTGGCAACTGCGGAAAACTTCCATGTATACCCGCGTTATTGATCAGCACATCCAGCGCATTAATTTTTTGGCCAAGCACCTGGCGGGCGGCCTTTATCGATTCGGCATGATCTACATCAATCTCTAAAGCCTCTACCTCGTTTAAACCCTCTGTATGTAACAAGCTAACTGCCTGCTCTCCTTTTTGTATATCCCTGCAGCCCAGGTATACATAATAGCCTTGATGTAATAATTGCCTGGCTGTTTCAAAACCAATGCTTTTGTTTGCTCCTGTTATCAGTACGGTTTTCATATTTATTTGTTTAACAATACAAATGTAAACCGCGGCTGGCCTGCGGCTGTAACACATCCAACGGTATTAATGGTACATTTTACGGATGTTAGCCCTGTATTCGGCAGGTGTTACACCGGTTTCCCGCTTAAAAAAGCGGTTAAAGTAGGACGCGTCTGCAAAACCGATATCAAAGGCAATTTCTTTTAACGAATTATTGGTATGAAACAACAAGCGGCGCGCCTCTAATACCAGTCGGTCATGAATATGCTTTATGGCCGGTTTGCCGCTTTGTGTTTTTACAAACTCGCTTAAATGCCCGGCGGAGATATGCAACAAAGAGGCGTAATCCGCCACCTCGCGCAGATCGCGGAAACGCTCGTTGATGTTCTTCTGAAAATTCTGGAGCAACATTTTATCTATAGAAGTATTGTTAGCCTTAAACTGCTCTTGATAAAGGCGGCTCAAATAAGTGAGCAGCACCGTAAGGTAGGCCGTTAACATACGGTACTGCCATTCGCTGGGGTTTTGATATTCAGCGTTGATCTTGGCCAGCATATCTTCCACAAAATCAATATCCAGTTGTGTGAGTGTTAACTCGTGACCATTTTCCGGGTTTTGAATTAGCGGCAGTTTGCTCAATGCAGCGTTTTCCTGTAACGATAAAAACTCACTTGTAAAAGCAATACCTGTACTCCATAAACGCTCAAACCCCTCTTTTACGATCACCTGGTTCGGTCCTGTAAAATAAATAGTGTTATCCTTAATTACATAGGGTACCATATCAATCCATTGCCTGCTGCTTGCCCGCCTGATGAATGCAATGAGGTAATGATCCTTCCGGTGAGGAATTAAAAGATCTGATTGATTTGGTAAACCACCTTCAAAATTATATACTCTGAAATGCTTATTACCGGCTATCTCATCCGGCTCCAAACGATAAACCGGTACTTGCTGATTGTAGTTAAGTAAGTGCATTGGCTAAAGCTATGATTTTTTTTCAAGCAACAACTACAGAACCGCCATCATAGCTACTTCAGTTTAGGCCCTCCTTTGTTGCAAAATCAATACCCCAGTGGGCCTGCTGTCTCGGCTTTCAGGCTATGTTTTGTCATCGTTACATAATAATACTCATTTATGGAACAATCATTCCATAATGGATATATATTTGCGGAACGATTATTCCAAATATAGAAAAATTAATAAAAGAGAAAATGAAAAAGTTAGAAAACAAAGTAGCCGTAATAACAGGAGCATCAAAAGGTATTGGTGCTGGTATTGCTAAACACCTGGCTGCTGCTGGTGCAAGCGTGGTAGTTAACTATGCATCTGCAAAAGGTGGTGCCGATGCGGTAGTTGCCGAAATTGTATCAAAAGGCGGTAAGGCCATTGCCGTACAGGCCAACGTATCAAACGAAGCCGATGTTACACGTCTGTTTGATGAAACAAAAAAAGCCTTTGGCGCTGTTGATATTTTGGTAAACAATGCCGGCGTATACAAATTTGGCGCCATTGAAGCAATCACTCCAGAGGATTTTCATAATCAATTTGATATCAATGTGCTTGGTTTATTGCTGACTACCCAAGGAGCAGTTAAAAACTTTAACCCCAATGGTGGCAGTATTATCAATATTGGCTCGGTAGTTAGTTCCATTGCACCAGTGGGAAGTTCAATTTATACCGCTACAAAAGGCGCTGTTGACGCCATAACACATGTATTAGCAAAAGAGCTTGGCGGCAAAAAGATCCGCGTAAATTCAATCAATCCGGGAATGGTTGAAACAGAAGGCACACATACAGCTGGCTTTATCGGGAGCGACTTTGAAGCCGAAACAACACGTACCACGCCACTTGGACGCATAGGGCAGCCTGATGATATTGCCGATGTAGCTGTATTCCTGGCTTCTGACGATTCGCGCTGGTTAACCGGAGATATCTTGCTGGCAAGCGGCGGTGTAAGGTAATACACGCTATTGTACAAAAAATAAATTTAAAATGGATAGCTTTGCTTTTTAGCAAGGCTATCCGCGGTTATGGCAAGAACAAAAGATTTTGATGAGAATGAGGTGCTGGCCAAAGCTATACAGCTTTTTTGGTACAAGGGCTATAACGGCACCTCCATGCAGGACCTTGTAGATAGTTTAGGCATCAGCCGATCGAGTTTATACGACACCTACACCGATAAACATACCTTGTTTATTAAAGCTTTAGAGAGTTATCAAAACACCGGTGCAGCCAAGATACAGGCGATTGTTGACCACTCCGGATCAGCTAAAGAAACGGTAAAAAAGCTGCTCGAATTTGTTACCAATGAGCTACTGGGCGATAAGCAGCAAAAAGGCTGCTTTATAGTGAATGCCGAAGTTGAAGTAGCGCCGCATGATGCCGAAGTGAATAACATGGTATGCCGGAATGATCAGCAAATGGAAGATGCATTTTTCCGGGTGATACAAAGAGGTAAAGACAACGGCGAAATTAAAAACCAGCAGGATACCCGTGCCCTGGCCCGGTTTATCTTTAATACCGTAAAGGGGATGAGGGTAACCGCTAAATCAATTACAGACAAATCTGTTTTCGACGATATTATCCAACTTACCATATCGGCTCTTGACTAAAATCCAACTATTAGAACGGCTTGGGGACACAAAACAATCCCGAGTATCGAATTTATACACGTTCAATCTTGATAGCTGGCGCGATAACTTTACAGTCAATTAAACTATTTTTAATGGCAAACAAAACCAGGCCGGCGGTATTGCGAAAGCCTATCTTTTCAATTAAGCGCTGGCGGATACCTTCTACCGAGCGCAGACTTAAAAATATTTCACGGCCTATTTCCTACCCCGTTTTTTCGTTACATATCAACTTCAACACCTCCGGCTCTCTTTCCGTCAATTCAATTTGATGATTAAAAGATGGCTTCCCTGAACATTTAATGAAATCAACAGACTCAAAACAAGGCCGGACTTTAACAGCCCGGCAACAATAGTAAAGTCCTTTTAGCTATCGAAATTCAGATACTTTTGGGCTGGTTATATTCGGCTCACCCAGGAATAAAATACTAATGAAATCCAGGTTTTTAAAGACCAATTATTGATCGTAATCTGGATACCTCACTCCAACAAAGAAAAAGAGGCTGATCATGAATTTATGATACAGCCTCCTCTTTTTTTTAAGGGAACTATATGCTCATCTATGGTTCTGTTTTAGTTGTTATTAGTAATGGTGATTTGATGATCCTTCAGTTTATACTTTAAATGTGCGGTGCTGCATATGATGTCCAGAGGATGCTGAATTGGCACGGTCGCTTTCACAATCAGCGATAGCCTGATATTTTCCAACTGCGGATTTGAAAAGCTGATATCTACATTATACCATCTTTCGAGGGTTTCTGTAATTTCGCGCAGGGAGGCATTCGCGAAAGTCACTTTGCCCTGGGTCCAATCCCTCAGTTCATCTATATCTGTAGTACCAATATCTGCTTTACCTGTAGCCGTGCTGTAGTTAATCATTCTCCCAGGTGTCAGAACGGCCAGCAGCCGCTCTGCGTTGCCGGCATTGTTCAATTTGCTTACCTGAACACGCCCGGTAGCTACCGATACAACTACCTGTTTAAAAGCCTCTATTTTAAAAGAAGTTCCTAATACCTTGGTTTGAACGGAACCGGCCTGAACAGTAAACGGATGCAACTTATCATGGGTAACTTCAAAAAACGCTTCGCCGGTAAGGGTAACCGCCCGATTTATTGAGCCGACGACTTTGGGATAAGAATACTGCTTAATGCCCCCAGGTGTACTATAGATCCATCAGGCAGGGTAAGTACGGAGCGCTGTCCGCACGGATTAGCATGAACTACTAATGCCATTTGTTGCTGTTGGGCAACAGCGCTTTTCTGAGAAGTGTTGCGATACCAAACGCCGCTGGCAATAAGTATTAAAAAACACGCCGCCGCATACCCCATCCAGCTGCGGTACCTGAATAAGCTAACCGGTGATTGTGCTTCAGTATAATTCTTCCTGAAACGTTGATTCCATGCTGCAATCTCCGATTCGGGGTAAGCCTCATGTTCAAAGGTTTCAAAGTCTTCTTTCAGCAGATCTTCCAGAGCTTGTTTCCATTCGGGCTGGAACAGAAATAACTCTACCTGTTGTTTTTCCTTTGCTGTGCATTCCTTACACACATATTTTGCCAGTAGTTCCCGATCAACCGATTCCTTCATCGTTATAGTTTCCTCTATCTGTTAATTCGTAAAAAACAGAAGAGTTCCCCAGCTGAAAATCAAATTTTTCGAGAAAAAAAATATAAAACACTAACTATCAGGTACAAATACCGGTTTGGCAAAAAGAAAAGATTGGTTTAGACGAAAATAGAAGCGAGGGCAATAATTTCGATGGTAATAAATTTTGAAACGTGTTTCCTGATGGTGGCAGCGGCGTCGGCTAAATGTCTGTCAACCGTTTTGGTAGATAGCCTTAGTTCATTTGCAATATCCTTATAGCTCATTTCCCTGTCGTTGCGCATCTCGAACACCAGCTTTTGTTTTTGACTTAGCTTTTCAAATCCCTCCTTGTACAGGGAATGCAATTGGCCGGTTAGCATCCTGTTATCGGCATGTTCCGAATGCTGCGGCTCTGCTAATAGCTCATCAATGTGAGTAACCTCCAGTTTTCTTTTCCGGTATTCATCAACAATGGAGAACTGAAGGATGCGGAACAGTAAAGGAGCAAGTGAGTTGACGTTATGCTGAAGGGTATCTTTCTTCTGCCATACTTTAAGCATGGCATCCATGGCAAGTTCTTCAGACAAACCGGCATTATTGGTATGGCGAAGAGCAAATTGATGAAGCCTGGCAAAATGCATACTAAATAAGGCATCAAATGTCTTTTAGTCCCCGTTTCTCCAACAGGCAATCAGTGTATGTTCGTCTTTAGAGCCTGGAAACATTTCAACCAATAATGATTGCGTCAAAAGTACAAAGCTACGAGGTAACCCTATGTTAAATATGTATTAAGTAATTGTAAGCCAAATTTAATTATCCGCACTTGTTTATATCATGCTGGCGCATAACCCGAAGCAGCAAGGTCTATCATGCAAAATTTGCCGGTCAGCCAAAATATTGCGACGCTTTTTCAGGTATGATCTACTTGACTGACATCTTTAATTCGGCGCAGATCCCCCCGGAATTTTAAAATGCCCGGCCTTAGTATTTACGTTCAGATTTTTAGGCGGATAAGTACATTGGCAAAGATTGGTCAACGCGACGTTTTTTTCTGTACACTTACAAATCTGATTGATCCAACCATTTTTTAAATTGGCTTGACTTTTCGCGACTCATCATCACAGCTTCATCATGGGCAGGAGAAAGTTCAACTTTCAACTGGCCGTTAAAGGACTGGTGTATCTTGTGGATCGATTTCAAAGAAACAATGAATTGGCGGCTTATCCTGAAAAATGTCTCAGGATCCAGTTCTTTTTCCAGCATCTCCAAAGTTTGATCAATCATGTACCGCTGTGAGGTATGTGTAGTCAGGAAGGTGGCTTTATGTTCCGAAGTAAAATAAGCAATATCGTTTATCATCACCAATATATACTTGTCTCTGTAAGCAACTAAAAATCTGGACCGATAAATTGGGTGTTTCGCCTGCACACTTTTGATAACACCCAACATGCTCTCGTTGCTTCCTACCCCTGCAATCGACTTAGCTTTAGAAATGCTTTTTGCCAACTTATCAGCCTCCAAAGGTTTGAGCAAATAATCAACACCGTTTACTTCAAAAGCCCGCAGCGCATATTCGTCATAGGCTGTAGTAAAGATGACTGACGCTGTAATTTTCACCTGGCTAAAAATTTCAAAACTCAAACCGTCCGTCAGCCTGATATCCATAAAAATAATATCCGGCTGCTCATGCGTTTTAAGCCATTGGATACTTGCTTGAACTGTTTGCAGACTTGCCATTATGGTTATATCCAAATCTAAAGCGTGCAGCATCTTTTCCAGCCTCCGGATGTTTGGAAGCTCATCCTCGATGATTAAAACATTGGGCATAAGAATTTTATTTTTACTTATTCAAATTGATTAAGGCGATCTCTACCCTGAAAAAAAGCTCATCATTTGTAACAACAGGGGGTAAACCGCTCATCAGGCGGTAACGTTCCGCTATGTTTTTGAGCCCCATGTTGGTACTTTCCTCCAGGACAGCTTTTGGCATTTTATTATTCTCAACAATCATGGTTGCCCCTTCGGGGAAGTAAATATGGATGTTAAGTGGCGATTCTGTACTGAACACATTATGCTTGATGGCATTTTCTATCAGCAATTGCAAGGTTAAAGGAGGCAGGCCGCAGCGTGCGGCTTTGCCGGCTTCATCAATCCTGACGGTGATTCCATTTCCATACCTGATCTGATACAAAAACAGGTAAGCTTTTATAAATTCCAATTCCTCGGTTAAAGGTATCATATTCTGCGTTCTGTTTGCGAGCACATACCTGTAAATGGACGATAATTTGGAGATGTATGCAACTGCGGTTGACGGCTGATCATCTATTAACGCGGTTACAATGCTCAGGTTATTAAAAAGAAAGTGCGGGTCGAGCTGCAGTTTCAAAGCCTCGAGTTGTGCCTGTGTAGTAAGCTGCTCCATCTCCAGCGACTTTAATTTGGCATCATTCCAGCGGTAAAAGAAATACTCTGCCGCAAAAACAGCAGTGATCAGCAAGGAAAAGATTACACCAACAATAACAGTTTGCCTGAACATCACATCGTCATAACAAAAATAATTAGGGAACTTGATCTTGAAAAACAACCCGAGCGCCAGGTAAATGATGAGGATATGTAAAGAAAACTGGATAGCAAACCTGCTTTTAATGCGGCCATCCCAGGCATACCAATGATTAAGCCATGCGGTTAGCTGAATACCTGTTTCAAAGAGTGCGGCTGCATAGGCTACAGCAAATCCAAATTCCAGTATGAAATCACCGAACGCATAATACCGCCAGCTGTTAAAAATACGGTCAGGAGGATTAATCAGCACCATGATCAGGTATAAAACCAATCCGAAGCCGGGATAACCATATATCCTGTATAACCGATAGCTGTGTTTATGCATACGCTAAAATAGAGAGAACTATGTGAAATAATCAATTTACCCTTGTCCAGGTTTCATTAAAGCTCAGGATGCCCCATTTAACTTTAAGATTCAATTCTGTATCGGCCCCATTGACCGTGAAACGGCCATGATAGGTTTTATTATCTTTCGGGTCGATCACAATACCTTCAAAAACCTTTGCAGCTGTTAATTTCAACTCTTTCGCAATGATCTTATTATTATTGCCTTTGTCCTTTTCTGTTTCAGCGCTGATCTGCCTTGCTGTAAACACCGCCCCTTCAGCATAAAATTCAATAATATCTTTATCCGGGGTTTTCCATTTACCAATAATTGCTGCCTGTTGGGCACGGGAAATGAAACCGAAAAACACTGAAAAAATGAGCGTCATAAAAATCTGTTTGTACATGATCATCAATTTAAGGGTGAATTATAAAGGTGCTTTGATACCGATCATCGCGCTGATGCCGCTCAGATGAGTACTTGATTTATTGGGGAGGTTGGGTATTGTAGAACCCTGCCCTTCGAGGAAAAATATAAAGGCTTTGGATACCGTAAAGTTGATACCTGCACCCGCATTGACATACAGGTAAGTGCCCGAAGAGGTGGTGTAATTAATGGTATTAGATGCTTTGACGAATGATGTGGCAGGTACATCAATAAAGGATGCCCCGGCACCACCAAGAATATAAGGCTGCCACCGGCCAAAACGGTGCTGATAACCGACGCCCAAGCCGAGATTGGTGCTGTTGGCCTTGGCATCAATCGAAGAATTTACAGTTTCAAAATTACTTTGCGATTTGAAATCAACGATGGTTTGACCAAATTGTAATTTGGCGAAGTAATCCTGGTGATAGTTAAGCTGCAACGAAGTCATCGCATTAGATCCAATTAGCGTCTTTGTCCCTTTCACCTGGTCATAGGGAATGAACACACCTACGGAGCCGCCGAAATCCAGGTATAATTTTCGGGCTGTCGTTTCATCATTGTTTTGTGCATGCGCAATAGATACCGATGCGCCAAAACAGATCAGCATCATAAAAAATTTAGTTTTCATTGGGGGAGTCTGGGTTTAATTTAACCGGTTGAATTACCGTTGTTTAAAATATGAAAGGGGGGGTGATCTGATTTAGAGGATATTTCCGGTGGCTTTGTAATAACCGGCTACGGCGGTAAGGTATTCGAAAACACTTTGGGTGTAATCGTTATCCGCCTGCACTAACTGCAATTCGGCATCTGCCACATCGGTGTATTTAGCAAAGCCCTTTTGCCACCTCGCCCGGGTAAAGGCAAGTGCCTGTTCGCGGGCAGAGCGGATATTCTGCTGGCTTTTTATTTTCTCCGTATTTTCTATGATCGCCAGGCGGTTATTGCGGACTTGCAGATTGGCCTGGTTTTCCATCAAACTGCGCTCGGTAGTCACCTGCTCCAGGGCCAGCCTGCTTTGCTTTACTTTAGCATCCGTGCGAAACCCGGTAAAAATGGGGATGCTCAGCTGTAAACCTACATAAAAGCTATTGGGCACATTGTAACGATCAAAGTTGAAATTATCCGACTGTGCCTGGAGGGAATACTGGCTCACAAAGGCCAGAGAGGGCAGGTATTTGGACTGCTCATTTTTAACCTGCTGACGGGCTATCTGCGTTTTCCAGTCATTCACATGCAAATCAGGCCGTTTACCGTTTTTTAGAGTGTCATTACTTAGGTTTTGTTGCCCGCCCAACAGGTTTACACCAACAGTATCGGTAAATTCCAGTTCCTGATCCAGCGATAGATTTAAAAGGGATTTCAGGTAATTTTCAGATTGCTTTGTCGCTGTTTGTGCCTTGTTGCAATTCATCTTCATCAGTTCTACATTGCTCCAGGCATTTAGTGTATCCGCTTTATTGGCATAACCCTTGCTAAACAACAGCCTGCTATCTTTAAGATTGCGCTGCGAGCGGTTTAAGGCGGCATTGGTCAATACCTGGTTCTGACTGGCAATTAAGCTGTTAAAATAAGCCTTCCTGATCTCGTCTGCCAGTTCCCAGCGGCTTAGTTCTATATTGGCATCGTTCAATCCCTGGTTCAGCCGGGCCGTATTTACATTGCCGGTAACTTCCCGGTTAAAGATGGGCATGCTCACGTTCAGGTTACCGGTGTAGGCGTTTTTGGAAGAAGCCGGTATAGCCTGCAAATTCCCGCTGTCATAAGTGATCTGTGATGCCGCATTGATACCGAAAGTTGGGAGAAAGAATACAGCGGGTTTGATATTCCTCAAGTAATCTACCGTGATCCCAACCTGAGGATATTGATAGGACTGTGCTTCTTTCAGGCTATATTTTGCTTTCTGCGCATCGATCTCTGCCAGTTTGATCTGCTGATTGGCATTCAGCCCAATGCTTACTGCCTGTTTTAAAGAAAGCGGCATTTTTTGCTGTGCATGGGCGGTGCCTGCGCAGATTGAACTAATGATTAGGCCAATGAGGAGGCTAAGGGTGGTATCCGCCGTTTTTTTTATAAACGGTCTTTGCAAAAAGTTACCCAGGCTGGCTTTTAACCTCATCATGGTGTTGTAGACCACCGGTACTACTACCAGCGTTAAGAACATGCTGCTGCTTAGGCCGCCGATCAATACAGAGGCTATCCCGCCACTGAATGCGGAAGACCCGCCCTTGGCCATCGCCAGCGGTAACATGCCGATCACCATAGCCAGCGTGGTCATCAATATCGGGCGAAACCTGGCCTTACCTGCCTCTATAAGCGCTTGGTTGACTTTGGTGGTATCCGGTTCATCTTTTAAAAGAGCATTGGTTTTGTCCACCAATAAAATGCCGTTCTTAACCACCAGTCCCATCATCATGATCAGTCCAAAAATTGAAAATACGTTCAGTGACCTTGCAGTCAGTGCCAGTGCCAACAGGGCCCCTGAGATGGCCAGCGGGATAGAAAACAGGATCACAAACGGGAACAGCCAATTGTTATACAGGGTTACCATGATCAGGTAGATCAGGGCGAAGGATACCAGCAAGGCTAAGCCCAAATCACTAAAGGCATCTCCCTGTTGTTCCAGATCGCCTTCGTATAAAATTTTCACGTTTTTACTCAAGCCAATTTTGTCAATCTCCTGTTTAATATCGTCGCCCACATCACCTACCGGACGACCTGAAACCTGTGCCAGCAAATTGATACTGGGTTGCTTGTTCCGCCGCTCAAGGCCTGACGGGCCCGACTGTTGAACGATTTTTGCAAACTGACTTAGATACACCAACTGGTTATCGGCATTGATGAACGTGAGTTTCATCAGTTGGTCAGTTTGATTACGGTCATTGACATCCAATTGTATCCGGGTATCGGTCTCCTTATCCTGATCACGAAATTTCAACTGGTCGTTGCCATATACGGCCATCCGCATGGCATCGCCCACGGCTTCGGTATTTAACCCGAGTTTGGCCATTTTATCCCGGTCTGCAACCAATTTCATTTCCGGCTTACCCAAATCAGTGGAGAGCCTTGGGCTAACCAAGCCATTGACGCGTCGAATACGGTCAAGAACAACAGCTGCAGCAGCATTCACACTATCCCGGTTGGTACCGGTAATTAGTAATTGTACCGGCGCTTCATTGGCACCAAACAATCCAATAGGAGAAACCCTGCTTTTTACACCGGTAATCTGCATGGATAAGGCTTTCAGGTCCCTGGATAATTGCGACAGGCTTTTCGTCCTTTCCGTTTCAGGTACCAGCGATATATTGATGCTGGCCAGGTTAGCACTGTATTTTTCATTAAAACCATCATTCTGATACCCGGTGTTAGAAAACACCTTGGTGATCTCCGGAATTGATTTTAGTTTATTTTCGATGATCCTAACGGTAGAATCTGTTTCTTTCAGCTTCGTACCGGGCTGCAAATCAACAAACAGCGAAAGCTCTCCTTTATCGGCCGCAGGCAGAAATTCAGTACCTACGGTATTGGAAGTGAGCAACAATAAAGAGCTTCCAAAAATGGTAGCTGCAATCAAACCGATGACAACTTTATGGTTAAGGCCCCATTTTAAAAGCTGGCCGTATCCTTCTGTAAGCCCATGTATTGTTGCCTCAAACCAAAGCCCCGCCTTGCCGAAGATCGTTTTGGGGTTCAAATGCTCCAGCTTGGCAAAACGCGATGCAATCATGGGAGTCAGCGTGAAGGAAACAACCAGGCTGGACAAGGTAGATACAACGATCACCAGTGAAAATTCTTTGATCAAACTGCCAACCAGGCCCGGTACCAGCGCCATAGGCAGAAATACAACCACATCTACTAAGGTGATAGACAAGGCCGCAAAACCGATCTCGTTACGGCCATCCAGTGCGGCATCCCGTTTATCCTTTCCTTTTTCGAGGTGATGATAGATATTCTCCAACACCACGATGGAGTCATCCACCAGTACGCCAATCACCAGGCTCATGGCCAATAAGGTCATCAGGTTGAGCGAATAATCCAGTGCGTACATCATAATAAAGGCGCTGAATAACGAGGCCGGTATGGAAACCATAATAATCAGCGCGTTGCGGATGCTGTGTAAAAACACCAGCATAACCAATGCTACCAGCACTATGGCAATACCAAGGTCATCATAAACCTGGTGAGCGGCTTCCAGCGTAAATTCCGAACTGTCCTGGGCCACGTTGAATTTGATTTTTTGAGCTGCATACTCCTGTTCCATCTGGTGCAGTTCTTCCCTTACCACTTTGGTTACTTCGGCTGCATTGGCACCGGATTGTTTGTTGATGAATAGCGCAATAGACGATTGCCCGTCAAGGCGGCTGCTGACCTCTTCGTCCTTATGACCGATCTGCACTGTGGCCACATCTCTTACACTCAGGCTACTGCCATCGGGATAGGTTTTGATCTTCAAATTACTAACCTGGTTTGTATCCGTCATCTTTCCGCCCAGTTTAACGCCAAACTGCGCATCCCTGTCTTTTATCGTACCTACAGGGTAATCTGCATTGGCCTTGCGGATCGTTTCATATACATCGGTAATTGATAACCCATTGCTGATCAGTTTATCCTGTTTGGCCAGTACTTTGATTTCTTTGGGGGTACCACCCAATATTTTTACCTTGCCTACACCTTTAACCTGGGCCAGCCTTGGTTTGAGCCGGTTGTTCACCAGGTCGTATAATTCGGTTGGGGAAACTGATGCTGTAACGGCCAGTTTCAACACCGGCAGATCATTTACGTTGAATTTCTCCAGCACGGGGGCTTTAACACCTTCAGGGAAATCTGCCAGGGTACTATTTACAGACCGCTGTACCTCCTGCATGGCCTGGTCGGGATTGGCATCGGCCACAAATTCAATGGACACCACGGAAACATTATCCGCAGATAGTGAATTTACCTTTTTGCTTTTACTCACACCGGCAACGGCATCTTCAATTTTTTTAGTGACACTGTTCTCCACATCCTCCGGCGAAGCGCCGGGGTATGCCGTAATAACCGTAATGGTTGGCGTGGCCAGGTTGGGCAACAGTTCATATTTTAAGTTCTGGTAGCTGATCATACTCAAACCACCCAGGATCAGAAAGAATACGATAAATAAGATCGGCCTTTTAATGGCCAGTCCGGTGATGCTCATAAGAAATGGATTTGGATTGATAGAATTAATGAAGCTGCCTAATTTTTGATGGTAAGACTTTGTAGTTTCTTGCCGGGCTCTACATTAAGCAGGCCGGATGTCATCACCGTATCTCCGGCTTTCAGGCCGCGGGATACCGACAGGTAAGTGTCGTACTCCTTTCCCAGTACAATGGGTGTAAGTACAGTACCGCTTGAGTGATGTACTAAATAGACTGCCGATTGTTTTTTATAGGAGGTTAAGGCAGTACGGGGTATCACCAATGCTGTCGACTGTTTTTCTCCATCAAAGGTCACGGAAACATTCATACCCGCTAAAAGCCTGCTGACCTTGTTATTAACAATCCTGATCTCCACAGGGAATGTTTTAGCGGCGGATGCTACCGGGATGATAGCTGATACCTTACCTGTAAAAGTGAGGTTGGGGTAAGCATCTGCCCGCACAATTGCGGCATTGCCTTTTTTTAGATGAGCAACTTCATTTTCCTGGACAAAAACATTGACGAGCACCTCATTCAAACAGGCCATTGTACCCAGCGTGGTGCCGGGCGTAACATATTCGCCCCGGTTTATTTTCTTATCGATCAGCGTTCCGGTTTCAGGAGCCAGTATCGATGTTTTGCCGACTTGCTTTTTACTGATGTTGAGTTGCGACGCGGCATTCTGCATCTGCAGCCTGGCATTTTCTACTTCCATCCCCGACGCATTTCCTGATTCCTGGAGTTCCTTCAACTTATTATAGTCGGCTTTAGCTTTGTTGTAGGTATCTTCGCTGATTTGATAGCCCGAAGAACGGGTTGAGGGATCTACCTTAACCAATATGGAACCTTTAGTAACGGCAAGCCCCTTTTCGATAGTGGAATAGGTCACTTTGCCGTCTGTCTCTGCTGTTAGCGTGATCATTTTCGCGGCTTCAACAGTTCCCCTGTAAGTAAAGGCATCTGAAAAATTTGTTTCTTTAACTAAAGTGGCCTGGGCGGCAAATCCAATCGGCTTCAACTCCTGTTTGATGTCATTTTGAACCGCTTCTTGATTATTGCGGAGCTTAAATATGATGGCCGCACACACCATGGCCAACAAACCTATAAGGAGCATTGGTTTATAGTATTTTTTTATGGATTCCTGGTACATTTTGCAATTGTTTTGATGCAAAAATGTACCGGATAAGCGAAGAGTTATTTTTTTATTGACCCAATTGACGAAATTAGGGACTGAAATGCCTTGATTCCTTTTTTAAGTACTTAGGCATCCAGGTATTGATCCAGCCTTTTATAGCCAACACTTGTTACAGGCTTATGAGGCAGTTAGTTTTTAAACCTACACACACATAGTAAATCAACAACTACATGATAGAAATAAGGGAGTTTGACAACCTGATTTGCAAAGCTATTTAACCTGCTTGCGCTTAAAGCCGGATTTGGATACAACCGCTTGATGACGATGATATAAGGTATACTCAACCGTAACCGTTTTAATAACCGGTTCCTTGCTCTTTTTATCCAGATATGCCAATGGTACCCACTCCGGTTTAATCATAGGGCTACTCCTGGTTGTTTTCATAATTCGCCAACGTTTTAACCAACTGCGCCTTTATCTGTTTTACCAATATCCTTGGCCCCAGCACACGCATTTTAGCGCCAAAACCCAATAACTCCCGTTCCAGTTCAAAGTTCAATATAACTTTAATACTAAATATTTTCCCGGTTTCATCCTCGCTCAAAACCTTTTGTGTATGGTGCAAAGGCTTGGTGATTACGTACGGCGCATTAGCGGCATCCACCCAAAAAACAACCTCGCAATCGCGCTGACCGGGTGATTTTGTTACCCCAAGGCAGTCGTTATAATAGGTAGCCAGATCGAGCGTGCGGTTCTCGCGGTAGGGTTCTTCGTCCACTTCCACAGCTTGTATCCTGTCTAAAGCTAAAGTCATAATATGGGCATTGCGCTTGTGCTGCATGCCTAATACAAACCAGCGGTTACGATACTCTTTCAACAAATATCCGCTAAAGCAAAAGGTACTGGCTTCGCGTGCCTTAAAGGATTGATAGGTAATACAAATAGCCTTTTTAGCCACAATAGCCTTGCGGATCACTTCAATCCATTCCAAACCTTTCAGGTTATCGTTCTTCTCAAAATCAATAACCGGTGAGCTCTGCGTTTTCTGGCTGTAGATCTTATCCTCCAGCTTACTCACCATCTCGTTCAGATCGGTAAAATGATTGAACCCCTTAAACTGTTTTAACAAACCCGAAACCTCGCTCAGCACCTGCATATCCTGCTGGTTTAGCGGACTGTTGGTGATGCTGTAATTTTTATCGCTATAGGTATAATACTTTTTATCAACCACCACAATGGGCGCTTCGTAACCCAGCTTGTTGCTGCGCATCATCTCTATATCGGCCTGAACGGTTCGGCGGCTTACACCGGTATCAATACCCTGGTATTCGTATATAGCATCGCCGCAGGCTGCTATTAAATCATCCAGCGTCCACTTGCGACGTCTGTTCTGCAGGCATTGGTCAATGGTGCGGTAGCGGATAAGGGCATTGCGGTTAACTGGCATCAGAAATATTTTAATAAATATGGATATTATTTTTCATCGCGCAACAGCATTGCGTGGTAATTTGCATTATTTTAGAGATCTTATCCCAATAATATGTTCAACTTTTTCAAGAAGAAAGATCAAAAAAAACAAGTAACAAAACAAGTTGACCCCATGTACAACTTTAATTGGTATGACGTGGGTGAAGGTAATCCATTTAATAAGCGAATATTGGATATCCGCCCGTTTACACAAAAAATGATATCAACTACTAAAGACCCTGCTATTGCACAACTTTTTTTAACAAACAGGCAAAGCAGCGGGGAGGAATATATTGGGTTTGATTTTGAAAATAGCACTTCTGTTGATACTCAACTGATTTACCCTCATAAGGGAGGCAAAATTGAGGGGGTAGGTTATAAAGCGAAGGTTATGGAAGATAAATGGGATATTTATGTGTGGAATGATATAATTTACTTTGTTAGAAGCTGGACCAGTGAGGTTGGCTACAAAGCGTTTATAACCTACAGTGATAATAGTCTTATTGTTCATAAAATTGAGATTGACGGAAATAACAGAAGTGAAAGTGAACAGTCGATTGCGATCAACAACGTGCATTTTTTGATTTCAACGTTGGCTTTCAAAGCAGTCCAACCGCATAAAATACCTAATAACCTGATAACAAACGAGGAAATTGCCGCGTATTCATTTTCGGTATTTGGGCGAGATTGCTGGTATGCCACTTACGACGACGTGATTAATTTGACAATAATTGAAACTAATAACGGCGCTTAACATACCCGCATTAACATCACAAGTTATTCGTTACAGGAATTTTTGAAACATTTTTCTACTACGCAAATACACTGCGCACCTACTCTATTCCTTTGTATCATTAAATCATAAAACAATGGTTACAGAAAAAGATAGCGGCGCTCAGCAACTCCCCCTTCAGGGGGCCGGGGGGCTAAAGGTTAGCAACAACGAATTAAAGGCCCTCGGCATTAACGATGTTGAAATACTGGTGAACTTTAGCCGGGTTGCTAACGGACTGCTTAAACACGGCGTAATGGACAAGCCGAACATCCTGGCCAACCTGGAAGCCCTGATTGACGACCCGATGCCTTACGCCCTTAAAAAAGGCGGTAAATTTAAAAACCTGGCCGAAGACGTTATTGCCCTGCGTAAAGAAGGCAAGTTTGTAAAACAACAACGCAGTAACTTTAAGCTGAAGGAAGAAATAGCCGATTTCCCCGTTTGGGGATTGGAGCATATTGAAGTTGGCGCGCTTACGCAGATGCGTACCGCAGTGCAATTGCCCATAGCCGTTGCCGGGGCGCTCATGCCCGATGCCCACCAGGGATACGGACTGCCCATTGGCGGTGTGCTGGCTACCACGGCCAATACCATTATCCCTTTTGCGGTGGGTGTGGATATTGCCTGCCGGATGTGCCTGAGCATCTTTGATATCCCTGCCGAAGCCGTGGACACCGAGAAACACAAGCTGCAAAGCCTGCTGTTGGATAACACCTATTTCGGTATAGGGTGTACCACTAAAAGCTATTTCGATAGCTCGCTGTTTGATAGTAAAACCTGGGGCGAAACCAAGGTGATCCGTGGTTTAAAGGATAAAGCCTACGCCCAGTTAGGTACCAGCGGAACCGGTAACCACTTTGTAGAATGGGGCGAATTGACCATTGCCGACAATGCCCTTACGGGGATACCTGCCGGGCGGTATCTGGCCCTGCTTTCGCACTCCGGCTCACGTGGGTTTGGTGGTTCGGTGGCCGACTATTACTCGAAAATCGCCATGACCAAAACCAAGCTCCCTGCCGAAGCCAAACACCTGGCCTGGCTGGACCTGGATAAAGACGAAGGACAAGAGTACTGGATAGCCATGAACCTTGCCGGTGAATACGCCAGCGCCAATCACCACGAGATCCATAACAAAATAGCCCGTGCCTTAGGCGTTAAGCCGCTTACCAGGATAGAAAACCACCATAACTTTGCCTGGAAAGAACACCTGGCCGATGGTACCGAAGTAATGGTACACCGTAAAGGCGCCACACCAGCCGGTGAGGGCGTGCTGGGCATTATCCCCGGCTCCATGAGTACGTCCGGCTTTTTAGTACGCGGTAAGGGCGATGCCAGCAGCATTAACTCGGCCAGCCACGGTGCAGGCCGACTGATGAGCCGAAGCGCCGCCTTTAAAACCCTGGATAAGGCTGCCATTGCTGCCAACTTGGTTGACAAGCGTATCACCTTAATGGGTAGCGATATGGACGAAGCGCCAATGGCTTATAAGGATATCCACGCCGTAATGGCTGCGCAGAGTGACCTGGTGGAGGTGTTGGCTAAGTTTGATCCGAGGATTGTAAGGATGGCGGATGCGAGGGAGAAGCCGGAGGATTAGGCCCCCCAGCCCCCTAAAGGGGGAGCTTGAATAGCAAGCTCACACTCTGCCATTGGGTGATAGCTTGCAATCGCTAATTATGCAGGTGGTTATGCATGGTTAGCTTGTCCTAAAGCCACAAGTGAGGACACTTGCGGTAGCAGCGGCTTCACGGTGCAAGTTGGGCGTTTCCCGCCTGCGGACGGGCCACGCTTTCCGCTTATACTGCACAGGCCTTAGCCACATAGGCCGGTATACGCTGCAATCGTTAACGCGGAGAAGTAAGAGAATAGTTTTTTAAATTAGATACAATGAAAAATAGAAATCTTCAATTATCACTTTATCATTTACATATTATAGTCAAAGATATGTCTGACATAGTGGATTCATTTAATTCAAATGAACTATTACCAGAAGCGTTATTCGTCCCCATATTCAAATATATGATGGTTAGAACTTGTGCCTTTTATGATGAGGTAACCCATCAATTTTTAATAAATGCAAAGTCGAACGAAGCTCGATTTAAAAAATTACAAAAAATTGCTGAATATATAATATCAGAACGCGATAAATATTTTCCTGATCTATATAGCATTCGGAACAATGTATTAGCACATAATTACCGGGTTAGAGATAAAAATAAACTGATCTCTGTTTTCGAGTATCCAATGCATTTTGCCTTTCCAAAATATGCTGTAGAACATGTGATAAATATTCATTTAATGAACGGATTGCTGTCTGGAATAAAATACCTATATCCTGAGATACATGAAATTATGAACGAGAATATTTCTATTCCGTCTGAAAACATGAGTTTGACCTTGATTGATGGGAATAATTATCAATTGATCATATGCGAGATCGATAATACAATTCAAGATATTGCAACAAAGTAATTTGTGAATAAAGTGAGAATTGCCGCTGTTGCAAACGGCTCAAAGACCACAAGCGGGACGCTTTACGGTGGCAGTGGGTTTTATAATGCTTTTAAGTTTTGGGGGGATTTTTAATTTTATTCGGATTATCTAATTGATCAGATCCTGTTTTCTTCTCAGATAAAGTTGTCATGACATTTAAAGTTGATGCGTTTTCAGACTCGATTGCATTTTCAATTCTTTCGACCATGGTTATGAAAGCTTCTTGAGGTTGTAAGTTTCTATATGCACCTTCTCCTGTCACAAAATTATAGTATTCCTTCGCAAGTAGCTGTTCTGTAGAGCGATAATTTTTCCATTGTTCCCGATAATGATAAACACTTTCAAGAGAAACCAATATCACTACCAATAAACTTATGAATGAGTTCAAATATTTAATTATTGGACTATCTGATAAATTAATTAGCACTGGAACGATAGCACCGCCAACGACTGTAATTGATCGCATCACCATAAACCGTCTTTTGGCTTTTGAGGCTTTAACATCATACCAGTGCCGGAATTGAGTTATTCTCTCTTTTATATATTGTTCCGGCGTCATTGAGGAGAAACCTCTTTCAGGTAAAAAATACCATGGTTTGTTATCTGCTTGGGTTGATGCGTCGTCCATAATGAATATTGTGTTATTGGTAGGCTTTTAAGGTAAAAGTAGCAATTGAAAACCATTTATAGAATAATTAATTGAATTAGGCCTATGTTAAATACTAAAATTATAGTAACTATTCAGGTACGAGAAGAAGCAATTAAAGCAAGCGCATAAACGCATACTCCCCTCCGCAACCGCAAGCGTCCTCGCTTGAGGTCATCATACTAAGTAGTCAAGAAGGCAGGCAATAGCGGGTCTTGTCGAAAATTATGATAAATATTTGTACAGCAGTGCCAGGGAGTATTGCGGTTTGCAGGGATTGATTAGCGTTTTAACTGCCTAAATACCGCAAGCGAGGGCACTTGCGGTAGTGGAGGACAATTGAACGTTAAAACTAAACTGGATATTAAGCAAAGTATTAAAAGTGCGGTAGCATGCCGCTCATACTTTTAGAACCGCCCGCCTCACGCTGTAACGGCGGCGCAGAGTGATCTGGTGGAAGTACTGGCTAAGTTTAAGCCGAGGATTGTGCGGATGGTCGATGCGAGAGCGAAGCCGGATAATTAGCCTGTAGTCAGAGCCAGGCATAATTATTCGAAGTTTCTTCGAATAGCGGTATTTAAAACCCCAACTGCCCAGCCTGATATCATATCGGCAGTCTTTTAAGATATAGCATCTCTGGTATATCGTTTTCCACCTGATACCGATCATGAACCGTTTCCGGCTTTAAATCATTACAGTGTGGGCAGATATAATCCCCGAACAGGAAGTCATACACCGTAATACCGCACCCGGCGTATGCTTTTAGCAATGCTGAACGATAATTTAGCACATCCGGGCTGTTAAAGGACAATTCTGGTTTTAAAATATCCGATAACTTATTGCCGGTAGTAAATGTTGGTAATACTTTATTATAAAACTTTACAGCCAAAAACGCTTCAAATATCGCCGGATGCTGATGGCTCTTCTGACAGGTCAGGCAACGGATCACCTGCGTTTGATTCGCCTTTACCAACCGGGAAGGTTCCGCGAGATATTCGGGTAACTGCTCCTGATCAAATAGCTCACGCAAGATTGTGTAAAGCCGCCCGTACCAGGCATCGGCTTTTATCCCACTATATGATGGGCCCCAGTCGTTTAAAGAACCTGCACCGCCGCCGGGCAGCATACCTCCCCTTCGTAGGTTTAAAAAGGCATCCAGCCAGTAATGATCGTTATTAAGTTCGATCATTTTGATCAGCGTTTCGATGTATTGGTTTTTAATTGCAAACGTTATTTTAGTCATCATGTCAAATCAAAATACCGAACCCGGCCAATATACTGGTGCCATAAAGCCGACTACCAGAAAGCGTAAAAAGTGGAATAGCTGCATGATATTTAGATGCCAATCGGCACCAGGCAAAAAACAACTTGATACATGATCAGGCTCATCGTTTTTATCAACACTAAGTTGTTGATTTTGTTATGCACAGTATCTCAAAACCACGTTATTCGATGGTTGTAAACCTTGAATAACGGAGCGCCGAATTGGAAATATTACTTTTCGTCCAAATCAGGTTGCCGGTATGCGTGGTAAATTAAACAACAGCTATATTTCAACCCCTCATTCTCACTTATTCAACATTTATTGTGTAATTTCCCAGCATACTCATTTCTTAACATGAAGCTGTTCTATTCTATTTTAATTGTTATGTTAACCATCAATGTGGCAAAGGGCCAGTCAAACCGGGTTGACAAAGTAGTGGATTCTTGTATTACAAAAAGAAATTTTAATGGGGCAGTTTTAATAGCCCGAAATGGCAAAATAGATTATATAAAATACACTGGTTTAGCAAATCGTCATTATAATATTCCATTCTCCGCTAAAAGCAGATTTCAGATATTTTCGGTAACCAAAACGTTCACTGCCGTACTGATTATGCAACTGTACCAACAAGGCAAGATCAATCTTGATTCAACAATAGCGGCCTATTACCCAGAATACAAAGGCGAAGCCGCTCACAAAGTAACTGTCAGGAACTTGCTAACTTATAGTAGTGGCCGCTATTTAAAAGAAATGGATCCCAAGTTTATTCCGGAAGCTTATGACCAAAATTTGTGGCCGGTTGATACGTTCATTAACCGATATTGCTCCGAGAAATTGATTGATACCCCAGGTACTAAATTCAATTATAGCAATGGCGATTATATTTTACTGGGCAGGATAATAGAGAAGATCTACAAAAAGCCATTTGATGTGATCCTGCGTGAAAAAATACTCATGCCACTTAAAATGCTTAATACCAACTACCTGCGTCATGAAGATATTGTACCGGATCTGGACGAAGGCTATCGCAATAAGGAGGGTAGCGTTGACTCCTTGATCATGCCCACTAACCATTATATCGATAATCATTTTTCTGCTGGAGCGATGTATTCTACGGCACAAGATTTATTAATTTTTGACCAGGCTATTTTTAGCCATACACTGCTTAAAAAATCGACGGTGGATACTATGTTAACTTCTTATCCAAAACTGGGTGATGTAGCCTTTGGCTTTTGGGTATATCCCAGAAAGATAGGTAATACAAATACCGTTTTTGCTGAGAGACAAGGTGGTGGCTACGGTAACGAATCGAACTGGGTACACTTGATAGATAAAGGAGTAACGCTCATATTGTTGTCGAATACTGAAACTACTGATTTAAACAAAATGAGATTAGATGTATTAAATGTTTACTTAAATAGCAAACAGGTTCGCAATTGAGCTATTGTATTAATAGGTCAATTACCTGTCGCATATGTCTTTGCTTATGGTCATCATGCTAAGTAGGCCAGCAATGCAGCTTATACTTCTCCGCTATATTTTATTAATTTAATACCGTTACGGTGTGTAGGTTTTGATCACCCTGTCAAGTACTGTTTTAAAATTGGTTTGATAGGCGGGTTTCTGGTCATTATTAATGAGCACTAAGTCTGTATGCTTTACCGGCTTACCATCTACAAACTCATAAATGCTTGATAACAGTAAAGATTTACCTGGCTGTATGTTTCTCCACAAAAAAGCGGAGGGCCTTGGTATGGCTTGTTATGGCTATCTTTTAATTGAGCCTCTTTTTGAAGCACCACCGACTTGCCATACCGTTGAGATACATACTTATAGATTGCTTCTGATTCTGCAGTGGTTTCAAATCCAATAATGACCCCAACTAATCTCTTCTCTTCGATAGAGTTGAGCAAAAATGCAACAAACAATGTTCCGTTAATAACACAGGCCCAAAACTGTAACCTCCAATATCATAAGTGGTATAAGCCGGTAAAGAGGTTAATGGTTCTGATCTATCGGCAGATTTTTTACGATCTTTTACGATAACCCGCGGATCTTCTCTAAATGTCAATTTCTCTAAATCCACTTTTTGTTGTGCGCTACATGAATAGCCCACTAAAGCTGTTAGTAAAATATTAATAATCGTTTCATCAAATTTTTAATCAACATAAAATTTGCACTGATACCGGATACATATTCTAAACTCTTTATCACAGCAAACTTGGTTATCAGCCCCCAATGCTACCGCAAGGTACTGTCGCTTGTGGCTTGCTCATGCCAGTCATACCCACAAAACCTGCACTGCTTCGCCTGTGGTGTCCTGGCCAATTTACCGCACTTAGGGCACCAATTGAAAAACACTTCATTAGGCTGCTCTTTTAATATACGCTCTGCGCAGTTTAATATAAACTTTACATATCCCTCCTCCAATTGCGCTAATATTTCAGGCTCGTCGGTTAACCACTGATTGCGCAGATATATTTTAGTTCGTATTTCGCTATCGGGCATTTCGCGTAACTTCAACGAGTGGCGATGATGCTTTAATGCTATCATTTCCGGCTCAGTAAGCAGGCCCATGTAATGTGTGATAATATAGTTTGCATTTCCAGGCGTTACTGTCTCCATTTTATAAATATCGCAAAAAAATAAAACAATTCTACCTGCGCAAATACACTGCGCAGCACCTCTTCATCTTTGTATCAACAAAACAAAAAAGGAGGTTCAAAATGAAATTCAACCTGTTAAGCAAAACAAAAACACAAACGGTTAACCATGCCGGCGAAAAGGCGTTTACGCTATCGGCGGAGATGGAGCTGTACACAGCCGTGGTTACCTGGAGCTTAAACGATAGTTTTTACGAGAAAGACGAGGCACGTTTAAACCGCTTGCGTCACCTGATATATGCCTGCGAGCCACGCTTTGTAGCCAAGCTGGCGGTGTATGCCCGCACCAAAATGTATATGCGTTCGGTACCGCTGGTGCTGGTTACCGAATTGGCTAAGCTGCACTCGGGCGATAACCTGGTCGCCCGGGCAACGGCAGGGGTAGTTAACCGTGCGGACGAGATCACAGAGCTATTGGCCTGCTACGAATTGCTAAACCAACGCACCGGCACCAAAAAGCTGAACCGGCTGAGCAAGCAATTGCAAAAAGGACTAAGCGAAGCCTTTAACCGTTTCGATGGGTACCAGTTTGCCAAGTACAACCGCGATGGCGCTATCAAACTGCGCGATGCCTTGTTTTTGGTTCACCCACGGGCAAAGGATGATGCACAGCAAGAGCTGTTCAACAAAATAGTGAACGGTACTTTAGAAACGCCTTACACCTGGGAGGTGGAGTTATCGGCCATCGGCCAGGTACACTACGAGAGCGATGCGGCTAAGGCATTGGCCTTCCGCGCCAAGTGGGAAGAGCTGATAGACAGCGGCAAGTTAGGTTACATGGCTTTATTGCGTAACCTGCGCAACATACAAGAGGCGGGAGTAAGCTATGCACATTTCGAGAAGGTATGCGCCCGTTTGGCTGATGCCGGTGAGGTAGCTAAGGCCGAGCAGTTCCCGTTCCGTTATTTGGCGGCTTATCGCGAGCTGATCAATCCTGTAGTTAGCAAAGTACCTGCGCCAGGTGTATTGGCAAAGCTAACCGCTTTAATGCAAGGCAGTAACAAAGGTTACACTGGTGAACTGTTGAGCGCTTTAGAAAAAGCTGTACAGGCAAGCGCAGTCAACATCAAAGGTTTCGACGAGGACACCCGTGTGCTGTTAGCCTGCGATGTTTCGGGATCTATGCAGGTACCGGTATCTGCCAAAAGCAAGATACTCTTATACGATGTGGGCTTGATGCTGGCCATGCTGTTGCAAAGCCGTTGTAAAAACGTGGAGGTAGGTATGTTTGGCGACAAATGGAAAACCATCAGCGTACCACGCCATAACATATTAGGTAACGTACAGGAGTTTTACCGCCGCGAGGGCGAGGTGGGTTATGCCACTAACGGCTACCTGATTATCAAAGATATATTACAGCGTAAGGTACAACTGGACAAGGTATTTTTATTTACCGATGGCCAGTTATGGAACAGCAACAACACTGCCGACCATATCCAAACTTTATGGTTACGGTACAAGGCCGAGGTATCGCCAAGCGCGAAACTCTACCTGTTCGACCTGAAAGGCTACGGACAAGCGCCATTGCAAATATTACGCAATGATGTGTACCTGGTAGCCGGCTGGAGCGATAAAGTTTTTGAGGTGTTAGCAGCCTTAGAAAACGGTGGCTCGGCGCTGGATGCTATTAATAAAACAGAGCTGTAGAGCCCCCCAGCCCCCTAAAGGGGGAGCTTTTGATTTGCGTATTCAGCTTTTGCAAGTCAGTTTCCCCTTTAGGGGGGTTAGGGGCTTATAAAAGAAGGTGTCGTAAATAAGTCTTACTTCGATTAGGGACGCAGGGGTTGGCGGTTCGAGTCCGTTCCCGCAAGGGTAGCTCAATTGGATAGAGCACTGTGAAAGATTGGCTTGTTGACTGTTGCCCTTCTTTTAAAGATATTGAAAATAAAAAGGTGTCGTAAACAGGTGTTACTTCGCAATCCAAAACTGGTGTCGTCGGTTCAAGTCCGACCCTTGAAAAAGGTAGCTCAGATGGTTAGAGCACAGAGAAAAAAGCACTTGTTAACTGTTACCCTTTTTAACAAAAAACGAATTGAACATATAAGGATGCCGTAGAAACGGGTTACTTCGCTCATGAAGGGGGTGGGCAGTGTGGTGTAAGCTATGCTGAGGGTTCGAGTCCCTACAAGCGAGCCCCCGTCCCGCGTTCGCCTGTCGCTCCTTATAAAATATAAAAGGTGTCGTAAACGAGTGTTACTTCATAACGCTGCGGTCGCCGGTTCGAGTCCGGCCCTGTAAAAAGGTACCTCAGTTGGATTAGAGGACAGCACAAAACCATAGTCACTTGTTGCTTTTTACCCTTTTTCAAGATATAAAAGAAGATGCCGTAGATCAGCGTTACTTCGACTGTCAATCGCAAATACCAATCGCTGGTTACCTGTTGCTCTTCTTTTAAAACCTGAAAGGTGCCGTAAACTGGTGATACTTCGGTTAGAGCGTCCCGAAAGGGAAGGCCGGTGGTTCAAATCCACCCGGCGATTTAGGTCGCAAGTAGCTCAGTAAAAACTCACCGGTTGCTTTTTGCCCTTTTTTAAAACATAATGAAAGATGCCGTAAGTGTGTGATACTTCGCCTGGTGAAACCGTGTAAGCGGTAGGGTTCGACTCCCATAAGACACATGCTGACTATTGCTCTTTCATTTATATTTTGTAACCTTATATCATTGAATTTATGACGGAAACTATCCTCCAAAAACTGCTCGAACTGGAGCAATCGGAAAATATAAAAATACTGTACGCCTGCGAATCAGGCAGCCGGGCCTGGGGCTTTGCCTCGCCTGATAGTGATTTTGACGTTCGCTTTATATACGTCAGACCGGTTAACAATTACCTGGGTATAACCGAGCTGCCAGATCATGTGGGGCTTCCTGTTAACGAGGTGCTGGACATAGGTGGTTGGGATATCAAAAAATCACTAACGCTATTTCTGAAATCAAACAGTACACTGTACGAATGGCTGCAATCGCCAATCGTATATCAGGAGCATACCGCTTTCGCTGATGATCTGCATAAGCTGATGCCGGAATACTTTTCATTACGATCAGGTGCTAACCATTACCTGTCAATGGCATATAATACACTCCGGGACGACCTACAAACCGAAGAGGTTAAGCTGAAACGTTATTTCTACTCCCTTCGCCCGGCGTTGGCGTGTTTGTGGATAATAGAAAAGCAAACGGTACCGCCGATGGAATTTGAGCCTTTAAGGGGCATGATAACCAATACTGAAGTTCAAAATGCCATAGATGAGTTACTTGAAAAGAAAAAAGATGCGGTTGAAAAAGCAATGATAGCACCTGTTACAATACTTAACCAATGGCTGAGTGATACGCTTGATTGGTGCAAAGAGCGTATATCTGAGCTTCCGTCCGAAAAGAAGTACCCTGATGAATTGAATAAGCTCTTTAGAAAATATATCCAGCCATGAACTACGAGCAGTTAAAACAGCAAAAAGAACTGATCCTGCTGGATTGTATCAGCGGTAGTATAGCTTATAACCTGAATGTTACAGGCTCTGATGTGGATAAGAAAGGTATATTCATTATGCCGCAAAAGCAGCTTTATGGATTTGAGCGACAAGATCAGATAGCCAATTCCACCAACGATGAAGTATACTTTGAGATAGGCCGTTTCCTGGAGCTATTGACGAAAAATAATCCCAACATACTGGAACTGTTAAGTACGCCAAAAGAACACATCTTATTTCGCCACCCGTTAATGGACCTGATCAAACCGGAAGATTTCCTATCAAAACTTTGCCTGGATACATTTGCGGGTTATGCGCAAACACAGATCAAAAAAGCGAGAGGCTTAAACAAAAAGATCAATAAACCTTTGGATGCCGAACGTAAATCGGTATTACACTTCTGCTTCGTGATGCATAACAATGGCAGTATCCCGCTAAGGGAATGGCTAACAGAACATAACTTTACACAAGAAGAATGCGGCTTAGTTAATCTGGATCATTTCAGAAATGTGTATTTATTGTACCATCAAAAGCAATTAACGGAAGGACGATTTAAAGGCATTATGTCAGGTGTTGATGCAGATGATGTACAATTAAGTTCTGTCCCTAAAGGAATAGAAAACATCGCTGTAATGACCTTTAACAAGGATAGCTACTCCATCTATTGCAGGGAATATAAAGAGTACCAGGAATGGGAGGCAAAGCGCAATGAACAACGTTACCGAAGTACGCTATCACATGGCAAAAGTTATGATGCTAAAAATATGATGCACACTTTCCGGCTCTTGAATATGGCCGAAGAAATTGCACTATACCGTCAAGTGATCGTTAAACGTGATGATCGTGATTTCCTGCTGAAGATCCGCAATGGTGAATTTGAGTATGATGAGCTAATGCGGATGGTTGAAGAAAAGATGGAAAAGATCAAAGCGGCTTATGAAAAATCAACACTGCCTGACAGGCCTGATACTCAAATGGCCCAGGGTATTTTAATCCAGATCAGGACTGCCTTTTATTGAGCTACTCAGGGTCTGCTAATTAATTGCCTCTACGTAATCAAATCGGGTGAACCCTATCTTACCCATTTTATTGTCTAACAACGCCCCTCGTTAATCTCATTGAAGTCGTGAAGATAGATTACGCATAGAACAATCACTCAGTTGAGCTTTGGCGATTTAATTATCGCCAAAGCATTTAGAGTTGACTGGTTAGTTTAAAGCTGGTGCTAACGGCCAATCGACAGGAATATCTGTTAAGGCGTGCAGGTAATTGGAGATGATCTTATCACCGATCACCATGGTTACATCGATCAGGCTTGCTTCAGTATAACCGGCAGCGTAAAAATTTTCTAAAACTTCAGAGCTAACACGACCGCGATTTTCTGTTGTAGCCTTAACCAGTTTAGCTAAAGCATCTAATTTAGCGTCAAAACCGACATCGGCCCTGCGTATATCCAGGATCTGCTCGTCGGTAAAGCCATTCATTTTTGCGAATTGCGTATGAGCGCTCAGGCAATAAGAGCAGTTGTTTACCTGGCTCACTACGAGGTTGATCACCTCGCGCTCTTTGGCACGGATGGACGTCTTACCGTTTTGGAGAGCGAGGTAGTTGCCTAATGCATTTTCAGAATGAGCAAAAATAGCATATAAGTTAGGTACGAAACCTACCATGCCATTCAGGCTTTCAAAAATAGCCTGGTTAGCGGGAGATACTTGTTCTTTAGTTGGGATTGGGAAATTTTTCATTGCTGTATTTTCAATTGCGTTGTTTTTATTGAACAATACAAAGGTGCAACAGCAGGCACCCCTAATGAATAGACAGAGTTCCCGATGGCATGTAACTATTGCCCGATATTTAAAGACGATTTTGAATTCCTAAAATCAGTAGGGGATAAACCGCTTTGTTTTTTAAAGAAGTTACTGAAATAGGCGGCATCATCATAACCCAAATCATAGGCTATCTCTTTGGCAGATTTATCGGTGTACATCAGCAGGCGCTTAGCCTCCAGAATAATACGCTCCTGTATTGCAGCCAATGGCGATTTATGATTGTATAGCGCAAAGTAGTTAGCCAACGTTTTTGGCGACTTGTTTAACTGATCGGCATAAAATTGCACGGTATGTTCTTTACGGTAATTGTTTTCAACCATGACGTTAAACGTTCGCAACACATCCAGCTTATCATCTGTTATGGCTTTATTGGTAAGGTATTGTTTTTTGGCCAGGCGGGTAATGATGATGATTAACCGCTTCAGGATCATTTGAAGCATATCTCTTTGAATAATATCCTTATCATCAAATTCGTCAATGAATACTTCTAATAACAGGGTTAGCTTTTTTTGCTGCTGCTCATCTAAGTTGATAAACATCGTATCTGCCGATCCGTAAAAAAGAAAACCTACACAGCTTACTTCTTTATCATGATCGACAATACAATAAAAATTGCGATTGTATTGCCAGGCAATGATCTGTTCTGTTTTCTCAAAGCTAAAGCTTTGATTCACCATTAACGGCAAAACTGATTGCGACGGAAAAGTACTGGTTACGCCGTCGATGGTTACTTTTTGATCAGCTCCGTTATTCCAGGCAATGGTTAAAAATTTATCCTTACGGTCGCGCTGGAAAAACAGACGGTCAAAATCAGATTCATTAATGGTAAGGTGTAGTTCACCGGCGGACACCGGATCGAGATAATGTAATTTCATGAATCCTGGAATGAAGCAATTGCAAAGATAGTAATTGTATCGATCAGCTTTATTTTTATAGCAGTGGAAGATCAAATAGCTTATTTTCCTGATCGATTACTGATCCAAAATCGGGATCAAAACGGCCATATTTTTGAAATAAAAAAAATGCAAGCGACCGTTTTCCTTAACAGGTTCGGGTTATAATAATCGTTCCCGTCGTTCCCTTTAAATTGCTGGATGGATAAATCCCGTTAAAATTATCGTCGCCATAAATACCAAGCTCAATATCATTATCCCGCCTTTACTCGTCAGAAAGCGGACTACCGGCTCCTCATAACTTTTATTCAGGAAGAAATGTCCCGGTAAAAACGGCCAGTAAACCCTGCCATATATACGCTTATCCATCTGACAGCCTAAAACTATTATTCCAATATTTAGTACCAATAAAACAGAGATGGCCCAATAGGTTGCTTGCATCATAAAGTCTTTTAAAAAAGGAAGGCGTTTCCACACTGCCTTCTATTGTTAAATTTTATTTAAGGGATCATGTTCTGTAAGCCAAACGGATGTTTTGCACCAACACCTGAAATTCATGCATTTCCACTGAAATATCCTTTTTAGTTCTTTCAGGTTTTTACCTATGAAGTGAATTTTAACATTATCCTTGCATTTTGTATTATTCTATATAATATTCAGATCCTACCTTTTTGAATTGCCCATCACCATCGCTTTTCGAACCTCCCTTCAAGCTGTCGTGTTTTAACTGTTTAGTAATCTCCAATAAGACTTCTTCAAGTGGTTCATCTGCAAGATTTAATGATACCGGAAAATTAAGCAAGCTTTGTTTAGCATTTATCGATACATCATATTTACGACTAAGCGATGCGATCACATTTTGAAGTGGCTCGTTATCAAACACCAGATGCCCAACTCTCCAGGATGCGGAAATAGCAGCATTTTCAACAGGAATCTTTAACAGAGGACGATAGGATGCTTTAACAGTAGCTGAAATATTTGCTCCTGAATCTTTTATTTGAGGTGCCAATGCTGTTGGCCGTTGGGTCAATATTTTTACCATTGCCCTATCTCCATTAAAATAAGCTTTTTCATTAGGTTTTAAGTACAGCGTATCTTGCTTCTTGTTCTTAATAATACCGGCATTCCCTGTTGTCAGCATTACTTTTCCTTCCAATAGCGTTACTTCAATTGCTTTATTTGAATCATAAGCATTTACATTGAATTTTGTTCCTAAAACCTTTGTTGTCAAATTTCGTGTGTGCACTAAAAAAGGGTGCTTCTTATCCTTTGCAACCTCAAAATAGGCTTCTCCTTCTAAATAAACCTCTCTTGTAGTGGCCCCGTCAAATGATTGCGGACACCTGAATTTACTGTCTGCATTCAGCCAAACCAATGTGCCGTCACTTAAGATAATCTTGCTTAGATTCCCGCGTTTAGTATGATAGTTATTATAAGCCAAATTCTCCGATTGTGAATTTCGATTAAAAAACCAAATACTTACCGATACAATGGCAGTTAGCATTGCTGCTACGGCAGCATATCTTTTCCAGTTAAATCTTCGTACTTCTACTGTATCAGGTAATTTGTTAAGGCGCTGGTGGATATTTTGGAACATTTCCTGCCCTGTAAAACCAATTTCTTCTGTACTCAATATATCATCAATTGATGAGCCGGAGTCTTGCTCTTCGTAATATGCTTCTACAAATCTTTTTTCGACGTCCGTTGCGTTCCCGGCCAGGTATTTCTTTACTAAAAGCGTAAATTCCTTTTTATCCATAAATATATAGTATCAAAAATACATCAATCTCCTATGCAGCTTGCAAAATATTAAAAATTATATCGCACACCTACTTGCATCTGCCATCTTGATTGGTTTATATCTACTTGGTACGGAGTTGACGGCTTTTCCCAAACATAGATAGGATAACCTGCTGTGGTAGTCCCGGTTGGTCTTAAGCCAACACTTGCCGAAGAATTGAACAAATCAGACGAAAAATACACCTTGCCCCAGTTCCTATTCAGCAAATTGGTTAAGTTAAAAACATCCAGGCTTACCGTAACGGAACGGTTAAATTTAGAAGACAGCTTTATTGTTTCTGATACGCGCATATCTGCATTGATATTCCATGGCGTACGCGCACCGTTTCGCTGTGTAAATTCTCCCCTATGATCTTTCAAATATGGTACCGACCGGATGTATTGCTCAAATTCCTGGGCCTGATCGGCTGCTGTTTTATAGGCTATAGTATTATTAGATAGCAGCACGTTACCGGTTTGAAAAAAATTAATGATCTCGCCGGAGGTTGGTATATATGCCAGGGTTACCTGCTGACCTGTATTTTGAATATTGATTGGGGTATTTACAAAGCCGTAAGTAAAGGGAGAGCCTGACGAGCCACTAAAAAACAAGCTTACATTTGTTTGATATCTTTTTTGGGCACCATAAGCAACCCGATAATTAACGGCGCTTATTATCCTATTTCGAATATCAAAATTGGAGTAGGCAAGTTGCGGATTATTGGGGTTCAAAGCCTGGTTTAGCTGCCAGTTGGATTCCATCGAGTTACGAATGCCGTTTGCCAAATCTTTTGATACACCATAGGTATACGCGGCCATCACATCAAGACCAAAAGGAAAAGTTTTGGTTAACTGACCGGTAATGCTGTACCGATAACCCTGATGCGTGTTGGACAGCAAGTACATTGATGTAAATATAGGGTTATTTGATTTTCCTGAGAAAACAGGCTGTTGTTGATTAATATCGTACTGGTAATAGGATGCGCTATCCTGCTGATTGATTTGTTTGAACTGTACGTCGTAGATAGTCTTGGTGTAAATACCTTCTATAGTAAATTTGTAGCCAGACCCGGCATCCACATCTAAGCCAAGGCTTGTACGCCATACCTGCGGCATCTTAAAATTGTTATCAACCAGGTCAACTTGCGTCGGTCCGTTTGCATCCAGAGCCGATTGACCATTTTCATTCACAGCAGTTCCGGCTATGCCGGTACCCGACGGCTTCCTTGGATCGGTACCGGGATTAGGAACCGTAGGTGGCACAGGGGGGACGGCTGTTGGATTGCCTGTGTAATTGTATCTTTTATCAAAAGCGCCATATGTATTGCCGTTATTGTAAAAAGCGTAGCCGAGCCATGCAAATGGTATGCGCCCGGTAAATAAACCAGAGCCACCTCTTAACACCACTTTTTTATCTGCATTGATATCGAAATTAAAACCAATGCGCGGCGATACCTGTATTTGTCCAAAGTAATTGTTTGTTATTGCTGACGGCTGTGTGTAAGTGTAAGTTGTCCCGTAAAACAAGTCTTGCTGCGCGTTGGCGGTTTTTATAGACAGTGGTTGTTTATTTGGCAAATCGACCATATCCAGCCGAAGCCCCGGAATAAGTTTAAAACGATTTGAAAATATAATTTCGTCCTCTGCGTAAACGCTGTACATATTTACTTTAAATGCTGCCGATGGATGATTAAGGATATAGTTTCGATCTTGGTTTGCGTACAAAAAGTTCCCTCTTATCCTGCTGGGGTTGCCCGCTAAAAAATCATCGACGTTGGCATAATCCACACGACCGTTTGGCGAATTTACAAAACCATATGTGATATTATAAAGTTCATTGTGTGTTCCTATTGTGATAGTATGATTACCTTTAAATATGGTAAAATTATCAGTCAGCTCCAGGCTTTTTTGCTTCATATTAAAAATACTTGCTTCGCGGTCGGTACCCAGCAATATAGTTGTGCCAAGCGTGCGGCCGCCAATTTGTATTTGCGGGTAGTAAGCGTAAGATAAGGGATCACGATAATCATGAACCGTTGTATAGCCCACCACGAGGTTATTTGCCATTACACTGTTAAAGCGGGATTTCAACTCGGCAACGGTTGCCACCTGGTTATTGTGCTGGGTATAATCGATACTTGAAAACCTGAAGTTTTGATCATCCCGGGTAAGGTTTGTTGCATTAGAGTTAACTACATTGCTACGCACAGCCAACTGGTGCTTATCAGAAATGTTCCAATCAATCCTGTTAAAAAACTTAGTAGATTTTGAGTAAATATTGTATGCACCTGCCGTTCCGGGATCAAACCCAAAGCCACTGTTTTTGTAATAATTAATGATGTTATTGGCATCTGAGGTTGTCAAAATAGCCTGAACCGCGGGCGATGCAATCGTTTGGGCAAGCGGCTCTCTTCTATCGGTAAGCTCTTCGTTGGTAAAAAAGAATAATTTATCTTTAATGAGAGGAAAGCCAACGCGAAACCCGGTCTGAAGATCGTGAAAACTGCTTGATAAACGACCTGTCCCGCCGGCATAATCAGTACCTGTAAGTGTATTGTTGCGCCCAAAAGCGTAAACCGAACCTTCTATATTATTTGTACCGCTACGTGTTACGGCATTGATGCTGCCACCTGTAAAGTTACCAATCTTGACATCGTACGGTGCTACATAAACTTGTATATCCTGTATCGCATCGATAGAGATTGGGTTGGTTCGCGTAGAGCTGCCTATCTGGCCTGAAGTACCTGTCTGGCCGCCAAGCGAGGGGCTAAAGCCAATCGCATCATTATTGATTGCACCATCTATAGTTACATTATTATATCTGAAGTTAGTACCAACAAATGAATTGCCGTTGTATTGCGGGGTAAGCCGTGTATAATCCTGAAAACTGCGAGAACTGGCCGGCAGGTTACGTAAACGGTTTGATGATATATTTAAACCGGTTCCGGTAACATTTGCGCGGGGCGCCCCCGTGCTTTTGATAACAACCTCGTTTAAGGTTTGCGCGTTTGATTTTAGCGTAAAATCTATCGAAGCGTTGGCACCCAAACCAATGTTAACGTTTTCACGCGATTGGCCTTCAAACCCAATGAATACAATACTGATAACATATGGGCCACCTACTCTTAAATTCACCAGCGAGTACCTGCCAAACTCGTTGCTTGAGGTTACATATTTTGTGCCGGTAGGTAAATGCACGGCGGTAATAGTTGCCCCCGGCAAAAACCCGCTGGTTTCATCGTTAATTTTTCCGCTTAACGAACCTGTGGTTTCCTGAGAATATCCTTTCAATATGCTCAGGCATACCAGCAGCATTATCGTTACGACATACCTGGCGGTATTTATAAAATGATAAGATTTAGATTGCATATTAATATTCATAATTGAAGGAGCGCTTGCCTGAATAATTGAATTGTATATCGTTAAACTTCTCGTCAACTTTAAATGGGAGCCCTTTACTGTTGTATTGGTATGTGCGCAAAGCGCGATAAACAGTTATGGTATCTAAGGTTGGCACCGACCCACCGGAAGATGGATTAAGTATGGTACCTACCAATTGGGCTGATGTAATATTGTTTTTGTTTACAAGCGCTGCAAACTCACCCGGCAAGGTGCTGCTACTTTGCAAATATGGTAATCCAGAAAAAGGATTGGGCTTATCATCGAAGCTATAAAAGCTGTATTGTTTTAGTGTGGCCCTGCCCTGCAAATCAAGTTGGTTTTTAATGATTTTTACAACGTTGCCCCCTGTTACATCGTATGTAAACAGGTATTGGTACCGTATGGCAAAACTCAGCGGCTTTTTAACAGAATCCAAAACGCCAGTTAGCTTACCGGCAGCATCATAATTAAAAACTAATTTGCCGGTATCGCTAAGCGTGGTATAATCTACCCTTGCAGGTTTACCGCTTGTATTGTAGAATATTGTTTGTACACCCTGGTTATTAGCAACCGATTTTATTAATTTATCGCCGTTGTATTGTAAACTGAATGACAATAAATTTTGACCTGATCTTTGAAACAGGTTGGTTATTTTGCCATCATTGTTATACGAAAACGTAAATGTGTTAACGGGTAATACGTCATAATCGCTTAGTAAAAGATCGTAGCGCGATAACTGGCCATTAGGTGATGCTTCGGCTGCCGTTGGCTCAACCCCTTTTTTACATCCTGCAAAAACAAACGCTAATGTTATAAATAAAAGCAAACAAGTTTTTTGCAGCAAACCCGCCGGAGTATCAGGATAATTTTCAGCGTAATTTTTTTTCATTGGTAATCTGTTTTTATCTGTTAACCGCGCTATAATGTTTTATACATTACAACTGGTATTAATTATATTATTTTGGAAAGAAAACGGAATTAACACCTGCCCTTTGATAATTGATGCAAGACCTAAACCCGAGATAGTACGTTTGGGCTACTCCATTTACATCCTGGAAAAGATTCTGATCCACGGCAATTGGTATAGTACATATAGCGGGGTGAAAATTGGTGCCGTCTGATCTCACCAGCCAACTGTCTATATCGGTGCCGGTTAATGGTTGTCCTGTGGTACTATAGGTATAATCGGCCTTAGGGAACTGGTTGAACACAGCAAGCCAATCGCCAATTGCTACCGGAATGCTACCAGTGGCGCTTGATTGACCCGCACGGTAGGCCAGTACCCTGTAGTAACGCGGCACCCTTGTTTTGCCGGCGGCGCGTGTGGTATCGGGCTTACCGGTAGTTTTGTTTATGCGCATATTGGCCGCCACATTGATTTCATAAAAAGGCTCATCAACGGTCGACTGGTAACGCTGCAGCCCTTTTACTACCGGAACCTCGGCTCCTACGCTATCTATCGTATTAGACACACCTCCGCCCTGCATGCTGTATATACCAGGGCGTAGCCCATACAAAGGCGCTATGTAAATATCAAGCGAACCTGTGCTTTGATTTACACTTTGATCGGCATAAGCGGGCGTAACGTTTATAAACCTGATATAAGCCGACGAATCTTTAAACCGGGGTAAATGATCAGGATGGTCCTTTATGGTGACGATATCAAACTGGTTAGAAAAATAGTTAACCGCCTCATTAATATTATATATAGGCAAAGCTGAATTGACATTATTATTCTCTGCCGATACAAATTGCTTGGCAACCGCTTTATTAACCAATAAAAACGTTTGTATGGCCCCCCCCTCTAAAGTAACAGACTGATCAAAAAACTTACTACCTCTTACCAATATCGGGTTGCCAAACACGCTTGACTTTATTACGCTGTAAAAGGTCAGATTATGTTGTGAGGTCGGCAGGGCCGCCCAATTGTAATAGTTAACATTATCTATAATTGGCGCCAGCGCTGTACGGCCGGTAGGATTTGGAAAAGTTGCATAGGTGCTGCCGGGCTTATTGCTAAAACCATATGTACCGGCAAAGTTTAAGGGCGAGTTATCCGTCCAGCCGCCAGATGGGTAATTAATAGTGGTGGTACTGTTTTGGGCGGGGTCTGGCTGGTATAATGAGCCGTCGGGGTTGTGTATCACCGAATCACCGTTGGCATTTACCTTTCCGTCTAAATAAAACTGAACCTGCCCGTTACCCGGCGCATCAATAACCACCAAACGGGTATAAGCGTTTGCAAATTCGGGCGATACTACCACCTCGCGTTTACATCCGGATATGGTAATCAGCAACACTATTGCCCATTTATGTTTGAAATATATTTTCATTTATCTCTCTTTTTTATCTATTAAGGATATTTTATTTACCAATAAACAAGCTGAAATAATCGGCTAATTTGTCTGTTAAGGGCTCCATACGCCCGTAAACTGTAACCACTTTAGCGCTACTGCCGTCATCATTTAATCGGTGCAATGCGGTATAAAAAGGTGAGTTTCTATGATTTGCATAGTATATGTGCTTCCCTGCCCATAAAAATCCTGAATTTAAGGGGGCGATGTATTGTTCTCCCGATGGTGAATCAGCCCAATTAGCTTTATTGTACAACACAGTGAGTTTTTGCGTTTCGGCGTTAAAATTGTAAATGGTATTAAGATTAGTTGCGTTTGACCTGGTAACAATAAGCAGGTTATTGCCATGCGAAGCATCGGCCATAGTTGACACAACAAAATCAGTATATGGTATTAAACCAAGCGGCACCAACTGGCTTACTTTACTCCCCTTTTTTACATATCGCACCTCTTTTAAACTGCTTGGGTCAACTTGATATTGAGGAGCACCAACAACGCTGTAAAAAATGTAGTCTTTCCCAAATTTCAGGTCATAACCGTTAGCATCACCAAGGAGACCTTTCTGCAGGGTTAAAACTGGAGAGGTAGCTGATACATCGCCGGTGTAGTAATCGTCGCTAATACCCATTTTAAGATAAATGGTGTTACCATCTATGGATATTTGCTGGCCCGGAGTATAATGAATAGAAGCAGAGGAGTATTGACTTGTGGGATCGGGATAGAAATTGTTGTAAGCGGGCACGCTAAACGTTTGGCTCCAGACAGGTGCCGGGGTGCCCGAACCACTGCTGTAATTGAACTTCATTAATTTATATTCAGCCGGGAAGGGGTACGCCGAGGATGTAAGATAATATCCATTGTGCTGATTATCGTTAACTACATAGTTGTATATTGAGTAAGCTTGTATTCCCTGTTGGTTTGTGCGTGATAACTCGGGGTAAAAAGGAGGGCTGTTATAATATTGTGGATTTGGAGGAAATGGAGCACTATTCATCTGGTATACCAGGCTCGTTTGCGACGAACCGGTATTTGTCAGCCCTTTTATAAACCTTTCTGCACTAATCTCGTCCTGGTAAGTAACATCTGAGAATGCATACGATGGGGTCATCCAGTAAATGTGCCCGTCTTCAAACGGGTCAACTTTCGACACCGTATATTGGATAGGCAGCGAGTTTAAGCCGCCGGAAGTAACTTGTATGGGCCCGCTGTCAGACAGATCCGGCACCACCACCTTAAGCTCGTTAGCCGTCGCGTTGATTATTTTACCCGAACTGGTCCCGTTAAAAGTTACAGAGTTAAGATCATAAGGGATGGAAAAGTTTTTTCCTTTTATGATAATAGTATCACCCTCATAAGCTCCGGCAGGGGTTATGCTGGTGATGGAAGGCTGTGTTCCGCCTACAATGGTAATTTGCTGGTTAAAGCTTGTGGCCTGGCCTAATGCAAAACCAACGCTTAACGTACCGCTTTGCGCTCCCTTTGGAACGACTACGGATAATTTGTTTGAAGAGGCCGAAATTACCTTAAACGATATTGTGGCAACTGAAACAAGGTTTTTTTCCGGCGTGGTATTAAAATTATCTCCGTTAATGCTCAGCGTATCGCCTATGTTCAAAACTGTTTTGCTTAAGCTGCTGATGGTTACCACCGGCACTACTTCAGTCTCCTTTTTTTTGCATGCTGCCTGTAATAAGATTACGAGTAATAAAAACGCGTAATTTGATGCCCGGCGTTTAAATAAAATATCATAAACGTATGTAAATAAGGCAAATATAATCTCTAAATGCACAGACAATTTTGCCGGCATACAAGATACCTGGTTACTTAGTGTGTTTGTCTTTTTCATAAGATATAGTAAAGTTGTGCGCTTTGTAAAATAAAATTTGGATTAACGTAGGCATCAGAACTGTAATATACGTAAGGCCCAAATGACCCGCTATCACCCTTGTAAGGTGTGCCGGGCAATAACCCCATGATATAAAGCGTACCCGAATTGCCGGCAGTAAAAGGCATAGCAATCGGTTTATCATTGCTGCCTGTCTGGAACAGCGGGACGGTAGAACCTGCCGCCGTGACGTATAAATTTTGCGTAAGCAGGTTGGGTTTTAAGGCTATATAGTCATTTGCCTGTCCATAAGTAACCGCATTTGCCAATATAGGTCCTGTTGGGCTGCCGATATGCACATCTACCTGGGTGCTGCCACCTAAAATATTTATTATCCTAAGCTTAAATAAATTAGCATCGGGCGCCAGATCGTTTTCCAGTACAAGGTGCCCCAATGATTGGGATGTGGTATTATCAGGCAACAAACAAACAGTGTATGAGCCAACCTGAAAATCGTAATTAAACTGGTGGTAGTTTGGAGAGTAAACTCTGCCTGGCGTTACGTTAATAGAGTACTGACCCGGCTGAAAATAACTGGTATAGGATATGCGCTGCAACATACTGGTGGGGCTGCCACCGTTTGCCAAAGTATTAGCAAGATGGATATCTTCCCCGCCGGTGGGGCTTATTGGCCACCTCAAAACATTGATAACCGATTGATTAAACCTGACATCTAAACCAGAAGCATTGCCTGACAGAAACCCGATAAATCCAGGAACATTATAAGCATCGTTAATAACCTTAACCAAAGCAGCTGTACTTGCATTACCAGGATAAGACAGCGACGAAACTGTAAGTTCCTTTAAACTCGACGGGTCGCCATCATGCATCGCGTACACCTTTGGCCTGGGTTGTTTTCCTTTTATAAAGTTGGTTATATCACCTACGGCAAAAAAAGAATAGTTTTTGCCATCGTCAAGCTGAAAGGGCTTAAAACTGAGCTGTACCTGGGGCGCAGAGTAGCTGGATATTTGTAACGAGAAATTTTTTAATCCTTTCTGGGTAACATTGTAGGTATCAGATGCCCGGGCCGGTTGTGCAGTGGTATAAAAGTAGATGGGCATTAATGATACCGATGTACCCTGTCCAATGTTAGGCGAAACGCTAAGGCGGATATCTGACGAACCTGCTATACAGTTAAATAACCTGATACCGGTAGTTCCGTCAAAAGGGTGATAAACATCTTCCGGGTAGTATATAAGCTTGGGCACTATGGTGTTTACGGGTGTATATACTGTGTCGTAAGCTGCAAATGTGCTGAACACAATATAACTGGTATTGGGCTTAAACTGGAAGGTACTATTGTCAGGAGCGTTGGCAAATTTTGTTTTAACAACAGCGTCGCTGATATTGATAAGTTTACTATTTGCCTGTCCTTCGTTTGGATTAAACGCACTTGACGATGGATAGTATTTACTTAAGCTGAATTGCTTGACAGCCTCTCTGGGCAAGCCGTCAACAGCAAAAGTAAGGGTGCTGTCATAGGCAAATGTATTAAAGAAATGAAATTGCGAAGGAACTTCTGCAGTGGAATCCACATGAGTAAACAGCCTGCTGTCTTTTTTGCAGCCGGTTAAAGTTACACTGGCGCAAAGCCACATTAAACCTATTGCAGCACATAAGAAATGCGCACCGCTTATTTTGAACAATGCTTTTAAATGTTTTTTCATTAGTTGGTTGCTTTTGAAATAAAATTGGAGTGCTTAACCATTATTAATCTTATTTTTTTAGCCGGATCATTGGTATTTAATAAGCCCGCAGCAACAAGAGTATAGGTACCCGGGGCCGGCAGCGTTTTAAACGGCGGAGAAAGAGAACCAACCAGCTTTGTGGCTAAACTATCCTTACGGGCAGCGCTTAAACGCGCGTTAAACTTAGTTGGGGGGATAAACGTATCGTAACTCATTCTTGAATTGCTGCCTAAAAACTTGTAAGGCACCTCCTGATCATTAACAGCGTAATAACCCATGTTTACTTCCTGGCCGCCGGAGTTAACACTTTGCAGCGTAAAAAATATTTTCCCCGCATCAGGCGATAGGTTGAACTCGCCTACATTTGCAAGTTGCAGCTTGGCAGGGATGCCATAACTGGGGTCGCCCTTTACAAAATCGTTTGAAGATATGGTGTTGCTTACAGGCAACAAGGCAGGCAGGCCATTTAATTCCGAGTAGTAGTAAAAACTAATATTTGCAAGTCTTGATACCTGACCGTTGTAAGTGTAAAGGGTTTTTCCGGCGCTGGTAAAGGTTAAGGTTACGTTGCCTGCCGGAACAATTTGCGGGGTTGTATAATCGCCAAAATGAAGCGAGGGAACATCCTTCTGGCCGCCATCGTAAGCAACCTTTACAGCCATATCGGGCTGGTTTGGATTGGCGTTCACTACCTGCACCTGGCCAAAATTATCAAGCTGGCCGGCACCGTACCTTCGATCTAATGTAACAGCGTAACCGTCGCCAATAACTAAAATAGTGTAACAACCACCGGCGGCGAAAGGATAGCTGCCGATATTGCCCCGGTGCATCGTCGAGTGATCTGCAAGCCCTACCTGATCGCCCGGACCCAGGCAAGGGAAAAGGTAGTTACTGGTTTGATAATCAGTTAAAGGCGATAAATTAAAAGTATTTAATACGTCATCCAACGGGCCCGAATTATTAATGTATTTTTTTGTGGTATTGTTATAAATCAAAAATTTGTGGGTGCCGTAAGGTATTTCGCTATACTGTCCAACGCTGCCAAATGCCAGATTAGCGTTACCTGTTACCACAGTGCTGTCGGCATATTGCATTTGCAGCGCGTACTTTTGCCCCGCCGAATTGTCGGGGTGCGGTGTGCCGTAAATTTGTGTCATCGGGTAACCATAATTTACAACCCTCACCTTGAATTTACCAGGGGCCGGGGCGCCCGGATCGGAAGCGGTTAAAGGTATAAACTGTGCACTCGGCTTACCGTTATCGTCATAAAACACCATGTTGCTGTAACCGCTATGTGCAGGAACGGTAATGGTTTTCTGTAAAACCACGGCGGCAGCGTCCGGATTTTTTCCGGGTGGTTGAGGCTTTTTATTATATTGATCGGCAAACTCATACTTGGTAACTTTCAAAGAAAAAGTGCCACCGCCGGCAGGTATCAATACTGCCGGAGCAACGCCATAGGTAAAGCCCTGGTAGGTGTCTGTTCCGCCATAATAAACAAGTGAATCGTTCAAATAAACCAGGTAACCAATATTTTTACTGTAATCGGCGGCAAGGTCCGGTAAAAGATTAAACAAGCGAAGCGTATCCTTTTTGGTATTATCCGCCGGGACAAATGTAGTAAGGCTGTTTTTGTCTTTTTTGCAGCCCGGTAAAATAACCACGCATGCAGCAAGCAAAATAATTAAGCCTGATAAGAGTGCTTTTTTCATAACTTAAAATGTGTATTTAAACCCTAATGTGTAAACCGAACCATAGTTGTAGGACCGACGGAGATAAACCCGGTTATCAACGCCAAACGTGTTGCTGTTACCCGCATTGGCATAATAAAAATTGGTTGCGCTGTTTAGGGCATTCTTAACGAATGCCTTGAATTCCAGTTTCCGGGTAATTTTTTGCGACCATACCACGTCAAAAGTTGCTGCCGGATATTCGTAAATATTGGGTGATCCATCTGAGTTGATATCAGAAAGCCGTTTACCTGTTTTGTTATAAAGCAGGTTTAGCTGCGTACCCCATTTAGGATAATCAAAATCGATATTGATGTTATAAGCATAGTTTGGCTGATCAACCAGCGGACGTGTCTTGGTGGCATTACGATCCAGCAGGCTGATCACGTAGTATTCGGTAGAATCGATAGTTGTCCGGCTGCGGGCCAGCATTACATTGGCCCCTACGTAGATATATTTGCCTATATCAAAAAGTTGTTTAAGGTTCTTTCGCACCTCCAGTTCTATACCGTAAACCTTGCCTTGTGTGGGATTATTACGAAAGGTAACAAAGCTGTTTACAAAGCCGTACTGATCTATAGTACCGTTGGTATATACACGTTCTATCTGATCTTTAACCGTTTTGTAAAATACAGAGGCGGATAACAGCTCCTCATCGCCAATAAACCAATCTGTACGGAAATCGTAGTTGGAGAATACGCCGTTACGAAGATCTTTGTTACCGTAAATGGTAAGCTGCTGGATGGGATCGCGCTGTGCTGAGAGCACAATTTCGTTTAATTCCGGCCTGATAAGCGTTTTACTAAACGCTGCCCTGAAATTAAAATTCTTAATCCCTTTGTACACAATAGAGCCCGAAGGCAGCCAATTATGTGTTAGATAATCGGTTTTATAATTACGATCAAAATACTCCTTGTCCTTGATACCGGATATTGTAGAGAAATTGGTGTTTACCGTATCGGGGGTAGATTGAAAGCTCGTATTTTCTATCCTTACACCACCAATCAATCTCCAGTTATTTGTAAGGTTCAAATCAACCATACTATAAAATGCCACCACGTCCTGTGTGGCGTGGTAACTGTTTATAAATAGCTTGTTTGATCCCGCGATACGTGTAATGCCCGCTTGCGGAGTATATAAATATCCGGCAACAAGCGGCTGTCCCTGCTGAATGTTGGCACTGCCTATTACCCCAACCAGGTTGGCACCGCTCCAGGCATTTAAGTTTCCTCCGAGTGTGGTTAGGTTATTCGGCACCTGCGAATAGCCTCCATATGCGTTTAATGCTGTCGCACTATTATCTGTACGTGTGAAAAGCGATTCGGAGTAGGTTCGGTTCCGGCCATAGTAATATGCGCCGGCCTTAAATATAGATACCGTATCCCTGCCTATTTTAAATGGCACAATTAAATCTGCCTTATAATTTGAATTATGCTCGCCAAGGTCGCGATAGTAACGATCTGAGGAGGCAAAATATGATCGTTCATACTCAGATGGAATAAGCAAGGACGTGGTATTATCGCCAACGTTGGCACCATAATTAGGGTTGGGAACCCTTCCCAGCGAATCTACCCGCATTTTAGTATCACGGTAATCTGGATCTTTTTGACTTGCGATTGAACGGCTTAGACTATAGGTTAGCTGCCATGGACGTACTTTCTTAATGGGTATAAATTTGTGTACGCCTCGCAACTGGAACGAATTAAGCGACCGCTGCGTACTGCGCAAAACAAAATCATAGATGTGCTGATGATCCGGAAAAAAGGGTAGTACAGAGGGATCAACCACCTTTAAACCTGCGTTTGAGATTCCGTCCTCCAGCGACGCGTTAGTTTCAGTTCCAAAGTTGCCATTGTAAGTAAAGCTCACCTCGTTAAACTTGTTAAACCGGAAAGATAGGGTGGCTAAACCTCCATAGTTGAGTTGCTGGTTGCCTGTGTTCTCATTCAAATTGTAAAGCGGCAGCATACGCAACTCATTGGGGTAATTAATATTGGGCGTGCCGCTACCAGAAATAACAGGCTCTTTTACCGTGTATAAGTTATTAACTCCGTTGGGGTTGGATAGCGACCGGTTATAGTAATTTACGCCTAAAACAAGGCCCAAAACCTTACCCCCCTTCATCATATATTTATTTCCGTAAGATAATCCGTAGATCTGGTCGGGCGAGTAAACCCGGCTGCGCGTGGTTAAAAAGGGACTAAAGCCGTCATCCATTACCCTGTTAATTCTTAAAGCCTCGTTATAATGTGCCTGGTCTACCGCGCTGGCCTGGATAGCTTGAGTAAGACCGGTACCAATTGTGCCGCGTCCGGGCGAAAACCCTCTCGCGGTATAATCGGCTATAAGATCTTTATAGTCGTTAGTTAGCTCTAATTTTTTTACGTTTTGACCGAAAAAGCCCATGTTAGCGCCCTCAAAAGAGTTAGCAGATCCATACAAACCAATATTTCCGTTAAGACCGGTTTGAGCAGACAGAAACAGGAACTCGTTATCGGGGATTGTTTTTGTTTGAATTTCAACTACAGCGCCATTTGCATCACCGGGTTTATCAGGCGTTATAGATTTCTCCACAGTTATATTTTCGAGTAATTGTGCAGGTATCAGATCCACTGCAACAGAACTGCGACTGGCATCAGCACCCGCAAGCCTCGATCCGTTTAACTGCACTACGATGTTCCTGTCGCTAAGCCCCCTTACCGTTATATATTTACCATCTTTAACAGTTACGCCGGTTACACGCTGTAATGCCTGAGCGGTTGTTATACTTGCCGACTTATCCATCTGAACCGCGCCGATAGCGTCCTGAATGTTGGTGGATTGACGACGTTGCTCTAACAAAGCTTTTTGCGTGGTAGCTTTCCTTGTAGCAGATACACTAACGGTACCTAACATCCGCGAATCGGACACCATACTTACATTCAGCCGTGTAAGTTGCTGCGGACCCACAATTAGGCGTCGGCTAACACTTTTTAAACCTATAAACCTAAACTCAACAGTATATTCGCCTGGTTTTATAGCAACGAAATAATCGCCGTTATTGCCGCTGATTACTACCTGCTTGGTTTCCAGTACGGTTATAGCCACGCCCGGAAGCAAGCCTTTGTCATCAGTAACTATACCTGTGATACCGGTTTTTATAGTATTTTGAGCGTTCGCAATAATAGAAAGGGCGGCAAAAACAATTACCAGCAATCCCCGCTTAATCAGCAATACAGAAAATTTTATTTTAGGGTAAAAAAACATATGTGTAGGATAAGTTAGATAGCTGTATCTATTAATATTTATTGTCTTGAGGATTGAAACTACTCCAGTTTTTGGTCCAGTCTTCAGTACCGAATGCGCCGATATAAACCACATTCTTATCGAAGAATGGGCTGTCCGCATCAGACCCGGATGGGAATATGGCTCCTTTTAGTAATATTGACCCGTTTGCAGGCAACAGAGTTGGATCGTTAAGATGGCTATAATCAGCAAGACCATTGATGCCCAGGTCGTCCTTCTGCTGTGAAAAGCTGAGTACCTTAGTGGTATCGTTTACCTGGCCAAATATTACGCGCTTTGGCTGGATGCCATCGGTTATAAATCCTCCTTTAACTGATTTTTCATCAATGCGGCCAAACATGCCGCCGCGCACTGGCAATTGAGCCGGCGACGTGCCGGCGAAGAAACAATTTCGTATGAATATCCTCGCATACCCGCCTTCATTTTCATAATTATTGAGGTTCGTGTTTTGGGAAGATACAATTGCCACACCGCTTTGCCAGCTTGCGGCTATTACGGAATTATAAATAGCGATAAAATCTGATGCATAAAGCTGCTCACCCTTAGGTGAAAAAGCGTTACCTAATAAAATACCGCTGCCTGCATCGCTGTTTACAGTTGGGCCCAGGTTTAATATATTTCGGGCATCGGGGTTATATCCAACCAGTGTAAAATTGCTGAATTGATTATTAGTGGTACCTACTGTAGTTATTCCATTGCCTTTATAAAAAGAATCCGCAAAATATGGGTCTTTTAACCCGAGGCCGAACTGTGCTTTTATGGCTGTGCCAGACACCCTAAAGTCATCAGCCAGGCATCCAAATGCAATTATATGGTTGATAAAGCCGCCGTTTAATGCTGTCATTGTTATACCAGCCCCGCTGCTATATGATACCTGTATATACTTGTATATGCTGCCTGGAGTTAAATTGATGTTCAAACCGCTTCCTGCCCCAGTGGCGTTATGATACCCGGCATATTCTATACGCACGTACTGAAAAATTCCGTTGGGCACCTGCGTGCCGGTGTTGTTTGGATTTTCCGCGCCAATTATCACCCCCTTCCAATCGCCGGGAAAGCGGCTGCCCGCTGGCTGATCAGAGGTAAAAATTATCGGTTTATCCGCGCTGCCACTAAAATCTATGTCCTTAGCTGTCAAGCTACCGTGAGTTGCTTTTTCTCCGTAGATAATTGTTCCTGGTTCAACAGAAAGTTTTGAGTTAAAAACCACGTCGCCCCTAAGCAAATATTTTTTATCGGCGGTTAAAATAAAATTATCGTTATATGTTCCCTGCAAAACATTCACTATGGTATAGCTTTGCGCACAGGTAACGCTTTTACCATGAACAGTAACCGTAATTTTACCGGACGATACCAAAACAGGTGCGATAACCTGCAATCGATTAGGCGTTGCTGTTGCTACCTCCCCTTTTACACCGTTAAACAATACCGTGTTATTGTCAGCCAATGGGTCGAAACCGCTTCCGTAAACAGATATGGCATCGCCGCTGGCAAAAGCAACTGCCCCAAAACCGCTAACACTTAATTCGGAAGAATTTTGCACGTCTTTTTTACAAGCCTGTAAAAACAGCAGTGCGCAAATCATAAATTTTAAAAATGATTTCATATTTATTTTATAAAGAATATGTTATTTGTAAGGCGTTTGCTGAGGCACGAAGTTGCACCACGACCGTGTCCAATCCACGGCTCCAAATGCCCCCCTGAATTTTTGTGTCTTATCAATAAAACTGTCAGATAATTGACTATCAGTGAATATTGCTCCCGATAATAATAATGAGGCGGTGGCAGGAATCATTAAAGGGCTTGATATTTTACTGTATAGCGCCATATTTGCAATACCCAACTCATCGTAAGTTGCATTGGGATTAGTGGCTGCGAGGAAAGGCGTGGTAAGCTGCAATTTTAACGAATCATTACTGGCATTAAAATTTGCCGCCTGTGCAGTGTTTGCTGATGATTCAAACCCGCTTGTGGCATTTCGGAGGTTCTCTCCCGAAAAAATGTAACCGCGGAGAGGGGGTACATCGTGGTTGAGGGTGTTATCAACAGTTGCAAGTGTATAAGTGAAAGAAGAATATTTAATAACCGAACCATCGGCACCATTACCATACCTGGACCATACCTGCTGCCCATCAAGCGAAATACCGGCAAGCCACGAGGCGGCGATGACAGAGTTAAACAATTGCAAGGTGCCGGATTGAGGCTGTCCGGTAGTATAATTTATACCGCCAATGTGTACACCCCGCCCCGCACGCGGATTTAGTATATCATCGTAATTTCTGTAGTAGTTATAATTGGGTGGGTTGATAACGGCATTACGAGCCAGTCCATTAGGCCCCATTAGGGTTAAATTAGTTATAGTAACGGGTTGAGATGATTGTACCAGCAAACCATCGGCCCCAAACTGATCGGCATACAAAGGGTCTTTTAAGCCAACTAAAAACTGGGCAATAACCCGGCTACCCCCGGCAAAATCAAAGTCGTTGCCGGCACAGCCAAATGCAAATAAATATTTAAAGTATCCAGTCGTTCCAGTACCTGCATTACAACGAAAGCCATCGCCCCCGCTATAGGACGCTTGCACATTGGCTATTTTGCCACCTACAGTACCTCTGTTTATCAGGAGCGCTGCTCCAGCGGCGTTTGACAAATGGTACCCTGCATATTCAATTCTAACATAGTTTATAACGTCATTGGCATCTGTCGAAGTAGAGGCCTTAAGGATTATACCAGTCCAGTCGCCTGGACTGCGCAGACCAATGGGTTGGTTTGAAGAAAAAACAACTGGCTTATCCGCAGTACCATTCACAACGATTGTCGCGCCATCATCAATTGTAAGCGACGCATATGTTGCTTTTTCTGCAAGAATAATAGTGCCGGCTTGTATCGTTAAAACAGTTCCCTTTGCCATGTGAACCGCACCTCTGAGCAAATACAACTTTTCTGGCGAGAGATTAATACTGGCGGCTTGATTGCCAGAGAGCACTGTTGTCAAGTTAAATTCCTGATCAAAGGTGCTTGATTGACTATCTGTTTGTACCGTTACCTTACCGGTTTTAGGCGCAGTTGGAACAACTACGTTTAACACTTCAGAGGTAGCAGCAACAACCTTTGCATCTACGCCATTTATTTTAACTTGGTTGCCATCGGCACTCGCCTTAAAACCTACACCGTAAACTTTTACGGTATCGCCGCTACCTGCTGTCAAAGGCTCGATGCCCGTTATGCCGTATTTAAGTCCGGTATTAGCGGTCTCACTATCCTTTTTGCATGAACTAAACATCAAAAAACCGGCTGCAATAAATAAGGTTCCTGCTTTTCTAAATTGCTTGTAAAAGTTTCTATCCATAAATCAATTATTAATAATCTTTAGCAGGCCGTATACATAAGCCTTATGCCTGTTATTAATAGAGTGTGGAATAAAATGCAATCTCCTATTGCAGCCGTAACTTTTTTTTAAGAAAACCTCAAGGGACATGTAATTTTGTTAGCATTATGTATAAATGCTATTCAATTCCGGGCTTCAACTCAGTCTTATTGTATAAACGAAACTGGGAAGTTTAAATTCGGCCAAAGAGAAGGCAGGCGAAAATCATCCAAATAGTCAATAATGACCGTATTTGTTGCGAAGATGTTATTAACTGATTCTGTACAGTTTTTTGGGTAATATTGAGTTCTTCCGCTATCGCCTTGGTCTTCATATTATCTTCAAAGCGCATGCGGAATATTTTTTGTCGTTGCGCAGGCATTGTGCCAACCATATCATTGTATGCCGCCCACAACTCCTTACTAACAATATTTGTGTCTGCGGATGATGCCTGTAAGGGAAGGTTTTCTAAAGCATCAAAGAAATCAACTGTGATCTTATGGCTCGCTACTTGTTTTAATACACCATAGCGTACACTTGAATATAAATAGCTGTCAAGGCTTTCAATCTCCAACCTTTCCCGTCTTTCCCATAAGGTAACAAACAAATCCTGTACAAGATCTTTACTTTGCTTTTTATCCTTTAGGCGATTATAAGCCATAACATAAAGCTTCTTCCAATATTTTTTATATATTTTGGAAAACGCATCGTTATCACCCTGGCCAATAAGTTGGAGCAATTGTTGATCTTCCATCCAGCGCTATCTTATAGCGCCAAAATTATTATTCCAATGTTAACTCAGCCTCTGTTTTAAGTTAAGGATATTATCGCATGATCTTTGGGATATCTCTTTCTTTTAAAAAATATTAGCAAGGTACGGTTATTCACATATCTTATTTTATATCAGATATTTACCATTATTAAACATGCTTGATAGGTATCAATATTATTACAAACTTCAGTTATTGGATGGCCATTAGGGCAAGTCATATTATACCGCTTCGCTGCGCTAAATGATATTTCTTTTTGTTTCATAAGCTGATTTTTCCTGTCTTTTGTTTCTCTGTTTGTTTCTTATTCGTCAGGGTCGAGAAGTGTGTCCGGTTTAAAATATCTGTTGAGCAGGGCTTCGGTTGGTGATCCTCTATATATCTTAACGTCAGATATCATTTTGGGTTGTACAGAATACATTTTTCCTATGTTCAGGGAATGGTTACCCGTTGAGTCGTTCGAAAAGTTCCTTGAAATACCTTTTCAGTTGGAGGGGTTGGTCATCTCGATATAGGCCACCTGTAGTACAGAAAGTATTGTTTATGTTTTTTTTGGGAAATTTTCTGCAAATAAAAAAACCCCACTCGCCAGAGTGGGGTTTTTTTATTGATTTTCAGGCTCCTGAGGCTGGGCTCGAACCAGCGACCCTCTGATTAACAGGGGGATAGTGAACCAATGCAACACGCTGCATATCAGGATTTTATACTTTCAAATTTTACTTTTGTTACATATTTGTAACAAAAAATCTTACTAACTCAAAAGTAAGAAAACCAATAATAATTACCAACTAAAAGGAAAAATAACCTACCAATAAAATTCAAACTATTACCGAAATTCCTCTGTATCCATCAATTCCTTTAAAGAAATTTGAAACGCACTAAAAAGAGCTGAAAGCGTACTAACACTGGCATTCGGTAGATAAAACAGACTATAGGATAAAATGATCCTATTTTTCATACCAACAATAAATAGACCATTTTAATGCAAATCAGCTTTTTTCTATGGAAAACTTAACAATACGCGCAGAAATATGCGCGTAGGAGCACTTTATACATGCATTCGATACAACTATCTTGAATACTTCCCGCAAAGTAATTAATTTTAACTATTAATAAATACACAAGCTGATACATGACACCAGCCTATATCCTTTTCCGAACACCCTGAAAAATAAACTAGTGCGAATTAAATTACTGTCTGCTATTTAATCAAAGAGCTTCTTTACCTATAAATTGTCAGAGGAAATATACAATCGCATTTTTCACAAGGCCATCTGGAGGAATGTAATAGGCTATTCGCGGCATTTGCAGTTGCTAACTAATTTTCAAAAGAACGGGAACATGGAAAAAATGCAAAGACCTATAGCACTAAAATTCAAATCACAGCATAAAATAATCCAAAAAATCAGCCAGGATTTTCTTAAGAAAGTTCGGTATAGAGTTGGTCATGGTGAAAGAGAATTGATCGAAATTAAAGAGGGAACAATTTATTCTCAAAGACATAGCCATTATCTTTTTTATATAGAAATTATTGAATTTCGGCTAACAGAGGAACTTGATATGAGTTATCTCGTTCACAATCCGGCATTATTCCTATTCTTTATGTTACACGGGAATGTTAGCTTTTCGTTAGCTGACGGCAATGCCATCGCAGATGCTGATAAGGGCGTATGCTATCCCACATACAATAAGCCAGGCGAATTTTTTGCCAATTTCCCCAAAGGACTACACTATCTGTTTTATATATCTACAAGACCCGGCTGGCTCAAAAATCACCTGGACGATTATCCATATCTCCGTGAATTCATGAACGGATTTGAACATAATACAGATCTGTACAGCCATTTGCCGCAATATCCTATTGTTGAGCCCATGCGAAAATTTTTACGCGAGTTATATAAAATAGATCTTGCCAGCCCACGTAATCTTGAAATTGGTATTACTAACAATTGTATGGGGCTTTTTGAGGAATACCATCGAATGCTCGAGTCAGGTAAAAGCTTGAAAAGTGAAAGTCCCAGAGAAATCATTATCACGATCAGGGAACATATTGATAAAAACTTTACCGATCCGGATATTGGGAATTTAACTATGCTTGCAGAACGTTTTCCCCTATCCGACCGAAGCATCAGACGGCTGTTTCCCATTGTAACGCAATATTCGATACATGACTATGTCGAGATTTTACGGGTGAATTACGGGCACGAATTATTGCGGAAAACAAGGCTACTTGTAAAAGAAATCGCATTCAAAACAGGCTTTAAACATTCTCATTATTTTACAATGGTGTACAAAAAACATTTTACAATTTCTCCTAAAGAGGCCCGTAAAGGCAGACTTTAAGTTCAAAATATCAAAATTTGACAAAATGGAGGCCTGAAATAAAACGTTCTTGGCCAAAATGCGATATTTTCTATACCGAAATTTATGTCATTCAATCAGATAAAAAAGATTGTATAATACGCATGGGGAGTACCGGCATTCATAACGCAATTTCCAGGCGACAAGCATCGCACTAAGGTGATAGTCCCCTGACCTAATTAAGCTGTCATCCATGTTTAAACCGGTGGTACTCGTAAGTTGGTTGCCGAATCAGGTGCAAGGAACGCAGGCGCAGCGATAAGTGCAAGTATAAAAAATGGGCGGATCGTATCAAGGCTACGGTCGTGCTAAAAAGTAAATTAGAAAACAAATAAATGAAACGACGGAAACGCAACAATATGAGAGATTGAAAGGCATATTAACCGGTCTTCTCTGCTTATGTCCAAGGCAACGCTAACCGTCGTTTCATTGAAATTGGAATCGATGATTTATAAGAACATCGCCATTATATGCGGTTGTTTACAAAGTAAAAAGTCAAGATAAGCTATAATTTCAATCGCAGCCATGAAAGAGCAATACGCCAATACACCAGTTCAAACTGAAATTGCACCTGTGGCATGTGGTGATTTTAACGGGAATTATGCTGCCGTTTTGACAAAGTATGGATTGGAACATCAGACTTTCGGTAATTATTTAGAAGTTGGCCGTAAAAGCGGGATTCAGGGATGGGTATTGTATATTTCTATTATCCGGCAAGAGATGACTTCATTCATGGAGCAATTTTTAAATAGTTATCTCCCTTTACATTTTTCATTTACCATCCCGGCTAACAGAACTATACATACCATGATTTTGGATGGGAGCTTTGGCCGTGATGCAATCGGGAAAGTAATAACCATTTATCCTGAAAACAAAGAAGCAGCACAAAGCCTTGCCGCTGAATTGATTAAACTGACAAAAGATTTCGCCGGGCCGGATATACCCGCCGCAATTCACCTCGGCGGCCATGTATATACCAGTTTTATTCATGAGTTATCAACGGAAAAGAAGGCTAAGTGGCCATTCGATCCTATAAAAGAAAAAAAAATCACGAAACCTGGTCGTTGGATCGGCAAATATTTAATCGTTTCTCAATTAAAAGGCGATGCAAAAGGTAACGTATACAAATGCCTGAATCTTAATAACTGGAAAAACATTCACTGGTGCGTGATTAAACAAGGGGCAGCGCACCAATGTGCTGACGATTTCGGAAGATCTATCAAAGACAGGCTGGAATGGCAATACGAATTACTAAGGGATTTGGAAGGGGAAATTTCGGTTTCTAAACCAATAGATTATTTCGAACATAAAAATGATGCCTACTTAGCTATAGAATACGTTGAAGGCACACACTTATATGATAAAATCAACCAGTTGCACCAGGGGGCAATGTGGATAGCGATGCCGGTTGAAGCTAAACGGGAACTCATTAAAATGCTGGTAGCTGTTGTTGAAATAGTGGATCAATTTCACAGCCAGGACCTGGTTCACCGCGACCTTAATCCCGGAAACTTTTTAGTCCGTGCGGACGGCTCAATTGTAGCTATCGATATTGAACTGACTTACGATTACTGTTCCAATGTTCCGAAGCCGGCCTATACCTTAGGGACGCCCGGCTATATTTCGCCTGAGCAAATGCAGTTTAAGACACCCGACCTTGAAGATGATTATTACGGGCTGGGGGCTTTAATGCTAAAAGCTTTTACGGGCATATCTCCATCAAAATTTACAGGCAATGATGAGGAAGTCGTTTTCAATGCGATGAAATTCTTTACGGGTAACAATGCGATTGCATCGCTGATCAGCAGGTGCCTGGCTCATGATCCAGAATCAAGACCCGAAATCAAGTCCATACAACATTCGCTGTCCGTCTATGATGCGTTACTATTAACCAACCTAAAAATCGAATATCCGGAACCTGAAATTAAAGTTCACGGGGATGAGAATACGGAAATAAAAGAACTCGTTCAAAAAGGATTAAATGCCCTGGCAAATCCTATCATGATGGATCAGTCTGGCTATTGGATTAGTAAAGGCAGTGAAATGGGCGATGCCATAGCCAATGAATTTCGCAACTATGAATCAGTCCGGGGCTTTGCTAACGGCACTGAAGGTATCCTGTACATGCTTGCTAATGCTAAAAACGATGGATTTGATCTTGAGGAATTGAATATTCCTATCCATAGAAATTTAGAACGTTTGGACGCAAACACTGCTCAAATTAAAGGTGACGACTCCGGCTTGTTTTACGGAAGTTCAGGCAATTCGGTGGCCTTATGCGCCTTGATCAATGCAGGTCTTTTGGAGAAAAACATCCACTATCATCATCAAATTTATCAAGGCGTTACTAAACCATCCAACGGTGTTAACCTGGCCACCGGGAGTTCGGGACGTGGACTGGCAATGATATCCTGTGCGTCTCATAACCAACAACAGTTATATGAGCAGGAGTTACATTCAATAGTTTCAGATTTACTGAAACAACAGCAATTCGATGGATCATGGATAATTAAAAAACATCCATCCGACAAAAAAGGAGTCAAGATATTAGGCTTTTCGTATGGAATAGCAGGTATTGTTTATTTCTTACTGAACTATTATTCAAAATATGATGATTTAAACGTTAAAGAGCCCATATATAAAGCATTATCCTGGCTTTTAAAACAACGAATTTTATCAAACGGTCATTTGTTATGGCCGCTAAATTCAAAAAATCGAGGAATAGACCCCTGGTTTGAATATGGCTTTACCGGGGTCGCCTTAACCTTTATAAAGGCTTATGAAGTATTTAAAGAAAATACATTTAAAGAAGCCGCTATCGATGCCCTGTCAAGCCACCCTAAATTTATATCCAGCAATTACATAACTGTGAATAATGGGCTGGCGGGCTTGGGACACGTTTATATTGAAGCTTATAAAGTATTTAAAAATGAAGATTGGAGAGATCGTGCCAGGTACATCGTGTATTATTTAATGTACTGCCGCAAGACCGAGGCAGATGGAATTGCTTATTGGCAGGAAGGGAACTTTACCCAGCCCTCTGCCGGTTACATGAACGGGAATGTAGGCATTATAAACTTTCTCATGCACTACTTATATCCTGAAAAAAATGAAATTATAATTTAAATGCATGTTAATATGAAAAAGCAAGTATTTAAGGAATTTCTTATTGCAGCTTTAGTATTGCTTTTTATATATGCAAGCTTTAGCAAGTATGCTGATTTTCCCTACTTTCAGCAGTCAATGCACAGGCAACCATTTCCGAGTTGGATGTCGGATTTATTAATTTGGTTAATCCCCCCGTTTGAGATAATAATAGCTGGACTATTAGCCTTTTGGAAAACACGGCTATATGGTTTAATTGCATTTATATCGTTAATGGGCATATTCACTCTATACATTACTGCAATTTTAATGAACATTTTCCCGATAGTACCTTGCAGCTGCGGCGGGATAATACAATCCTTTGGATGGCTGCAACACTTATTTTTCAACTTGGTTTTTATTTTAATTGCTGGAATAGCACTTACAATAAATTCAAAAGAATTGAAGAAAGATAAAGTTAAAACAGAGATAAACTTAAAAAATGCTTATCAAGCATAGAAAATATTTCACGCGCGAAATCAGGTTAAAGCCAGTCCTGGATAAAACCGGCCTTTAAATAATTAAAAAGTTAATATTATGAAAAAGATCAGTATGGCCCTGATGGCCTTAGCAGCCGTAACAGGTATCAGCAGCGCTTTTGCGTTTAACCACCCGTTTAAACACAAAGCAAACAGTGTTACTTATTATGGGGTTGGAACAGCAAGCAATTTTTCTTGGAAATTAGCGCCCGAAGGCTCATGCCGTGGAACCAATATTCCAAATGCTGCCTGTACTATTACCTCAACCTACGATGTTACTGGAGCGGCTTACAACAACACCATGCCTGCCGGAGCAACCATCGTGAATGGCGCTGGAAAATTACACAACTAAATGCAGCTATTGTAGAGGTTATTCCGAAATGTCACAGGAATAACCTCTATTTAAGTTAGAAACGCGAATAATATTCAGGTTTAAACCTTATTAAATTGGTAGCACGTTAAAAACGAAGTTGGTCATTAATTAGATTCCTTAAATCATTTCCATTATCATCGAGTGGACTGATCGTATTACGCGTTATCCTCCCTACTTTATTAATAACTATCAAAGTTGGAAAACTTAGTATGTTATAATAACGTATTATGGGATGATCCATCATCTTGCCGTCCGTATATAAGCTTGTTGATAAAGGTGAAGTATATGTGTTTTGTCTCAAGCTTGATATCCAAAGTTTCTTGTGATTATCAATGCTGATATTAATAAAGGCTACATCCTTTCCGATATATTCTTTTTCTAAAGATGTTAAAATTGGAGATAATTTTCGGCAGGCCCCACATCCGGTATACCAAAAGTCAAGAATAACCACCTTCCCTTTAAAATCGCTCATTTTATGCAAATTGTTAAGACTATCTTTTAGCAAGAAATTATATGCATACGCTCCTTCGGAATACGTATTTTTCAGTTTCAAAATAACGTTCCTATAATTCCTGTTATGCACAAACCCAAGTGCATTGGTGATGATATCATTATTTAATTGATTCTCCTTCTCTTCATATAGTAGAAAACTTACAATTCTTTCGCGAAATTCCCCTGCATATTTCGTTTTAAAATATTTGTAAGCTTTTGCTAAGGCAAAACTCTGGCCTTTTAACAAGCAAGAATCCAAACGATAGGAATCAATTAAACCAATTGTATAAAAATTAGATTTTGAAGCATATTCATTTTGATTGTAGCCGGATTGGCTGAATATCTCATTTCTATAGTGAGACATGGATAAAAGAAGGTCTGCTGTTGAGTCGGGATAGGCTCTGTAATAATGTTTAACCATCGCATACTTAAAAGACTCTTGTTTGCCTAAAATATCCCCCCTTATAATTGCAAGAATATTAGCTGGTACTTTTCCTTGATATTTTTCAAGTATAGATAGTTGCTTAAATACAGAGCTATCCATTAAAGCACAATTGATATGCATATTAGCAATTTTCCAGTTGTATTTGTAGTTATATGAATGATCAATTTCAGTAAGAGACTGCAGTAATTTACAGGTCAAAGAACCTTTCCCTGCAAAATTAAGTTGACCTTTATATCCCGTGATAACTACGTTGTCGCCTATGGAAATTAAGTTTGAATACAAATTAGGGGCGTTCATCCCTGGAAAATATAATGTAAAATAATTTGGTGATTGACCGGGTTGAACAAAGAATTTGAAAGATGAGTGTTTTACCACCACCTGCTGCCTGGTTTCTGAAAGATTGTTCATATCAAACTCACCGAATTTATAGAAAACCAGCTTTATCGTATCACCGTCCTTAAGGAAATTCAGGTTCCTTCCTGAAATAACTGCGTAATTCGGCTTTTTATATGCGAACGTACTTGACTGTATCGTTAGCAACAATGCTATGAATATTAAAATGTGTTTCATAAAGGTGTTGGGTTACCGATTGTTTTGAGGAATATTGTTTAACTGCAATTCGTTATCCGGTATTGGCCACGCATATCGCGGATCATTTGGAGGGAGTGTATAAGTCACACCGTTTATAACTCGCTTAAGAGTGATGGAAAATTGGGGATCTTTATTAAGTCTCCTAAGATCATTCCAGCGAAGGCCACGATATAATAGTTCCTTACGCCTTTCAATAAGTATTTGAAGTAATGCAGAATTTGAATCCGTTGCTGCAAATGGGATAAAGGTTCCAGCCTTCCACCGCGTTACCAATAAAGTATTCAGGTCTTTTATGGCATCAGATGTGTTTCCCAACCTGGCGTTACATTCTGCCCTTATTAAATAAAGCTCATCTGTCGCAATTCCGCTGTACGCGTAACCTAAATAATCGTATGTCCCTCTGAAATATGGAACGCCTCCATCTATTATGAAAAAGACAGATTTTCTCAAATCATTGTTATTATATGACTTGTATAATGTTGAATCGGTTATTGAGATATAATAAGGAAAAGGTATGTCGTAGCTATTTAATACAGAATGAAAAATGTCCTCTTTGAAATAAGTTGTGCTAATAGATGCGGTTTGAGGTGTAATAGCGTTAAAGTCCTGGAGGCTACTATATATTTTCAATGCCCCGTCAGCGAAGCTAAAGGCATTTTTGTAATCACCCATTGCCAGGTACAATCTTGCCAGCAAAGCATTCGCTGAAGCTTGACAGGGCTGCGTTTTATAAGCAGGAGTTCCAGGCAGGAAAGAAATAGATGTTACTAAATCTTTTATCATTTGATTATAACATTCCTGAACTGTAGCTCTTGGGGATTTGATGTTTGGGTTTGATGAAAGTTTCAAGGGAATGCCTAAATCCGATTTTGATGTTTTGGGGTCATATGGTAAAGAAAATGTTTGAAGCAGGTTATAAAATGCTATACTTCTGAAAAACAGGGCACTTCCTTCAATCTGATTATTAAGAGATTGTTGTGAGGAATTGATTTTTATTTTCATCAAGGTTTCCAGGACAGTATTCGCATAATATATTTGCTGGTATGGAACACTCCAATCCGATACATTCTGACCTGGTTCGTAAACGGTTTTTGCCCATAAATATGAATTTCTCTCTATTGTCGGCTCAGCGCTCCACGTATCAGATGTAACATAAAGATCATCAGATCCTATTTCGCCCAAAGCCGGATCGTTGCTATTAAAAAGGCCTTCGTTCAACAATAACGATTGACAATCCGCCAATGTAGAAGGAACGTTCAAAGCCTGATTTGGCTTGGCATCAAGAAAATCATTTTGCTTTTTACAAGCTGAAAAGGCAATTATGTACATGAAAAATGATGCATACATTATTCTATTATATTTCATGATTATTTTTTTTAAAATGTTGTTTTAATACCAAAAGCTATTGTTCTCGGGATGGGATAAGCATTTTGAAAGCTATAGAGATCGGGGTCTAAATGGCCATGATTAGCCCGCCAGATTATGCCTATATTATTAGCATAACAATAGATTTGTAAATGTTTAAATGGAATTCCCTTCCAATTATTCTTATCAAAGTCATAGCTTAAAGTAGCGTCCTGAAGGCGGATATGATCACCCTTATCGACAAGGGTTTCAGAATATTGATAAAATGCATCCCGGCTCGTTAGGACAGGTAAAGCAGGCATCGATGGAACGTTAGTAAATTGCTCGTCTCCCGGTTTTTGCCATCTCTTGGAAAAATCAACATTACCTAATCCGGTATTGTATAGTGCGCTATATGAAATTGAAGGTCTTCTGAAGTAATAATTAAACTTATAAATGAGGTTGAATGAAAGAGCAAACCGATCAAATGAAAACGTATTACGTAACGAACCAAAAGTTGTTGGCCGGGAAGGGCCATTGTATTTGAGATCTTTTAGAGAGGTATTTGCTAATATGCTGGTATAATCTGTTGATAATTTGCCGTTTAAAAATCCTTGTGGATCACCGGTATTATGACTTAACCCTCCCCATTTATAGCTGTAAATTGCAAATAACGGGCTGTTTATAATCGGTAAAATGGTACCACTGTTACCCGCACCGTTAGCCAACGCATTTGTTGATGTTTGGGAGACATCATACTTGGTTACTTTATCCAAATTATAACTTAAAATGAAATTACTATACCATTTAAATTTTCCTTTATAAAAATTACGGCTGTTGATCGTGACATCCAATCCATGTCCTTTGGTATCTGCCGTGTTACCTCGGAAAGTAAGAAGTCCTGAAGAGGGTGGTAAAGGGGAATCACCAAATAAATCAATGCCATCTTTCAAATAGTATTCAAAGCTTCCTGAAAGAATGTCATTTTTAAAGGAAAAATCTGTTCCAAGATTTATCATACGAACCTTCTCCCACCGCAAGTCGGGGTTGGCTGGATTGATAATTATCGAATATGGAACGCCGGAATAAGTTGAATTGTTAAACTGGCGGATAGTTGTGACTGCTGCCACATTATTATCGATGTTAGCGTTATATCCGTAAGTTGCTCTTAGTTTTAAAGCGGGCAGCCAGTTAACATTGTAAAAACTCTCTTTATTGATTATCCATGCCAATCCCGTCGAGTATAAGGGAACAGATTTTTGATTAGTATTTACGCCAAACAAATTAGATTTATCAATTCTTCCGCTTAACGAAAAGATATAACGGTCCGCGTAGGTATAAGCGGCATTACTGAAATAAGATATATAACGGTTTGTGAATTTGCTGAACCCTTCATTATTGGGAATTTGTCTTGTCCCGCTTGGAATTGTCTTAAAGGCAGTTACGAAATTTACATTTTGAAAGGTTTCAGTCTGATCGTTATAGCCGTAAGCCGTAAAGGCGTTACTGTTTGTTACGGTCTGGTTTATTTCCGTGCCCCCCAAAACATTCAACTGATGCAATTCATTCCACGTATGCTCAAAATTCAGTTGCCCCCTTAATCGTTGAGAAGATAAGTCAGAATTCGATTGTTGTAAGATACCACCAACAGGAATGTTGTTAGTAACCGTGGCTCCATTAATAGTAGAATACTGGTTGATCAGATTCCTGGCATAGTACGTGTCCTGATTATAATTGTTTTTATTGACTGTGTTGCTTTTTTCATATTGATACTTAACCTCTGCGTTAAAGCCTTTCCAAAATCCATATTTTAATCCGCTAATGATACGGATATCATTTAAAGTAGAGGTATTATTAGCTTGTTGTAATTCGTTTAATGGATAGTATTGCCAGTTTAAAAGCCCATTTTGGGAGGCGGTGTTAGTAATCCAGGAATAGTTATAATCCTTAACTATAGGCAAGGGGTTTCCATTTGCATCCGCTAATGTTGTATAAGGAAAAAGGCCTGTATAGTTTCCGCCGTTATTGAGATTGTTTATTGCATCTGAAGTCGTATTACTTTGCGAATAAAACAAACTTGCAGATAGTTCAAGGTTATTTACAGGCCGAAACGTATTTCCTGAATTAATCGTCAACCGATTATTCTTGTTCCCGACCAAACTACTAAGGTTATCGTCATATCCGGTAGAAAAATAATAAGTGCTTTTATTATTCCCTCCATGTAAACTCAAAGCATATTGTTGATCGATACCCTTGCGATATAAATATTTTTCAATGTCGTTTCGAACATCGATTTTACCCAATGCGTTCAGTTGGGTGTTGAGCTGATCCGATGTGATTTTTCCCGCTTGTTGATCTGCCAATAATTGAACAACTGGGGAAACCACTGGATGCTGCGAACTATTTAAACTTGTCGTGTAAAAACCGGAATTGAACAAGGTTTTTTCAACGCTGATATAATCTTTAGAATCTAAAAAATAAGGGCTATAAAAAGCGTTCGGTTTATCCCCAATAGTGACATTTGCACTAAAATCTATTGATAACGGTTGGTTTATTTTGCCTTTCTTTGTCGTTAATACAATTACGCCATTACCTGATCGCACTCCCCAGATGGAGGCCGCAGCAGCGTCCTTTAAAACAGTTATACTTGCTATATCATTTGGATTAATGTTATTAATATCACCGTCATAAGGAAAGTTGTCTACTACGACTAACGGTTGGTCATTTGCAAATAACGTAGAGTGTCCCCTTATGCCTAAATCTAAAGTGCCATTTGCAGAACTAATCGTATTACGATTAAACAATAAACCAGGGACTACCCCCTCCAATCGGCTGATGATATCTGTACTTACTCTCCGGTTAATAATAGCACTATCTAATTGTACAAAAGACCCTGTAGCCCTTTCTTTAGGCAATGTTTGATAGCCTGTAGAAACTACCACTTCATTAAGCTGAGCGCTACCAATTTCAAGTACAATGGTTAGAAATTCTGCTTTTCTTACAACAATCTCTTTTGTCAGATAGCCAACAAACGACACTTGTAAAATTGTGCTGTCAGCAACATCCGTAATCTGAAATTCACCATTACCATTAGTCGCTATAGCCGGGCCATTCTTGATTTTGATTGTTGCACCAGGCAGCGGCGATCCATTAGCATCGGTTACTTTCCCTTTTACAGGGAATGGCGGTTTTTCCTGCGAGGGAGGCCGGGAACTTGAATTGTCGAACTTGATTACAATGCGGTCATCTATTACCTCATAGGTGAGTGAAAGAGGTGATAGCAATTCATTCAAAACTTTACTAACCGGCTGATCTTTTTCATGAACGGTTACCGGCTTTTCAATGATGCCTTTAGCATTGCTATAGATAATCACCATTTGCGCACGGGCAGCGATCTGGTCAAGTGTTTGTTTAAGCGGCTTGTTTTGTATATCAATAGAAATCCGCTTTTCTAATCCTTGTGAATGTGCTAAACCAGTAGCCAGTGCAAGGTTTATAAAGCTACTGGCCACTGTAGTTAATACAATGATTTTAATTTTTAATATAGAGCGTAAATTGGGAAGCATCGTGGTTAAATAATATGTTAGGGGATTTGAAAACTATAATTATTGGCCGGCAGTTGCGTGGCGGTGGCAGATCGGAGAGCCATAAAAAAGGCATAGGAGTTCCCGTTAAGCAATTTTTCATGTTTTTGCAGTTAATCGTGTTTGTTAAAATTTGATTATTGAATGCCTGGGCTAAGGCAAAGCTTTTAGCTACTTTCGCTATCTTTCATCACATCCTCCCGCTATTGTATATTTGTTATTCTCTGTCAATACATTGGCACCAATGGCTGCTGCCAGTTGGCTTAGCACAATCTTAATCGGCCTATTGGTATCAAATTCGCCGTAGCAAAGACACACGGCAGATTTGTTTTCCAGTTCGATGGGAACATCATAATATCTTTTTAAATCAGCCACAACTTCGGCCACTGGCGTACCGTCGTAACTCAGTATACCATCCCGCTTTTTGATCACAGGTTGTAAATCAAGTATTGTCTTACTGGCCAATAACGACTTGTCATTGTTGAAAAACACTTGTTGTTTGGGCTTCAGGGTAACTTCCGAGATTTTTTCTGATTTGGCCGACATGACAGCCACTTTTACGATGCCTGTCACAACGGTAATGGAATAGGTGTTAAGCTTGCTATCGGATTTGATGTTGAAAGATGTACCGACAACCTGTGTCTGCATCCGTCCGCTATGGATAATAAACGGGTGCCTTTTATCCTTAGCAACTTCAAAAAAGGCTTCGCCGTCCAGCGAAACTACACGATAACTATTAACTAACTGATCTCGATAATTCAGGGTGCTGGACGGGCTAAGCCATACTTTTGTACCATCGAATAACCTAATTAGTTTTCTCTGGCCGTTTTGGGTAACTAATTGTTTTGAGTGATTTTTGATTTGAGCATTGTAATTATCAGTAAAATGCCGGTAAAACAAAACTAAAGTGGCTGATCCGATCACCAGCCATAAAGCGGCGATCTTCAGCCAGGTATTAGCTATTTTATAGGGGAATTTGGATGGATTAGACTTTTGGGGTATTTGCGCCCGAATTTCGCTAAAGATGACAGATTTTACTTTGGTGATAATCTTATCTTCTTGTTCAGCTTTTAGCGGCTTTAGGGTATCTTTTGAGAGTTCATCACCAATCAAGGAATTAAAAAGTTCTTCATTTTCCTTTTTGTTGATTAGCTTAAACAGTTCATTGATCTCGTCAGGAGTACACTCAACGTCGAGGTACTTTTTAAAGAGACTTTTTATATAGATTTGATCCTTCATTTGTTGTGTTACTACACAACAAAATAAAACATAAGAGTAAATAGGGCTATTGAATAAATAAATTATTTTAATGGGCCATTTGTTTGCTGCAATTACACGCAGGGTGAAAACCGCAAATTGGCTTTCCGAAGTAATTCGAAACGAGCACCCAAAGGACATCAAAGTTTGTCGATAGGTAATCATTGATGTCCTTTGCGGTTGCAAACCTGAAATCGCTAACGCTTTATCGTATCTACTACCATCAAAACATTTTTGCTTTAACTTTGCAAATCATTGTAAATCATGTCCTATGCAGCTTAGAAATCACATTGTTTATCGCTTTTTAACTGAAAAACATTTTTTAAACGATATTATAAGATCATTGCTTCCCATAGAAGTTGAAAATATGATTCGCCATCAGCAGAGTGACGAAGAAATGCACAGGATCGCTATGACGTACAAGTTATTGGAGATAGATGAACAAAAAGCTTATTATATCACCAATACAGTAGTTGATAAGCTTGACATGCTTAAAGTAACCAATAAAAATGGGATATATGACTGGACGGTTTTTAAGCATGTAAAACCTTGTAAACTAACATTCATATTCAAAAACAATAGTTTTTTACGTGTCTGGATTCATCACCATGTTATCCAATTTTTACATGGTCAGTTTGTTTATTATTCACATCAGGAGAAGCTAAAGTATAAGGCAACAGGTACTATAGATGTGGTACAATTATATGTAGACAGGAATACCGGTGAACCTACTGCTTATTTTGCCCACGCGAGTGCAAAAGGTATGGAAGAAACCTTCTATAAATTATTGTGTTTTTTCTTTCTATCTGAAAACCAAGAAATTATTGTTAACCCAGGTAAAAGCTATGGCACCAAGAAACAACCTGATGCGCTTTCAAATGATATCAATGTACCTGTAACTATCGTTAACAGTTGCTGGAATATAACGAGCATACGAACCGACGGATTTGATGTAAGCGGGCATTTTAGATTGCAACCCTGCGGGCCTGCTTTAGCCGATACGAGAATGATATTTATAGAGCCGTATAAAAAGCATGGTTATGTAAGAAAGGCCGCCAAGCCATTAGAATAACGTTGAAAGTTCACTAAAAGACGTTATCGACATTTACGCTGATGAATAAGCCAGGTTGCGGAATATAGTTTTCGCAGGTTGTCATAAACTTCAATAACTTCCCTTGCGGTCAGTGTTTCGAGAACGGCTTTATCAGACAAAGCTATACGGAGCCATTCGTGCAGGTACTCCTTATATTGTTTTAAAGTAATCCGCTTGAAAAATCTTTTTATTACTGCCAATGGATTGAGGATCTCTTTTTCTGAAAGATTATGCGGGAAAAACTCCCAATCCTTTCTTTCCTGCTCAATTTGGCTTTCTGTTATGTTTTCATTTGATAAGAACATCATGCTATTACCGGAAGCTAATAAAAGATGGGCAGCCTCTATTAACTGTATTGTTTCTTCGTAAACAGAAAGGAGGTATACCGCCCCGTGACGACTTTTGAATTGCTCGTCATTAATTACGTAGTGCCGCCATTTTTTCAGATCTTTTCGATGCTCTCCCGGCAATCCAGACTGAAAGAAATCAGCAATGACCTCGAACGGTGAATTTACCTCACTTGATGGTGTATTTGTATATAGTGCAGGTGTGGCCATGGACTTTTAATTTACTATGGATTAATGCGATATAGTGCTACAGAGACTATCAGAAAGACAGCCAAATCAGTATTTAACAGAAAAAACTCTTTTACAGATTTATTGGCTGACACGATTTGATTGCGAATTGTTGAGGTGGAGATTCCCAAAATTTCACTTGCTTCCTGATAGCTTTTACCTTCAAATTTACACAGCTTAAAAACCTGCTTGCGTTGTGGTGGTAAATCTTCTATAGCCCTCATTAAAAGCTCGTAAGTTTCCTGGTCGATCATGTTTTCTTCCGCGTTGGTAACATGATCTACCGTAGTTATTATCAAATGGTCGATGAGTCGTTTATCACGGGCAACTTTTTGAAAATGGTTCAACACCAGCCACCGGGCAACCATATATAGGTATGGCCAAAATGCTTTATCGGGGTCAATTTGTTCGCGCCTTGTCCACACAGTTAGAAAAAGCTCTTGCAAAAGCTCCTGGGCAACTTCCTCATCTTTTACTAAAAACAAAATATTGCGGTATAAGGGCCTGCTACAATGATCGTAAATCTTGGCAAAAGCTCGCTCACTGCCTTGTTGCAGTTGATTTAGAAGTAAGGTAATATTTGTTTTATCTAAACTCATTGGATGGCTTCCTCAAATTGAATTGAGCCATTCAAGAATCCACTAAAGCCATAAGGCCGGAGCAGTTGTTCTTATTGAATTTGCCCGCACTCCCGGTGGTAACGGGGGCTTGAAACAAGTATCAGAGATACGAGTAACAAGCCAGGACGCAAACAATAAGCTGCCCCGGCCTAATAGCGTAGCTATAAGAACCGGGTGCTCACCTATTCCTCGCGTCCATTCAATACCACTTGTGCGGACGAGGCTCTTAGCGAACACCTCTATATCATTTCGATAATAAGTGTTGCAAAATTAATCTTATATCATCAATTTTTAAATCTTAAATATTTTAACAAATTACAAATATATAACAAATAGTCACTTAGGCAAATCAAATAGTCTATTTAACTAATTAATAACTCAAATAGACTATTTTTACAATTAATTCAACATTTTTAAGTGTTTTACATTTGGGTTTGCAGTGTAAACCGATGAGTAAAGCGATAAAGTTAAATAGGATTAAGGGTGCGTTAGTTGATAAAGGGATTCCGAGTTTTCTGCTTGCTATCTATATGGGTGTACACGAAACTACTGTATCTGATTGGTGTACTAATAGAAATCAACCAAGCCCTAAAGACTTTAAAAAAATAGCTGATTTTTTAGATTTAAATATTCGGGAACTTATTGTCCCAACGCAACCTACGGGCAATAAAATAGCAGAATCGATGTTAGCCGAAGTTGAGAAGTTTCAACATCAGGGCTTATCTTTATACGTCCAAACGGAAACCAAAACAAAAAAGCCAAAGAAAATTGTAAACCCTGAACTTTTGAAGCGATTAAAAGATCTTATAATTGAGAAATAACTGCCTCAACTTATTTGTCAGTTAACAAAAAAATACAAACAATCCACCTAAACAGCGATATCGGGATAGTCATTCAATAATTTTGCATTTACAACGTGTCGCTAATCAATAATAGATTCTTCTTCGTTAGCCGTTAAGCGGTTTTAATGTATCTGAAAGCTTTATATATTTGAGCGAACAAGATCCTATGAGCAAACAGGTTGAACGGCTAAAAAAAAATTTAATTGAGTTAACGGATGTTATAAACGCATTCCAGTCGGAAACGGTACAATGCATTGTTATTGACCGTATTTTGAACTATCTAGCAGCTAAAGACCGTGGCGCTGAAACAGATATAAATGAAGGGGATACTACAATACCTTTCAATGCCAATATCATAAAACCTGACCTACCGGGAAGCTCCAAGGGTAAAAAGATGGGTTCCACTAAAATCTTAAACCAATTATTGACGACTGATTTTTTTGATAGCCCGAAATCTATTGCTTCGATCACTGATTTTTGTGCCACGAAATATGATACCGTGCTTCAAACAAGTGAAATATCAGGTGTATTACTAAAGCTAATTAAGGTCAATAAATTATCACGCGTGAAAAGCGAGGAAACCAACCGTTATGTATATCTGAAACCGGCTGTGACGACAGCATAGTATGTTTGCTGAATTATTTTGTAATATATTTTGCTGCAATTAATAAGAGTAGCGTTCTATCAGCTTTAGCTTCATCGTAATTTTCCTTTAAAAGCTGCTTTATCTGTTTGTTTTTAAGTTTTACCGCAGCCATTTGAAGTACCTGAAACGAGGCCATCTCCACACTTTCAATATTTTGAAGGTAAAAAATGATTGACATGTCTCGAAGTTCTGCCTCTCCTGATTGCTCATTAATAGCTTCAAAAGCATCATCCACCAAACCCGTCAAGCCGTGAATACTGCCTTTTGATATTTGTGCGTCCAACAATTCATAGATTACTTCCATTCGCGCTATTTGCTTTTCCACATCATCTACCGTTTCCCTAATAGCTAACTGCAAGTCATTAAAATATACTTCGCTCTTGAGCTGCGGCAGCCTTTCGACCAGATGTGCCTTGGCATAATAGATACGGTTAAGGTGGTTAACAAAAAAAGTTTTTAGTTTTTCAGAACCTAACTTTATTTTTTTTGGAGATGATGATTTATCGGATAGTCCTGACATCGGCATTAGTTTGCCTCTAAGATAAGTGTTTTTTTACATGGGATAACAGATCGAAAATATCAAATGGCTTAGGTATATAGGCATCAGCACCGCATTCCTTGGCGAGTACAGCCAAATCTGATTCGCCGGAAACGAGCATAACAGGAAGGTGCCTGGTCTCCAATTGCGATTTAATTTCTCTGCATATTTCCGGCCCACTTTTTACAGAGCCGACTATGCGTACATCAAGCAATACAATATCCGGCTGTATAACCCGGATATGTTCAGCAGCTTCACCGGTGTTGGATATAACGGTCTCATAGCCGTTCTCCTGAAAGACAATATTTAATATTTCCAAGATGTCTTCATCGTCGTCAATTACGAGTATCCTTTTTCCCATGTTAATTCATACGCAATAATAGTCCCACCTATGACCTTATAGTCAACAAAGATTAACAAATAGTTGTTTGGTTAAATGAATAATTATCAGGGAGATGCTTTAAATCCTACCTAATCTCTTTACACTATTTAGTGACCGACTGGCCATGCGCCTGTGAAACCATGTTGATCGGCATCCCGTCGACGCTCATATTGATATCTGTTCCGTGGTCATTATCAAAGCCCCGCAAAAAGATTTGTTCGGCTTTACCGCCGCCCTGGTGCTGCCCGATAAACAATCCGGGTACAATGCGGAGTACTTCCTGAGAATTGGAAACACCGCGCAGTTTGATGTCCGTTTCGCTGATGGCTTTGTAGGGGTTTCGGTTATCTGCGGTGATCACTACATCTGATAATTGCGTTTGCCGTTGCGCAAGGCTAATGGTTTGTCCATTTTTAAAATCAGCAAGTTGATAGGTTTTCTTTTGATAGCCTACGGCTGATACCGTCAGCACTTTTGTATTTCCCGTTATTTTTTTGAAAAAAAATCGTCCCGTTTCGTCCGTGATGTCCGTCCTATTGTCAGGTTGTATTATAACGGTAACACCATTGATAGCAACTTGGGTAGCACTATCGATAATTTTGCCGGATAGGGTGCGCTGCTGTGCCGACAGACCGCTAATGATAAACTGTAAGCAGATAAAAAGTAAAAATTTCTTCATATATAAGCCGTCACGAAAATGCTCAATATTTCCGTCTGAACCATAAGATAGCGCCTGAGACCGATAAAATTCCGGGCAATAAACCTAAAATCACATAGAACCAACGGATAACGTCGCCGCCATAAGATCCGATATGCAGATTGTAAACTTCTGTTTCAAACCGCTGATCAAAACTCTGCTTATCGATGTCGGAAAGCTTTTTAAACTTACCAGTCTGCGCATCGAACGACAATCCACTTGCCTTGCCCTGCAGCAGGAAGAAGCCGGTTGTCGGCATTAATCCCCTTACTAATACATCCGCTCCCTTAGTAGTTGGAATATTCACCGCAATCGGCTTAAATCCGGGCACGATCTTTTTGGCGCTCATGATCATCGAATCGACATTGGCCGGCACGGCATAGGCCGCCTGATATTTGGGTAACGCCCATTGCTCCGGTGTGAAATACTCCTTCAACATCCAGAACCCGGTAAAAAACAAGACAGCGGTAAAACCTAAAGACCATACACCCAGAATGCGGTGTAATGATGAGACAGCCGTACGCCTGTTCTTGAAATTCAACCCGGCTTTAAATCGCAGGGCCTGCCAAAAGTGTTTACGATAAACAATGACCCCTGTTAAAAGGGATAACAACATGACAATGCCCATTATCGCAGTCAACAGCATGCCGGGTATGCCTAACTGCAAACTGTAATGCAGCGTATATAACCACCTGAAGAAGGAAGGCCCTACATCACCATAACTACCTTCCCTGATGATCTGTCCCGTATAAGGGTTTACAAATATGTAGTACAGATAATTGTCTGTCAGCTTTTGCTGCCGCTTATACAACATGAATTCGTAGCAATCCTGTTGATTTTCAGGGAAATCATGTAATACCAGTTTCCTTAAGTTAGGGTGCGTACGCAGTACCATCCGGTAAAGCTGGTCTGCAGGTATGGTATGTGCTGTCGGCTTAAGCTGATGCAGTTCCGGGTTAAAGTAGCGGTCCAGCTGATGCCTGAACATCAGCATGGAACCGGTGATACCATAAAGCAAAAAGAACAGACCCGCAAAGAGGCCCATCCAGCCATGCAGCTTAAATGCAATCTTAGTTAACTTCTTTTTCCAGGCCATGCTGATCTGTTAAAAGTTAAAGCCTATATTCAGCCTCAGCTCACGCGGAGGATACGGAACATAGGCATAAGTGCCGACTGTGCCGGATGAGGGTGTGATCCAGGCACTGCCATAATTGTAGCGGTTCAGTATATTATTCACGATTGCATTAACCGAATAGCGACCGTTCGTCCAGCCAAGACCTCCATCCACCCTGAAAACTGGTGCAAGCTGCAATTTCTGCAATTCATACCTTCCGGCTCGGCCTACCTGTAACTGATAACCGCTGGAAACAGAAAAACCTTTTAACGCTGCACCCGGTAGTTGATAGTTAAGCCAGGTATTTTGGATATGCTTCACCCGGAATGGGGTTGCCAGTCCTACGCGCAGCGGGTTGGCATCTTTGGAAATATAGCTGTCTGTGTAGGCGTAGTTAACCACCGCGTTGAGGCCTTTTACAATCTCACCTTTCAAATCAAACTCAATACCTTTAGACAGTGTTTGGCCCAGCTGCGATTGAATGTTGGTAGACGGATCTGTTACTTTAACATTATCACGTACGATGCGATAAACCGATACCGTGGTATTCCATTTACCACCTGCCCAGTCTTTCTTTAAACCCGCTTCCAGGTTTTTCCCCAGCAAAGGTTTAAAAGCCTCTCCGGTGGTGGTACTTACCCCACTTTGCGGTGTAAAGGTTTGGTCAAATAAGCCATACACCGAAAAATCAGGCATCAGGGAATAACCCAGGCCAACTTTAGGTGTAAAAGCGGTGTTATCGGTGCTGCCCAAACCTGTTGTTACCGGGTTCTTCTGCACCCCGGTATTGGAGAAAGTCAACCTTGCCGCAAGTGTCAGGCGTAATTTATTGTCCAATAAGCCGATCTCATCCTGTGCGTAAGCTGCCTGGTAACTGATGGACTGTTGATCCGTAGCGATATCAGAAAGATTACCCGTACGCGCATTGGCATCAAAACTGATCCCGTACACCGGGTTGTTAGCATCCAATGGATACAGGGTTTGTTTAGCTGTTGGGTCATTGGATCCTGAATAGGAAAGAAAATGCTTGCGGTTTACATCAATGCCGCCCAGGAAATGGTGACTGATTGCTCCGGTGTTAAACTCGCCACTGATGTAAGGCTGGATGGCTAACACGTCGGTATTTAGCCGCTCGTAACTGGCCCTACGCATAATGAGGTTAGGCTGTTGGGCATTGTACTTCGAAACAAAAAAGTAGGTGCCCTCCAAATGATCTTTGGCGTACGCTGCTTTTACCGTAAATCGCCAATGACTGTTAAACTCGTTGTAATAACTCAGGAAACCATTATTTTCTGTTGACTGATAAGGCTTCTTGTTAGGGTCATTGATCGTAAAATCGCGGGGAAGCGAAGCAAATCCATCAGGCGCAAACACCGTGGCAAAGTACTGCTGGAAACGCTGTGTCTGGAAGATGTACTCTGCCGAAATGGATGAGTGCTTATTGATATTGTATTTCAATACCGGGTCCACCGCTACCTTATCATTAAAGTTATATTTCTGGAATGATTTATCTTTTTGCCCAACGGCATTCAACCGGTATTGCCATTTACCGGACTCGTCTAAGTTACCGTCCAGGTCTGCGCTGAGCCGATATAGATTGAAGCTGCCGGCAGTAAGGTTGATCTGGTTGGAGTGCGTGCCCATCGGTTGTTTGGTGAGTACGTTAAATGAACCGGCGGGATCAAACAAGCCGTTGATAAAACTGGATGGACCTTTAATAAACTCCACCCGACCGATAATGGCGGCATCCTCCGCGCTCGGCCCGGCATAGATCATAGAAATATCCATCCCATTGCGTAAAGGCGTGATCTGGGCGCCGCGCATGTAAACATAAGGCGTATACAGGTCAGCATTATTGTTACGCACGGCACCGCTCACATTACGGGTGATACTTTCATTGATGGTAATTGCTTGCTGGTCGGCAATGACACTTTGATCAATTTCCTGGATGTTTTGAGAAAGCTTTAGAATTGGGGTATTCACCTTTAATGAACCGGAGGCTTTATCGGTTTTGTATTTTTTATAATATTTAGAGGTTACTGTTACCTCTTTTAGGTTATGTGTAGTCGTATCTTTTTTTACCGACGCCGTATCTTGATTAGCCGGTTTTCTTTGCTGTGCATACAAGCTGCCGGATAGTAACAGGGCACCTGTTATCATTAAAAATTTATTCATTTAAAGGGTCGTATATTTGGGATGGAATTGGGATGGACTGGTTATTTTTTTGCTGCCGGTAATGTTTCAGTTACCTTGCTGCAATTGCTCATACCCATGTAAGGGTCTTTGCCTTTATCGGAACCGCTCAGGTAATACGCTTTGGTCATGGTGCAATATTGGCGGTAAAGTACCGTATTGTTGATTTTCAGCTTTTTCACCAGGGTATACAGGTTGTTGGAAAGGCTGGCGAAGTGTTCGCGTTGATGCGCGATCTTGTTCACTTCGCTGATATGCCTGCTGTCAAATTCCAGCTTAGGCAATAAGGCCGCTTCATCACCGCTCAAACCGGTTTTAGGCACTTCGCCGACAGATGCCAGTAAAGTTTTCGCTTTAGCTTCAGCAACTGTGCCGTCCCCGCTGACCAGGGCGTCTTTCAGGGCCAGGTAATTGGTGATCACGGTATTCAGCGGTTTAGCCTGTGGGCTTTGCGCTTTAACGGTTACGATGGAAAGCAATGTTATTGCCCAAAATAAAACTGTTGTTTTTAGTGTTTTCATGTCTGTTGTTTTTGATGGTTAATTTTTTGATATTCAACTGAATAGTCTATTTTCTAAAGTCATCATAAAATGAACTGCCAATTCCCTGGGGCATTTCTCTTCTTCATCAATCACCTGCCATCCGCCATCAACTTTTCGGACACTGATGACGGGTGAGTTATAATTAATAAAAAAGGTAAATTGATTGCGCCCGTTCTGCCTGATGAAGCCTTTCATCTGTTCGCCGCCGATGGTTAAGGTCACCTGTTCTTTTAATTGCGTTTTGATATGGTGCCTTACATGGCGCTCGAATGCGCCCCGGTGGAACTGCATATCAAATGCAACGGTACTTTCAGACCAGAAAAAGTGCAGTTTACTACGATACTTTTCCAGACCAAGGTAACTGAACATCGCCGCTGGTGTCAGGGCCGATAATGCCAATATAGATGAGGTCGTGATCTCTGTCATTTTAAGCGGTATAAATTAATTTTTTGCGATTACAGTCATTTCGTGAGTTCTGGTTAGCGTGTGTGCAACTCGTAAGCGGTTGGGTTTCTTTGGAAACCTTCTTTGCAACGTGCTGAGCAAAAGCCGATGATCTTCCCTTTGTAATGAACGGTATCCGCATAACCTGCCAGTGCCATGCCGCAAACCGGGTCTTTATCGTTGTCAATTTTGGCTTTTGCGGATACGCTTTCAGGGTGCAGCAAAGGTTCTAAAGCACTGTTATACATGGTGCGTACACTTTCCACAATCGCTTTATCTGTGTTATGCTCACTGCCGCCTTTGACCGGAGGCTGCGGGTCGTATTCCAGGTCAAGCATCACCGTTTGGGTGTACTTATCACCCATGATGTCGTTGATCAAACCCAGGCTCATATCGATACCCGCTGAAACGCCTGCACTTGTCCAATACTTGCCGCTATGCACATAGCGTTTGTCTTCTGCGGTGATCCCAAATTGATCTTTCAGGATCTGCTTACCGAACCAATGCGTAGTGGCTTCATGACCTTTGAGCAAACCCGTCGAAGCCAGTATCCAGGCACCGGTACAAACGCTGGTGGTGTATCTAGAGTGAACATCAATGGCTTTGATCCAGTTCAGTAAAGCGGTATCTTTCGTGGCGGTGTAGGTTTCATTCAAACCTCCGGGGATCACCAAAATATCTAATTGCTTTACCTCGTTGATGGAGGTATCACATTGTACTTTCAGGCCGTCACCGGTGGTGATCAATCCTTTATGACGCCCCACAAAAAACACTTTAGCGCCCATCAGTTCACTCAACACATGGTAAGGCCCCATTGCATCCAAAACTGCATAGTTATCATATAGCAGAATCCCAACTGTCTTGATCTGCACTTTTGGTTCAGGTAACATGGCCATCTGTTCTTCATGGCTTTTTGTTTTGGCTGTTTCTATATCCTTTGGTTTGCTTTTGCAGGCTGCGATCAATAAGATGACCGATGCAGCAAAAAATAGTTTTTTCATCATCTTTATTTTAGAATTTTGCGATCAAAGTGGTTCCGTAAGTTCTTGGGCTTCCTAAAAGGAAGGTGCCGAAAGAGCCGTAAGCCACATACTTTTTATCCGTGATATTGCGCGCCCAGAAATTCAATTCAAAATGCTGATTGCTGATACCGGCTTTAGCATTTAATAAACTATAGGCCGGTTGGCTTAAACCGTTCACAAAATCAAAGTAATATTTATCGATATAACGATATTCACCACGGACGAAAGCAGCTAATTTTTGTTTGCTGCCCGCGAAATCATAAGTGTACTGCGCTGCCAGCATCGAACTGATTGGCGGCGTATTGATAGGCTGGTCGCCTTTGTAATTCACTACCGCTTTCGCGTCTGCACTATACAACAACAGCGAGGCATAACGCGCATGTGAATAGCTGGCATTCCAGTCAATTTGCAGGCCTTTCACAGGTAGGGCCGTTACTTCCAGTTCTACGCCCTTATTGTGCATTTCACCAACGTTCAGGATCAATGCATTAATACCGTCCATGGCCGTACTGATCTGCTGGTTATGCTGTTCGAGATAAAATGCGGTCAGGTTGAATTTCAGCTTGTTATTAAAAAGCATGTTTTTCCAACCGATCTCGTAATTATCCGAATGTTCTGGCTGGTAAGGCACTTGTGCCGGATCGGTCGCGTTGGTGTTTAAGCCGCCTGCACGGAAACCACGAGCATAACTTCCGTAAAGCAGCATATTATCCTGTATCTTATAGCTTAATACGAATTTGGGGGTTACCGCGTGAAAGCTGGCCCGGTAATCGGCATTCGGGGTTAACACGGTTGCCGGATCAGGGTCTTTCTGGTAATCGGTATACTGGCTCAGGCCACGGTTTTCGTAATCGTAACGTATGCCCGCGGTGAAGTCCAGTTTTTTAGCCAGCGAATAGATCGCCTGTCCGAAGAATGCATAGCCTTTGTTGTTGCCGTGGCTGTTGCCGATCGTGGTAAACGGCGCGGCAGATGTCGGGTCAAATTGTACATAATCCGGTCCATAAAATGTCGGCGTGATCATGTGAAGATTTTGCGTAAACCCATAAGCTCCTCCTACCCATTTCAACTTGCTGCTGCTTGCGGAAGGTGAAGAAAAACGGATCTCCTGTGCGAAGATATGCTGGCGCTGATCAGGGGCAGTACTCAAAGCATCCAAAGGGCTGAAGTCATAATCAACGCCCCGTCCCTCGTAATACTCATGCCAGTTGATGTACGAAGACACCGAAGTGAAGTTAAAACTCCTGCCATAGTAATTGGCCGCCAGTGAGGTATTGAAGTTGTTTCTCCGTTCCACATTGGTGTTGTTGGTGTTCACCTGGTATGGTTTGGAAAATACCTCATCAATTGATCCTACCCAGGGAAAGCTGCCTTTGTCATTGTCATTTTCGGTTTTTACATTCAGCGCAAGCGACCATTTCGCTGATGGCAGGTAGCGTAAATTAAAGTTGCCTGAATAATCTTCCCGTCTGTCAAAACCGCTTTTGGTAAACTCGTTGTAATAGATCGAGCCACGGTGGTTATAGGTAAAAGAACCGCTGGCGAACAGTTTATCTTTGATGATAGGTTCTGAAAGGCTGACCGTATACCGCTGCTGCCCGTAATTACCGAAGGTCATTTCTGCATAACCGGAAGGTGTATTACCGGGTTGTTTAGTGGTAATGTTCACCACACCACCAAAGGCGTTACGCCCGTACAGCGTTCCCTGCGGGCCGCGCAGAATCTCGATGCTCTGTACATCATTGAACAAGGGCGGGGCAGAAAAATAATCAAACTGGTAAACACCATCCACATAAGTAGCGACGGCCTGCTCATTGGAAAAGCCCATCACCCCGCGAATGTTAAAGAAATTAGAACTAGTGCTGTTGCCATGCTCTACGACAAATAAACTTGGTGCAATGGCGGTCAGGTTGGTGATATCCCATAAGCGGTACTCCTTAATTTGTTTAGCGTCTAAAGAGGTGATCGCGGCCGGTATTTTTTGGATAGCCTCCTGGCGCTTTTCTGAGGATACGGTCACTTCATTCAGTTGCTGGTTACTTTCAGCCAGTTTGAAATCAAGGATAAGTGTTTGTCCTTTTTTAAGTTCAAAAGATTTCAATTGAGAGGCGTAGCCAAGGGCTGAAACACTAAGTGTGTAATTTCCATCAATTAAATTGTTGATGCTGAATTTACCCTGGCTGTCTGTCAGATCGCCATAATTCGTATTGAGTAATTTAACCGTCGTTTTAATAATGGCTTCTCCGCCGGTTGTCGTAACGGTACCACGAATTTTACCGGATTGGGCGAATGCAGGTATTGTAAATAATAGGATAAATAATGTATAGAAAGATTTCATCAGATCGCGTTGAATGCAAACATGTATGCCCGGCTCATGATGCAGGCAATTACCCGAAAGCAAAATAAATAATGGCTTCGCAAAGACAGTTTACACTATCTATCATGAAGCATTTAAAAAATTAACAGAAATTAAGCGATCTGCTTGGGCGGTCTGAAGATGGTGTCAATATAGCGGTTGCTATACTGATAAGTGTACGCAGGAAAGGATTGTTCGATGCCGGTTAAAAGAACCGGGGCTGGAAAAGATAGCTGAAACGGTTCGTGAAATAACGAAACCTCCAGGCGGTTCAGGTTATCTTTCGCAGCTTCCTTTTTTTCGTTTTCTTCTGCTTGCCTGATTTTCTTCATGAAATAACACTTACCGTTACAATGCAGGTATGGCCTGTTCCTGTTCTCGCAGAGGTTGCTAACGATATATTTCTTATTGAGTTCAAACCCGGCAAAAACAAAAAAGCGGGAACAGTTCGCCGTAAGCGTAGTCAGGATCAAAAGAAATATGGTTGCCTGGCGAAACATTTTGCAAAGTTATAGAATATAAGCTCTCTAAGCCTTTTAAGGAGAGCCTTGTTTTTATTTGGAATTATTATAAATAAGATCCAAGGGCAAGCTGTTTATGAGGGCTCTATGGGCTACTCGTTAATGCCTATGAATTAATGTAGGAAAACCAATATGGATTGATCAATCAAGCATCAGGGCCTTTTCCAATGATAAAAGGAAAAGACCCGCCTGTGTTTGACTTTAATCATTACTACCCATTCCGGCTATTCTTCCGCTGTGGTTTTGTGGCTGTTACTGCCAAACGGGAAAATCAACTTGAAGCTGATATTCCTGCCCATGTTGTAAATACCCTGGTTTTGTTGGGTTACCGTAGCCGGTGTACCATTGTAAGCCAGGAAGTATTGCGCCAGGTTCAGGTGGTCGGCATAGGCCACATTGGTCAGGTTGGTACAATTCACGTAAACCGAGCAAATGGTTCTCCCGGTTTTAGGGTTAACCAAATTGGTGCCGACGCCTGCATTAAAAATGGTGTACTGCGCAGAAGGAAGTTCAGTATAAAATGCGCTGTATACATTGTTCTGCGCCCAGTCGTGCTGTAAGCCAAATTTGACATAAGTGCCTTTAAAAATTGAATTGTGGCCGTCATTGAACCTGAATTTAACTTCTGAGTTTAAATGCGGTGCCGGGATATAAGGCAGATGCCTGGTTGAATCTGTCTCGTTGGGAATATGAGAATAAATATAAGTGAAACCATTATCAATTTCCAGCCATTTAGTGGCTGCCGGGTGAATATTCAGGAAGCCGGAAACGCCGGTGATGATCGCCGTATTGGTAGAAAGATACTGATAGATCGGGAAGCCGCTGGAGAGTGAATCGGTGCGGTTGGCAAATATGAAATTGTTAATATGGTTATAAAAGCCGTCCGCTTCCACGCTTACATCTTTACCATCATGGCCATATACCAGATCTACCTGGTAGCCCTGTTCGGCTTTTAAATTGCGATTACCCAGTTGCACCAGGTTGGAGCCGATATTCAACCCGTTACTAGTCAGTTCATTGATCGCCGGGGCGCGGTAACTCTTCGAAACATTCAGTTTTACATAGTTATTGCCGGGCAGTTGATAGGATGCGCCAATACTCCCCGATAGGCCATTATACTTATTATTAAAACTGCTGAATTGCACCGTAGAACCCGAAGTCCCTACAGGAACTATCCGGCCTTCACTGTTCAACGACATGGGGTCGCCTGTAAAATTGGTGTGGTCAAAGCGCAAGCCGCCACTCAGCGTCAGATCTTTAAAGTTCTTTTCTACGATGGCATAGCCGCCGATTTCAAAATTGGTATAATTGGGTATTTCATAATCAGGTACATAAGGCAATGGAGGGGCATCGCCGTTATGATGGAACTCATACATGCCGTTAACTCCTGTCGTTAGCTTTAAGCCGGATTTATCATCTGCGATCTGGTATTTCAGGTTGAAAGGGATATCACCCAATATTAAGTTACCTGCACCAACGGTCCCCGTATCAATATCATGGTGTACACTACGCGCAAAGCCAATATCCAATCCAATTTTACCTTTGCCCACGTTAACACTGTTCTGCCACCAGGCCTGGTATTCGCCCAGGCTTTTATCGCTGGCAATGTTGGCGTTGTAAGAAAGAAAATCAGACCGTGTAGGATAGATCTTCCCGTTCTGCGGAAAATCAAACATAAAGCGGCCTGTACTGTCGCGGTTCCCATCGGGCAGTTCTATCCTGCGGTGCAGGGCGCTTAAGGTAAGGCGCGAGTAACCCCATGAGCGGTTAACGCCAAGCACCAACCGCCCGTTTACCTGGTTCCAGGCGGTACCCCATACATAGCCGTCTTTGGGATTAGAATAACTGTGCGCTGCTTCGCCGCTCGCCTGCAGCCCCCATACAAAACCATTATGGTTGCCAGCGATGTTTAAGGAAGTTCCCAGGTACCCATTATTGGTATGGTATTCTGTCAGCACACTGCCCACAACCGTTCCGTTTTGCGGCAGCGGGCCCGATTTGAAACTGATCACACCGGCCTCTGCACTGGCACCATATTGCAGGGAAGCCGGCCCCCTGATCACTTCGGCACTGTGTACCGCGTAAGGATCGATCAATATTCCATGATCATCGCCCCATTGAAAATCCTCCTGCGGCAGGCCATCCATCAGGGTCAGTACTCGGTCAAAGCCCAAGCCGTTGATCTGCGGTTTGGTGGTACCTGAGCCTTCTGTCGTCGCGTTAACACCCGGTTGTGAGGAAACCAGGTCAATAGCCGTATTGGCGACGCCTTCCCGGATCATCTTATTGGTCACTACCGTAATGGGGATCGTGGCGCGTTTACGGGTAGTGGTGTTGCCCAAAGCTGTTACTACTACATCCGAAAGTTCGTAATTCGATGTGGATAGTTTAAAATCAACGGAATAGGTATTACCCAGCTCCACCACTTTGGTTTCACTGGCATAACCGACAGCGCTTACCTGGATCAGGTATTCGCCCTTCGGCAGCCGTTTCAGCAAATAGTTGCCGTTTGCGTCTGTGCTGGTTGCAATTTTCAGATCGGGTATGGTGATGGTTACACCGGCTATCGGGTTGCCGGTACTTTTATCAGTGATTTTACCGGTGATTTTGCCATCGCCGGTTGTTATTTTTCCGAAAGCCGTTTGGCCAACAGCGATAATGAATAGTATAAAAAGAAAATTAAAAAATCGTAATGGAGTTTTCATATCATTTTTCTGACAGAAAAGACCACACACGTAAATGCATACGGGCGGCCATTTCTTATTTAAATTCTAAATAAAAAGAGATGATCAACTGGTGACATTGCCACGGTTGAACAGATTATTGCAGAAATTATGGGAGAAGCTGGTATAGCTTAGACTAAAGACTTTGGTGGTCTGAAGATAGTATCTAGATACTGGCTGGTATATAGATAGTTAAATTTGGAAAGGCAGATTTTATGCTTTTCCAGTAAAGAAGGTTCTAAAAACTGAACACGATAAGCCTCCTGAAAAAAGCTGACTACTACGCGAAGCGAATTACTCCTGCTGGCTTGTTTCTTTTGATGCTCTTCAGCCTGCCTGATCTTTCGCATGAAATAGCACTTACCGTTGCAATGGAGTCCTGGATTAAAGCGGTTAACACAAAGGTTTGCTGCGATATAATCCTCATTGAGTTTAAATCCCGCATAAATGAACAAGGTGGAAAAGCTCCCGGTAAAAACCGCGAGCATCAGTAGCCAGCCTATTATTCTTTTATACATGCTGTGTGCAAAGGTAGTAAGTATTTAGATTTAACACCAAAGCTTTGTTCCGATTTACTGTTCAGACACCACTTTCTATAGGGAACAAATAACGCATGGCGTCTGCCATTAGCAATAGTCCCTGAAAGGCAAAGTGGGGATCACTGGTCATCGTATTTTATTTTTCTGCGAGTAAGATTTTAAGATCCCTGATTAACCAACCCACTTCTTCATCACTGGTGCCGTCATAAACCCCGCGCATATGCCCGTTCCGGTCAATCAAGATCAACCCGCCACTATGTACATAACCGCCGTCGACGCTATCGTCTTTATTTGCAGGAGAATAATATCCTTTTTCGGCAAGTTGATAGATTTCTTCCTTGGGGCCAGTCACAAAATGCCAGCGTTTCGCATCGGCACCAAGCGCCTTTGCATAGCGGTTCAAAACTTCCGGGGTATCATATTTCGGATCGATCGTGTAGGATAGAAACATTAATTCAGGAAAAGCAGCATATTGGTCATAAACCTTTTTAAGATTCCTGCTCATTACCGGACAGATCGTAGGACAAGAAGTAAAGAAGAAGTCGGCAACGTAAATATGACCTTTATAGGTCTGATTACTGACAGGCTGCTTAAGTTGATCCGTAAAATTAAACCGGGGAATAACGGGATAGATGGTATCTGTTTTAGTACCCTGGGGCGTATTTACTTTTTTGAACACCGGCTCTCCAAGCAAAGGCAATTTCGTTTGCGTCGGTTTGCTAAATATTATTACTATGCCAACTGCTACCACAAGGCAAATCATACCCGTTAAAAACAAGTTGAATTTTTTCCTGTTCGCGTAAGGTTTCGACCTGAAGGGTTGCTTTGCTTTATTTGACATATGAGCTGAGTAAAATATCCATATCTTCCATCAACCGGGCAACCTGTTTTTCATCAGTTCCGTCATAAGCACCACGAATACGTTTCTCCTTATCGACCAATACCAGATAGCCCTGGTGCACATAACCTCCGTTTTGTCCGGCAGATTCGGCAACGGATACAAGGTAGTTCTTTTCCGCTAAAGTGTAAATCGCTTCCTTACTACCATGCACAAATTCCCATTGCGTGCCGGTAATTCCCAGTTTAACCGCATAGCTCTTTAATACATGCGGTACATCATACTTGAAATCTATGCTATACATTTTTAGGTTTTAGAAACGCTGTTTATTATAAACATGATTTTAACGGGAACTGTTATCTTGTTTGACGAATTTTATAACTACCAGAATTATAATGATTATGAATATAGGGCCCTTAAAGATTTTTATAACCTGTTAATAAATTATACCGTCTGACATCTACACCAAACTGTTAATATATCGGAAATCCCAAAGCCATTTACGCTCCATTCTAGAATAACAAACATTTAACTTCACTAAGCTTTGACCATATCAAATTGCTAATATCCAATCGCAGTCTTTTTGATTCGGCTACACAACTGGCCAGTCCTATATGCTTAGAATAGCTTATTAAGCGCTGTAGAATACCACTATGTTTCTCTTGAGTTAATAAGAAGTGATCTATCCTTTCTAATTAATAATGACATGAAGTATTGAGAAAGTACAATAGACAAAAGGCTTATTAGGAGCAGAAGTATAAAAGCGATCTTAATGGAGAAAGATTGAGCCAAAATACCAATTACAGGCGGGGCAAATAAAAGACCAAAGAAGCTAACTGAAGATACAACAGTTATATATTGACTAATATCTGTGTTTCCTATTTTGGCAATTATACCGTAAACTACAGGAATGATAAGGCTTACTCCTGAGCCTATCAAGCAATAACTTATTAGCACAAAAGCGAAACTCGGTGAAGAAATAGCAATCAAAAACCCAACCGCCATTATGCTACCACCGAGTATAAGCGAAGAGTTTAAACCAAAAAAACGAACGGCCTTATCAGAGCCAAATCGCCCTAAAGTCATACTAAGCATAAATAAAGAATAACCCAGGGACGATTGGAAATGGTTTGATCCGAATGTTCTTTTCAAATATATTTCTGACCAGTCATACATTGAACCCTCACCGACCATTGCGCAAAGTGCAATGAGGCCCAGTAGTATTACATACTTGTTGAATACTTTAAGGTTAAAAGTTTTCGAATTATTTTCAGTTTTGAGGTCATGTACATGAAGAAATTTATTAAATACTAAAATTAGCATTATAGAGATAACCGAAATTGTGACATATTGAAATTGTATTGGTATCTGTAATGACATTGATAAACTCCCTATTACTGATCCAATCAACGCTGCCACACTCCATATGCCATGAAAAGAACCAATTATAGGCTTCTGATACACCCGTTCTGTTTCTATGGCTTGTATATTGGCCGCTAAGTTTGTTGCATTATTTGCAAATCCAAACGCTAATAAACAAGTACTAAATAAATACACATTGTGTATAAAAGACAACGCGGTAAGGATGACGCTCATTAAGCTTAAGCCTACTAGTAATAATTTCCGACTTCCAATTTTCTTAGCTAACAGATTGGACAAAGGAAGCGAGAAAAAAACTCCCAATGGCAGTGAAAATAACAAAAATCCAAACTGACCATCATTAAGAGATAAGCGCTCTTGTAAAAAAGAAATCCTGCATGTCCAACTTGAAAAACAAAGTGCTGATGTAAAAAACATCATTGAAACAGACGTTCTAATAGATGTTTTCCTGTAATTCATGTATAGATAGATCTTCTTCAACTAATTCAGATTGCTCAAGGCTCGAAAGATACACTTGAAAAACTGAACTCAAAACAACAAAAGATGCATTCGCAATTAATATATAGTTTAATGCGCCAAAACGGGCATCAAAAACGCTTAACAAAACGACAACTAAAGAAAGACAAGTGTCGAATTTGAAATTTTTATATACATTATACAGAACGTTATTCTGCAATTTTTCATTAAAATGAGGCGTAATTTTGAACGGCATACTTTTATTTATAAGTACCGAATATGTACCCCTGCTGAAGGTGAGAGCCAGAGCCTTTTGAAAGCACAGGCCTAGCCATGCGGTTTTAACAGTCAGTTTTTCTTTCTTAAGGAGATATGTATTAGTTATTATATTTCCTATCGTATCAAAAACAAACACTGAGAAAACAGCAATGTTGGCTAATTCAAGGTAACGGTTATCTATCCCACAAACATGCAGAAGTAGTGAGAGAACTATAAAACAGTAGAATGGAAGAGTGAATAAATTAGCATGAATGCCCGGTATCGGATAAAAGCTTAATGCAAGCTTCGGTTTTTTAAATAAATCTCTCAGAAAGTTATCCCTAAAGATTTGTGCATTGCCAAATGCCCACCGGTAGAATTGCTGCTTTGCACTCTTTAGGCTAAGTGGCAACAATGTTTTACCATAAGGAATATCGACAAACTGCGATTTGCTACCAGCCATTATTATTCTCCTGGACAATTCCATGTCTTCGCAAAGATAGTGTCCATCCCAAAGACCATTTTTCTCTATAACTGATTTTCTAACGATGGACATGTTCCCTATAAATGGAACTATGCCTTTCATATGGGCATAGGTCATATAGATTGAATGGAAATACCTGTGTATAACCCCTAAACCTAAAGTAAACTCCTGGGTTAGCATTGCACTTTGTACTCCTGAAGGCGTTAAAACGACATTGGTTTGAGGATTATCAAATAAGCACATCAGGTCTGAGAGATAGCTGGGATCAACGATAGTATCGCAATCAATAACGCTAATATAATCGCAATCTTCAGGGGTGTATTCTAAAGCGAGATTTAACGCGCCGGATTTATACCCTTTTAGATTCATGATGTGAACAAACTTCAATTTGTCATTCTGGCTGCAGTATTCTTCGATGGGCTTCCACAAGCTTTCGGATTCCGTATTGTTATCTACAACTATGATTATGTAGTTTTCGTATTTCTGCCTCAACATGCTATCGAGCGTTTTAAAAACGATGGATGGTTCTTCATTCCTGATAGCCATAAGGATGGCGACTTTTTTTCCAGTTAATTGAGCTGTTATAACTGGAACTTTGTAATTAACCGATACTAAGTTGACGTAATATTTAAAAACCCGATGCAGGACTGATAATAAGCATATAGCTATCATTAACAGTGCTAAAACGATTGATGCCGATTCCATGTTTTTTGAATAATTACAAGATTATTTATGTGTTATTGCTTGATTTGAATGTTTAATTGACACGCTTTTCTTCATCTACCCTTTCTCTGGCCTTGTGATTAGTTGTACCTATCTTATAAGCGTATGACAGCCTGAAAACTCTTGTTTCAAAATTGTTATTCCTGTGAAGGCTAAAGTTGCCGGTTGATAATTGGTTGGTTTCGGTCCAGATATTCGTTTTGAATATATCATTCGCTACAAAACTTAAACTTGATCTTTCCGTTAGTTTCTTCATCAAACCAAAATTCACTTCGCCTGGAATTTTTCTTGTTGTGATCCCGACAATAAAGGGGGATTGGACATACCCTGATAGCTCAATTGAAAGTCCCTTTGGCAGGGTCAAGTTATTTGTGATGTTCAGCCGAACTGTATTCCTGGAAAAGTTCACTCGCTCATTGTATGCATAAATCGTATTGACCATTTGGTATGAATACGTACCACTCACGATAAACTTCCACCAGGTGCTGACTTCATAGGGCGCGTTAGCTGTGAAGGACACCACCTTAAAATGATCAATATTCCTTGGGGTAAGCAAAAGCGTATTAGAATTTACATTTAGGACAGGCTGGAATGTGCTGATTGAGTTTGTATTATTTGAATATTCAAGAGAAAAGAAATAATCATCAAGTTTATAAGAAACCGAATAATTATCTGTCAAAGTTGGTTTTAACTCAACGTTTCCGGTTACATAGGTGTTAGGGTCGAGAAATACGATAAAAGGGGCAATATCGACGAAAGATGGCCGCGAGATTCTTCTATTATAACCTAATTGCAGTGTATTTTCGTTGTTGATTTCGTATTTAGCAGTCACACTTGGGAAAAGATTTCCGTATTTTCTATCGAACAAAGAAAGGTTATTTTGATCTTTTAAAGTAGATGTTGTGTATTCATACCTTAAGCCCCCATCCAAACTGATTTTAGAGGATAAACGATATTGCGCGCTTGAATAAGCTGCATAGATATTCTCATTCAGAAAGTCCTTACCTGTAAGATCAACCAGCAACGAATTATTTGGATCATCGAGATTGTTCTCTGCTACATTATTTGTAAAAGAGGAAATGGCGGTTTTCAAACCACCTTTAAAGGTGAAACTATCACTAGCCTTATTATTATAATCAGTTTTGAAGACGGTAATATGAATGGGGGTATGTTTATCAGTATTTATTAGCTCTGTTTTGGTAGCGCCAGACCCTGAATATTCATTATTATAAACATGTTGATTGTTATTCACGTATGATAAATAATCCGCATTTACAGTAATTAAACTATTGGGATTTATTTGATACCTGGAGTCTACCCCGCTCAATATATCATACCATCGGTCGTGCTCCCTATCTGTTTGGTGAATCACCAGGCCATCACTAACATTTGTATTGTTATCCGCATCCATGTTCCAATGTTTGAAGTAGGCCTGAACATTTGCACCAAATGATAACCGGTCGTTCACGGGGTAATCAAGGCGAAGAGATCCTGAATTTGTGATATTAATTGGATGGCGATCTGTAGTTGTATTAACTTCGAAAACACTGTCGTGATAATCATTCCTCCGATTAACTTTCCATTCCTCTTTACTATTGTTATACATTCCCGAGTAAGACGCAGTTAAGCTAAGCCGGCCAAATTGGTTAGTGTAATTCAAATCTCCTCCGAATTTCCCGCCTCTCCCGTAGCCTCCGTTTACATCGTAACTGAAGCTTTGACCGAGATTACTACCTTTTTTTAAGATAACATTTATAACACCTGCACTTCCTGTTGCATCCATATCGGATGAAGGATTGTTGATCAACTCTATTTTTGATACTACGCCGGTGCCAACACCCTTAAGCATCTGAACGACTTCTGAGATTGGAAGATAGGTTTGTTTGCCATTGATCATTACCAACACCCCTTCCTTGCCCCGCATAGAAATAGTGTTATTTTGCCTATCAACGGCGACTCCTGGCGATCTCTCCAAAACATCGAGAACACTGCCTCCTGACGCACTAATTGTTTCTCCAACATTAACGATGGTTTTATCCATCTTTTGTTGGTAAACGGGCTGTTTGTAGCTGATCTTCACTTCTTTTAGCAACCTGCTTTCTGTATGAAGAATAATGCTCCCCAAATCAATGTTATCTTTCTCCTTCACTATTAAATTGTCAATCACGTAGGCTTGGAAACCGACAAGCGAAATTTTTACTGAATACTTTCCCGCAACAACTCCCTTAAAATAGAAGTCGCCATTATTATCAGTAGGGTTTGAATATGTTCTGGAACTTCCAAGACTCGTTAATTTACAAACGACGTTGGACAGCCTGTTGCCAATAGAATCTTTAACATTACCGTGAATCTGTGAAAAAGAAGTTACTGGAAAAAGTAAGCACAAAAGAATAACAAGTCGCTTCTCTTTCGAGAAGCGATTTAAGATATGATAAGTTTGCAATTATTAGGTTTTTGGTTTGTTTATTAATATTACGATTTCAAAGCTTCTTCGCTCGAATTGCTGTTGGCTAATTTTTCAACTCCCTCTTCAACAATTACTTCTTTAAAAGCAATCAAGAATTCATTGAACTCAACATGTTTATGCATCATGTGTAGCATCTCTTTTTCTATATCAAGCCAGGTTGATATATCTGCCTCATTATGCTGAATTTGGGCCTCAAGTTTATCTAACGCATTTGCTACTTTAGCCTCGTTTGTTTCTTTGGCTTCAAACTCATGCCATAAAGCGTGAAACTTCTCGCCCGTTTCATTATCAAGTGTTTTCCTGATCTCATCGATAGCCGCCATTTCACGCTGTATTTTTAATTCTCTTGTTTCTTTATTAAAAGCATCAAAAGCCCATACATCACCGGCGATAATTTCGATAATGTCATGAATAACAATCATTTCCAACGTTTTTAGAGAATCGACCTTTATCCCCAGATGAGGTTCTACCAGGATAAACATAATTGATATACGCCACGTGTGCTCCGCAACACTTTCCTGACGTCCATCAGAAAGCCAACTGTGTCGTGTAAGTTTCTTAAGATTTTCAGTAAAATGCAGAAAGTCCAGGATTTTTTTTGCTTCTATTTTCATAACCACCAATTTATTAGTTCATCATTTTTAGTTAAAGGAAATATATATTTCTGAGGTTCAAGGGCATCTTCTACGATTTCACTGTAGTCGGCACCTTGTTTTGCGAATATTTTTCGGATCGATGTTATTACTGCTTTTCTTTTTGATCTTGGGATCTGCCTATGAAATGAGTGTTCAGGTTGAAATAATATTACATGACCATCAGGATACCACCTCGTGCTGTCTCTTGTATATATGTCGGACATTACGATCACAAAAAAACTGGTATTGTTAAAAATAAAACGCCAGTTTGGCACCTCTAATTCATTGTCGGTGCCGAGATTATCGTTTAGATAATACATCAGTTTTTTAAAATGTTCTACGAGATCATTCACAGAATCAATTTTGACGCCGAGCTTTACAACGTAAGCATCTAATCGCAGAAAATTAGGACCAGTTACCACGGCAAGGAAATCTTTTTTTAATTTGCTAAGCGTAGAATCGTCTGTATCTAATACTTCTTCTTTAAAATACTCTACGACGGCTTTTGGAGCATAAGGACACGATGTAATCTCCTTTAAATCTATGCCATGAACATTATGATTCATTGTGTTATAAGTATTATTTAGGTTCGATTGTCTCGGTTTAGCCTATTGGTAAAGGCCTGGCACAAATATATGTACGCTGGTATTTTGACAATATTAATAAATTATTACCATTGAAAACTCTATTTTTTTAATAAAATTATAGCATTATAATACAAACACGTGAAATATAATAATAGGAAAAATAATTTCGTTATACTTTATAAAACATAACGCTTTTCCGCACAAAATACTTTGTTAGCTTAATAATAATAATTAGATGCTATTTCCGATTAAGGATACAAACCATTAAAATTTAGATGGAGACTGCGACTTACAGCAATGTGCTATTTCATTTCCCTTAGTTCTTTGAGTGCTGGCTTGATGACTTCTTGATAGAATTCAAAAGGAGGTTTGCCATTAAGGTTTGGAGATATGATTTTGTCCAACGGCTCTTCCGGTACGGATAAACCAGCCGGAATATATTTAATCTTTAAATCACCTGTTTCAATTTGATTTGGTTTAAAAAGACGCGCAAATACCGAATAATTAGTTTTTATACGCGATAGATTACTTCCAGCATTCCCTTGAACATTCATGATGAGACTTAGGTCGGGACTAATAAGGTCTATTTCCCGAGGTTTGTAAATCTTGAAATCTTTTGTGATCACTGTATCGGGCAACCATTTCTCTTCGCCGAAAGCATAAGGTTGCTGTTTTAACGTAAGGTCAATAATATTAAATGGCGGCGCTACTATCCAAGTATGGCCGCCTACAGGTTCCGGGTTAACATTGAAAGACCAAAAATAACGAGGTTTAAGTTTAAGCTTGGACTGAAACTCTATCGTTGAACTACCGTTAACAATATAGTTCCAAAACCCCTCAGCCTCTAAAATACGAACTAGTGCGAATGATATATCAATAGAAGCGCCAAATTGTCCATGATTAACTAATTCGTTATACAGTAAATTACATATAAATGGAATCTCGACAGTCGCCCTTCGAAGGTAGCTTTCATCGTACTTTTTTAATTGAACAAAAGCGGCATAGTTTTCCAAAAAATCAGGAGTTGCGCTTTCTTCCCACAGAAAACCTGGATCGTCATAAAAACCAAGAATGGAAGTATCAATTTGCAAGCGACGAAATAATTCCTCTAATTCAGGCAAACTTGTCTTTAACTCAGTTTTCGATGTGTGGGCCATAACTTCTAAAGTTCCAACAGGATTCAATGTTTTAGACTCTCTAAATGCAGGGGATAAAAAACAGGCATCAATGAGAAATGAAACAAAGATACTTATTGCACATGGCATCATCCAAAAAGCTATTGTTATTTAGAAAATGAATGAACTAATTTCGGGCTACTACTTAAACGGTAGTTATCGCATAGCTGGTAGTCTTGTGTCAATGATTAAGTAGATTATGATAAAATATTTGACAAAAACCTCCTTATATTTAGGTCAATGAACAATATTAATTTTTTTCATGTTTATATAAGGCTGTAAGCCTCGCGGTCGACATATTGAGCGAAGCACGACGTTTTCTTTGGAATTGCACCCTTTTGCCGGAAATTGAAGCCTTCTGGCCGGAATCAGAGAAGATACAACATATCGATGTCTGGCGTGAAGTAAATTTAGTTGATGGTTATCAGGTTAATATCTCACAAAATTATTGCAATCAAGCCTCAGCCGGAGCGAAGGGAAAAACTGTTCTTCGTAAATCTCGGCGGATATCAAGAAAATAAGTTTGAAGAGCAGCATTACGTTTTACTGATGTAAAAAAGAAAGGGACACAGAATAGTCCCGGTTTAAAGCAATGCCGGATTCGGGTAATTATCGCTTTGATCTCCGGCTACATGATCCAGGCAGGCAAAATCCTTTTCTATGAGCAGATAGAGTTTCCCATCGTTAGTGTTGAAGTCTACATTATCTGTAGCCATCCATTGCTGTATTATACTTTCGGGCAATATAGCACAATCTTGTTCTAGTGTTAAGTTAAATATAATATGACGTATAAAAGCGTATATTTGTAAAACAAATTACAGATGGTACGTTATACGATAAAACTTACAAAAGAGGAGGTTGGAGAGTTATACTCGATAATCAACAAGGGCTCCCATAGTTCTCAAACATTCCGGACAGCCTATATACTATTGAATTGTGATGAAGGGGAATATGCGGAGAAAATAACAAATGAACAGATCAGCAAAGTCCTGAAAGTAGGGATGCGAACGATAGACCGGGTGAAGAAAAAGTTTATTGAAGAGGGTTTTGAAGGTGTTTTAGATCGTCGCCCCACCAGCCGTGTTTATGAAACAAAATCAGATGGCGATGTAGAAGCGAAGCTGGTTGCCTTGTGTTGCAGCGAGCCGCCTGAGGGGTTTGCTAAATGGTCATTAAGGCTACTCGCCGATAAAATGGTAGAGTTGGAATATGTAGAAAGTATTTCGCATGTAACAGTAAGAAGTGTGCTTAAAAAAACGAACTTAAGCCTTGGAAAGTAAAGGGCTGGGTAATACCACCGGAAAAAAGCAGCGAATTTGTAGCCAATATGGAACGCGTATTGGATGTATACAAAAAACCTTATGATGAGGAATTTCCGGTTGTATGTATGGATGAGTCGCCAAAACAATTGATAGAAGAAGGGCAGCCCTCTCAAGCCATGAAGCCTGGCCAGGAGGCAAGAGTAGATTACGAGTACATAAGGCATGGGGTAGTCAATATATTTATGGCCAACGAGCCTTTGAGGGGCAAGCGCTTTGTAGAAATTACGGCGTTTAAAACCAAAAAGGACTGGGCTTTATTCGTAAAAAGAATAGCAGATGAATGGTACCCGACAGCGAAAAAAATAACTTTAGTAATGGACAATTTTAAAACCCATTCGGCCTCTGCATTTTACGAGACATTTGAACCAGCCGAAGCCAAAAGGCTATGGGATAGGTTTGAGTTTGTTTATACGCCCAAGCATGGAAGCTGGCTCAATATGGCCGAGATAGAATTGCATGTATTGAATGGGCAATGCCTAAACAGGCATATTTCAACAATGCTGAAGATCAATGAAGAGGTAGCGGCATGGCAACACAACAGAAATAATAAGAACAGCAAAATTAACTGGCAGTTCGAAAATAAAGATGCGCGAATAAAACTGAAAAGACTTTATCCGTCATTACACGATTAACATAACACTAGTAATATTGGCTGACAATTAATCTACCATATTAGATTATATGTCATAAACGAGGTCAGGTGTTGATATTAATCTGTTCTTTCAGGTTGAACTGTGCCTAAATTATTTTACTTCGCAAAAGCAATTTTAAAGCTAACCACCTGTTTAATACACCTGGCCGGTTTTTTTTCGCCTTGCACAATAATGCGGAATGGGCCGTCGGCCGGGAGAAATGGTTTTCCATCTACTTGGTTGGCAAGTATGATCATGCGGTCAGTATAGCTTTTATCAAGCTCGGCCAAGGTAAAGGTCACCTGGTAACCATCGCTGGCATCAACCAATAAATATTTAGTGAGGTTTTCGCCCTTCAATTCGGGGCCCATGGTAACACCGGCTTTTTGTAATAGGTCGGCAACAAGCACACCCGAGTAGGTGTGATCTTTACCGTCCTTGTCCTTTCTTACTACTATGGTTTGATTGAACTTCTGCAGGTCTTCATTATTAATAGTCAGCGGAGTAGTAACCTCCCCTGTTATTTTTACTGCAGCCTGTTGAGATTGCGCTATGGTAAGCAAGGGCGAAAGGCTCAAAAAAGCCAGGGCGATAATTAAAAATATTTTTTTCATGGTATATTATTTATTTGTGGTGATGCGTAAATGCGGGTTGGAAAATGAAGGGTTACTGATGAAAACTGAATCTGTTAACATGTTTAAAAAAGCGAGCAGCTCTTTTTTTTCTTCGGGTAGTAGCTTTAATGACGTGCCACCAATTTCATTAGACTCACCCTGTAAAAAGGAACTTAAAGAAGCGGATTGTTTGATGTGCTCGCTATAGTGGTCTATCACTTCTTCCAGTATTTTAAAGCGGCCGTCATGCATATAGGGCGCAGTGAGCGCTATATTCCTTAACGTAGGCACCTTGAAACGTCCGCGATCTGCGGGTAAGCCTGTTAAGGTTTCTATACCAGCATCTTTGGGAATGCTATCCAGGCCATTGTTGTGAAATAACTCCATATAGGTTTTGGCTCCCCCATGGCAATGCGCACAGTTTGCGCCACGGATACCTTTTTCGGGCTGCGGGAATTGGTTAAATAAGGCCATTCCTTTTAATTCCTGTTCGTTGGGCTGATAGGCATTTCTTAAATATTGGTCATAGCGCGAATTAGCAGAGATTAGGGTGCGCTCAAATTGGGCTATGGATTTCACAATACGGTCGCCATTAATCAGGGTATCGCCATAAACCAACCTGAATAACGCAGGATAGGATTGAATACGACTGAGTTTTTGGGCTGATATAGTTAAAGATTGCCCCATTTCATGCGGATTGCTCAAGGGGGTGGCGGCCTGGTCTTCCAGGCTGGCCGCGCGACCGTCCCAAAATAATTTCCGGGTCCAAAGCAGGTTAACCAACGACATCGAATTTCGGGTTGATAATACATGGTCAACACCTTCGCTCAATGCTTTACCATCCGTAAAGGCTTTCTCTTGCCGGTGACAGCTTGAGCAGGATAATTTATTGTTGGCCGAAAGCGCTGTTTCATAAAATAGAAGGCGACCGAGGTAAACACCTTGTTTTGTAGTAGGATTATCAGCAGGAACATTAATGCGATTTCCGAAGTTAGCCGGGTAGACCAATTGAAAGGAACCAGTGGGGATAGGATCTTCATAATAAGTCCTGGCCGATAATCCAACAGTGAGGACGAACAGGAACGACAGTACACCAACTTTAGATAAAGTTTTATGCCGGTTAAATTTCAATTTATATCGTTCTGTCAACACCTCAAATGATCAATTAATAGTTAAACATCAGGTTAACAAAATAATTTCTTCCTTCTTCGGGATAACCTTCTACAAGTGTATAGTTACGATCGAACAAGTTGTTTACTCCGCCCTCTAAAGATAATCCTTTTACCAAAGTAAGGTGTGCTTTTACATTGCTTAAATAAAACGCGCCAGATGTTGTGCCGTAACTGGTGCTATATCTTTTTGAATTATATTCTTCAGATGCCAGCAGGTATAATTTGGCAACAGGCGAATACTGTATTGAAGCAAACAAGCTATGTTTGGGCACATCTGTAAAATATATTTGAGGAGCCGACAGATTGTTGCGCACAATGAGGGTGTAATTGGCATCCAGTCTTAATCGGGTGTTAATTGGGTAACCAGCCGCAAACTCTGCACCATAATATTCTGCCTGGCCAACATTTTGCACTTGAGAAAGGTTGGCGTGCGTGGTAGGATCAACAGCTACATTATTAACGGTTTGAATACTATTATTGATTTTACTGTAAAAGCCGGATGCCTGTAAGGTTAATTTACTGCCAATAAGTGTGTGATAGCTCAAATCATAATTTAAAGCATCCTCTGCTTTCAGATTGGGATTGGGAATGGCTGTGCCCAGTTTAAAGGAATAGCGATCTTTGATGGTTGCAAACCGGGTTTTACGCGCAACTGAAAAGCTTAGGGAATTGGTATTATCCAGATCATATTGAACCAGGCCCTGCACGTCCCATGCGCTGTTTCCGCCACCGGGCAGATCAGAAATTACGTTATTGCTGTACAGCTGCGCCTGGGTATTGCGCCTGTCATTAAAACCTACACCCGCATTTACCTTCAGGGCCGAAGTAATATGGTAAGTGTCTTCGGCACCCGCGTAGAAATTATTATCAGCATCACGTCGTATTGGTTCGCCTACGTTGTGCTCTCGGTGCACATCCTGTTTGTATTGGCCCACAATACTAAGGCTGTTGTTCTTAATATCCGTATTTTCAAATATCACACTGCCGCCTAATGTGTAATCATTATAAATACTTTTAAAAGCATAAGGTTTGGTAATGGTGCTATAGTTTACATCGTCATAACTGTCAATCTCGTTTTTAAACTGGCTGTAATACCAGCGGGTTTTAATCACATTAGTTGTATTGATTTTGTTGTTGCTTAACAGGTACAGGCCCTGTGTATCCCAGTTAGGCCATTTCCAGTAACGGGGTTTGGTGAGTAAAGAATTTTGCGTGTCGTCGCCCGCATATACGGGTGTGCCTTTTGTACCATGATGGTAACTATAGCCAATAGCATATTCCTGCGATGCTGTTGGCGTAAATCCAACTTTGCCGCTTACATCAATATCGTTACTATACGAGTTATCCCTGTGGCCACCATCTTCATTTTTAACCGGCGTAAAAGACGACGAAAGCGGATAATAATCACGTTTTAATTGTGAAGCAGAAACCTGGTAATAAAACTTACCTAAGTTAGACCCAATATTTGTGTTAAGCCGATAGCCGCCGTTAAGGTATCCGGCAACCGCGTTCAGTTCAAAAGGGTTTGCAGGTTTACGGCTCACCATGTTTATCGCTCCACCTTCGGCATTGGGTCCGAATAATACGGATGAATAACCTTTAGAAATATTAATCTCCGACAGGTTAAATGTATTATACCTTGCCAAATCCACATAACCATCATAAGGTACATATAAAGGAATCCCATCTAAATAAACAGGAACCTGGCGGATATCAAACCCACGTATATTTACCGCCGACTCATTTCGCGGACCAATGGCTGTAAGGGTAACACCGGGCAATAAACTCAAGGCATGCGATACATCGTACCGGTTATATAAATTAAGCGTGCCAGCGCTAAGCTTGTTGCTTCTTAAACTGTCTTTGGTGCCAATAATATTAACCTGGCCAAGTTGGAAAACATGTTTGCTTGTATCTGCAACCTGCGCGTTAGCCTTCAAGCTAAAAAAATATGACACGATTAATAGGATAATTGTAAATAAAGGTAATGGTAGCTTCATTCTTATAATTTCGTTATATTTTCTTATACATAACGCTAAGATATAGAAAAGCTTCAATGCTTTTTCTTTTATAGAAAATTCAATTATTTAATATTGTCTTTAATAGAAAGGGAGTACATGGCTGTTAATCTTGAGTATTTTTCTGGCGGTTTTATATTAGAAAGATTAAAATCAATCTGTTTTGCTATTTTCTTTAAGAAAATCACGAAATTTCTGTTGTAAATCACGAAACTCTTTGATTAATTGAATGCCTTGCTCTGTTATGACCGCCATTCCTCCACCTTTACCGCCTCGATGCGAAATTACTACCGGAGTGCCGAAATGTGAATTCAGGTGATTGATCATATCCCACGCTTGCTTATAGGACATTTTCATTTGAATAGCCGCCTGCCGAAGAGAACCCGAAGCCTGTATTCTTTCAAGCAGCTCAACCCTTCCTGGACCAAGCATTTGTTCGCCATCAATCTCCATCCACATTCTGCCGTTTAATTTGAATGTTATTTCTTTCATAAATGATAAAATTACGAGAAAAATGGGCATGTGTAGTTATTTAGGCTTTCAGAAAGAGAAAATCGAGCAAAAAGGGCGAGGATTATACTTTTTAATTAAGTCTAATTTTTTTTAGAGTGCACCTATTTTAATCAATTCTTTGACAACACGGTGCGGATTCTGCTCCGCCTCAATTCATATAATAACGACAAAGGAGAAAGACAAGAATGCGGTTACTGCGATCAGCAGCTTCCTTTCGCTTTTCCTTTTAATTTTTTTCGGTTTCATACGTTTATTTAATCAGTTTTGTGCCCATAAGACGCTAATAGCAGATCCATATCTTCCATCAACCGGGCAACCTGTTTTTCATCAGTTCCGTCATAAGCACCACGAATACGTTTCTCCTTGTCAACCAATACCAGATAGCCCTGATGCATATAACCGCCGTTTTGTCCGGCAGATTCTGCAACGGATACAAGATAGTTCTTTTCCGCCAAAGTGTAAATCACTTCCTTGCTGCCATGCACAAATTCCCATTGCGTGCCGGTAATTCCCAGTTTAACCGCATAGCTTTTTAATACATGCGGTACATCATACTTAAAATCGATACTGTGGGATAACAGCATCACCTCGGTGTTGCCTTTGTATTTATCGTAAACCTTCAGCAAGTTACGGTGCATCACCGGGCAGATGGTGGGGCAGGAAGTAAAGAAAAAGTCTGCCACGTAGATCTTGCCATCAAAAGTATGGTTATCGATCATAGTGCTGTCCTGATTCAGGAACCGGAAGGCCGGAATAGTCTGGTAGACCGTATCGGTAATGACTTTACCACCAACGGTTTTTTGTATAAGATGCCGACTGCCTAAAATCGGAAGTTGCTTTTGCGAAGGACGGCAGGCTACCAAAACTAAAGCGGCGAGCATGTAAGCATATTGTTTTTTCATTAGGTTACATTTTCATATGATCCATGCTTTTCATGGTCGTATCTGCTTTCAAATTGAATTTTCGGAGATAACCGGTTGATTCTTTTAACACTGCTTTATACAGGCTGTCGAGTTGGGCTATCTTTGTTTTCTGACCATTAAAATAATCCACGGCCTCTTGATTAGACTTGCCGTCAACATCGGTCTTAAAATTGTGCATCCAGTCGTTCATGCGTTCATCGGCATCATCGAGCTTTTTGGTTAACCGTTTTATTTCCCGATGCTCGGCGGCAGTGTCCAATGAGGGTTGTTGCGCTTTCAGTTTGGCCAGGCCCGACAGCGCGAGCGTATCAAGCATCATTTTGTCATTCATCGCTTTTTCGCCATCCATCATGATCTGGTCATGCCGGTCAAGTACCTGTTTGCGGATTACCTTATAATCGCCTTCATTCTGGCAGGCAGCCATGCATAGTATAGTCGTGATGGTTAACAGTGTTGTTTTGATTTTTTTCATCTTTTTGATTTTTTAGGAGTACTGTTTAATAAAAAACTTAAAAGGCTACCGCGAAATGCACCATCAGGCGGTTACCTGCTTTAACGCGGTTATTGGCCAGTTGCTGGGAAGCAATGTCCTGGTAGTTGGCACCCGCTGAAAAGCGGCTGAAGTTTGCTTCCAGGCCGCCGACGAGCGATACCACATGGCCACCTGAAACATCTACAGCATACTTGTTACGCTCCACATCCTGTTGCGAGGTTTCGTAAAGCACCCCTGCATTAGGCGCTACCGTTACCTTGTTAAAAATCCGGATCTTGTAGTAGGCCAGCGCATTTGCCGTCAACTTGTTGCCGTAGCGATAATCATATTTGTTATTGGTATTGATCTTATAGTTGGCGTTCACATTGATGCCAAAATCCATTAACCGTACATCATAAGCCGCGTTCAGCGTAAAATCGGTACTGGCCGTACCCAGCTGAAAGTTATTGGGCGATTCAGATACGCGCAAGCGTTCACCGGGTTCGTATTTGCCGGTAGGCAATTTAATACCGGCACCCACCCAAAGCGACTGTACCAGCAGTTTATCGCTGATCACGGAGCGGTGGCTGAACAGGTTGTAATAACCCATCACCGCGACATCGCCCAAACCTGTTTTGGAGCCGTTCCCCGTCTGTGCTACCCGGTCGTTGAAATTATAAGGTAAAAAAGCCAACACCCGGAACTTTTTCCCGATGTTCCAGCCGCCCCAAACCTCCATGCTTTGGTAAGTTTCGTCAGAAGTGATCGGCGTGCGTTCTCCGAACGGGCCGAGGTGGGTCGTCAGCGTTTTATGCTGGTATCGTATGCCGATAAAACGTTTCTGGTACTCCGGCAGGATACCGAGGTAATAACTGCCTACGCCGCATCCGCAAATATCGCAAGCCAGCACCGGGAAGGTGATGACCGAAAAGAAAAGAAGGATAATGTATTTTTTCATCGTGTTTATTGTTCAGCCAGGTCTTTGCGGGTAACAAAATCCGCATCATCCAGGGTTTTAAGAAAGGCAGTCAGCTTAACGCGGTCATCGGCGGTCAGGCTGATGCCGGGCTTGCCGTTCAGTTGTAATAAAGGGTCGAGATTAGCCGTTTGCTGTACTTCGTCGTTATAATGATCAAATACGCCGTTAAGCGTCAGGAACCGGCCATCATGCATATAAGGCGCGGTATAAGTTAGGTTGCGCAAACTGGGTACTTTAAACTTATAACGATCCGTCTCCTGCAAGGTAGCAGTGTACAAACCCAGGTCGTTGATAGGTGATGGTGCCAATCCGTTATTACGGAATGAGCCATCCGTGAACAGGGGCTCTTTGTGGCAGCTACTACATTTAGCCTGAAACAGCGCGTATCCTGCCTGCTCATCTGCCGTAAAGCTTTGCCCGGCTTCCTTGCGCATTACTTTGTCGTATTTGGAATTAGCGCTGATACACATCACCATAAATTGTGAAAGTGCTTTCATGAAACGAGCTGTATTGATCTCCTCCGTACCGAAGGCGGCTTTGAACATCGTCGGGTACTTGGCTACCAGCCGGAGTTTAGCCATTACATTATCCAAGGTCTCATCCATCTCCACATGCGTAGTGATGGGTGCTATAGGTTGCAAATCCAGATCATAAATACCGCCTCCCCACATAAAGGCACTGTTCCAGGCCAGGTTCATAATGGGCGGCGAGTTACGCGTACCTAAAAGGTCGTCTATACCGTGGCTCACATCATGCCCGTGTTGCGTAAAGCCCGAGGACTGGATATGGCAGGAACCACAGGAAATGGTGTTATTGCGCGACAGCCGGGGCTCATAAAACAAGGAACGCCCCAAAAGGAAACCTGCTTCGGTTACTTTATTGTTCTCCAGTTTGTAGACGGGTTCGGGAAAGTTGGCCGGTTTTTGAAAACCCAGGAATGTGCTGACCGCTTCCTTAATCTGATCTTCCTTTTTACAGGCATACATCAGCAAACAAAAACCTCCTATCACCACCCAAAATGCTCTTTTTTTCATGGTGTTTAGTTTTCTGTATGGTCGTGGCGGAACAATTCCGTCAGGTTTCCGGCAATATTGACGCTGTAATCGCTGAACATGACGTTGGGGTGTGAAGCGATACTGAAGCTGTTTTTACCGTTAAAAACTTTCATCAGATCGACAAACAGGTGCACATTGCTCTGGCGGTCCTTACGGACTTTGGCGATGCCGCCGGTAGTTAGGTCGAGGGTGACCGTTTTGATATTATTGATCGTTGGGGCGGAATAGCCCCCGAAGCCGCCGATATGGTATTTGAATTGCTTTTTGCCGGTTGGGTCGCCGTTAACATCATCAGAGATCACATTGGAGTTGCCTTCCAGTTTAAAGAAGATGTACCCGGCATTCCAGCCCCAGTACATTCCGTCGTCCATGCCAGCAGCAGGGTCTAATACGCCCGTGCGCTTGCTGATATCCATCGTGCTGCGCAGGCTGTCTACACCTAAAGTGAAAGTTAATTTGGTGTAATCGCCTTCCGGCACTTTCACTTTGGCAAAGCGCGTAGCGCGGTCAGCGCCTTTAATCAGAAAGTAACTGCTATCCTGTTTAACGGTATAGGTAGTACCATCGGCTTTACTTACCTTGATGTTGCTGATAAAATACTGAACGAGGGAAACGGTGAATTTTTCGCCCGCCGCATTGGTGTATGGGCTGGCTGTATTATTAAAGGCCAGTGTTTTTTCCCCGACAATGTTATCAAACTCCACCGAGAACGGAGCGAGATCATCTTCGTTGTAATTTGGTGCTACATCGGCCTTTTTAGAGCAGCCGGAAAGCAGCAGCAAGGCCAAACTGCCTGCCGCTAAATATGGAGTTAGAAATTTAAATGTCTTCATAAATTGGGTTTACTAAGTTTCGGGTTTTGGACAAAGTCTGTGTCCGTCAGTGCGGCTAGGAATGCTTTGATGGCTTTCATCTCCTGATCAGTCATGGGGATGCCTGCCTGGCCGCCGTTTTGATAAAGCAGCGGATCGGTGGTGGCTGAAATCCTGATATCGTTATGATAATGCGCCAGCACCTCATCGATAGTTTTAAAGCGGCCATCGTGCATATAAGGCGCGGTCAGCAGGATATTACGTAGCGTAGGCGTTTTAAATTTGCCCAGATCTGCCTGGTTATTGGTTATACGGAAGCGCCCCATATAGATCCGCTCCAGCGCATCATTGCTGAAATCGTTGTCGATCCCATTGTTATGATAGCCGTTATCAGTGAATAATTCACCCGCGTGGCAGCTCCTGCATTTACTGTTGACCAGTGCCAGCCCCTGTTGTTCCTGATCTGATAATTGCACACCGTTTTCTTTGCGTATAAAGCGGTCATACCTGCTGTTGCCTGAAATGAGCGTCCGTTCAAATTGCGCCAGGGCTTTGACAATGGAGGCCGACTTGACCTCGCCGTTGAATACCGTTTTAAATTGCTGCACATATTCGGGCACCTGCTTCAATTCCGCTTCCAGCTCGCTCAGGTTCTGGTGCATTTCATCTACGCTGGTCAGGGGGCCGAAGGCCTGCGATTCCAGGTTGGTTGAACCACCGTCCCAAAACAGGCCGTTATTAGCCCAGATCAGGTTAATGAGTGCCGGTGCATGGCGCGGCAGGGTATTCCCTGACTCGCCGATATTGTTGAGCGCTACACCATCGCTAAAAGCGATATCCTGCCGGTGGCACGATGCACAGGAAAGCCTGTTGAGGCCCGAAAGACGGGTATCATAAAATAACATTCTGCCCAGGGCGATGCCTTCTTGCGTTAACGGGTTATCCGGGTCACTCTTCACCGCCGGAAAATTAGCGGGAACGGAGAGTTCAGCCGGATGCAGCGCAACGACCGGAACGGTACCGGCAGCCCCGTCTTTTTTACAAGACGAGGTTACCAGCCATCCGGTTAAAAAAAGCATAGCGGCAAAACGCGGATATGCGTTTAAGCCTGCCATAGGTATTAGTTAACAGACTTTACTGTAAATACTTTAGTGCCATAGTTGGTTGCGACAGCAGCCATTGCTGTTGCCTGAGATGCGCCAACTGTAGGCGTGGTCATTACGTCTATACCGTCGGTTACTTTGGTTACATCCGCGTTTAACAAAATGGTTGACGATTTGCTTGAACCGATATGCAAGGTAGACGGTAAAGCCAACGTAACCGTTTTGTAATTGGCATCCAGACCGGTTTCAACAACCATCGTTTTTGAAGTTGCGCCGTCAGTTACTTTACCCTTCAGGGAAGAGAAAATATAGGTAGTGGCCCACATCCAGGAAACATTGGTCATGCCGTTCAGTTGGGACAGTTCACCCGCCTGAAGGCTCAGGTTGCTGTTGTATTTGGTGTCAACACCCACTGAAAATTTAATGGATTTGTAATCACCCGCCGGAATATCAGTCAGTTTCACGTCTTCGCGTTTGTTAGCCGGATAAGTATAGGCGCTATTGGTTTCGGCGGCATTGTTCTCTTCTAACAAATAGTAAGAATTAGGTACGGCATATTCTTCGCCGCTAGCTTTAACCAATACCACATTGCTTACCCAGTACCTTAACTGGGTAAAGTTCCAGGTCTTGCCGTTTGCAGTAAAATCTTTATTTAACGCAAAATCGGAGGTGCCGACTACAGCATCAAAAGTGATGGTCGCTTTACCTGCCGTTTCCACAGGTTGAACATCGTTGTTTTTGGTACAAGCAGCGAATAGTATAGCAGATAACGATAGTATCGATAGAATTTTTTTCATTTTTATAAGTGTTGAGGAAGCATGGCACGGCCTGCTCCATAAATTAATAAGTAAGCTGGGTGGCATGCACACGGGCTTGCCACTCATCATTGTTAATGAATAGTATTAGAAATAAAAATGCAGGGTAAATGATAACGCAGGCGAAATGCCTCTGTTAATCAACAAAGTACTTGAATAGCCTGCTCATCAGACTACACGCGCGGCGGCTGGAAAATAGAGGAGGCACGGCCCATGATACCAGGGATTGTGCTTGGGGGATATTCAACTTTTACAGTTGGTTCTATAAAAACAATGGTTATTGGATTGGTGGGTAAAGCTTCCTGGTAGCGGCTTTTCTGCTCTTCGCGCTCCTGCTTTTTTTCTTTTTCTTCTGTTTGCCTCAATTTATTCATGAGGTAACAGTGTCCGTTACAATGCAACCAAGGCTTACTTTTATTGATACAAAGATTGTCGGCGATGTACTTCTGATTAACCTCAAAACCCGCATAAACGAAGAAACGTGAGCAGTTGGAACCGATCAGCGCAACGAGCAGCAATATGGCGGTGAACCGTTTGAGCATTGGCGCAAAGGTAAGAATTTGTGAGACTTCTGCAATTACATTAACACAACATCCCATTTTCAACACTTAGGCACCAAAAACGCGAGCCAGATGAAATGCCAAGACCATTTAGATTAGCAGAGTGAAATCACTAATAAAAATTTCGTTATTGTTGAGATGTGGGAATGTTGTTGAGTTTCTTTTAGAGAAAGATAGCAGATAGTCACTGTATACCTATGTTTTCAAATCAGGTAATGTTTCTTTAAAATTTAATAATTCTTGCGGATCAACCTCTAAAGCTTTGGCCAATTCTCCAAGCGAAAGCAAAGTAATATTTACCTTTCCGGTTTCATACCGTTGTATGTCGGCATATTCCACATTGCATAATAAGGCCATTTTACGATAAGTCAGATTTTTAGATTGCCTTAAATATTTAAGACGTTTCCCAAATTGTATTAAAATTCCTTTATCCAAATCGCTAACCATTCCTGTTAATAAATGATTAGGGAAATTGTAATAATAATACATGATTACTGTTGTGCTTTGCCACAACAAGATATAGCTTTGTTTATAGCCTGTATGAAATATTAACGCACTCTTACTTACTTGTTTAAAGGGAGCGAAACATTTTCCTTACACGATATAACTTCCTTGATCTCTCCTTTAAAGTCGATTGTCTGCGCATTCAATCTCATCAGCCACCCACCTGTATTATAATGTGCCTGCACTTCTGATGCAACAAAAGCCTGAACGCTATCGGCACGTTGGCCTATCTAAATACCTTTAATTTCCTGACCAAAGGCAGTTGAACCAATGATGATCCAACCAATAGCAAAATATATAATGAGATGCTTATACATCATTGAAAGGCTTGTACAAGTGATGTTTGTAACGAAAATAGGCAATATATTCCTGTTTTTGTTCATGCTCCATTCGTTCGTACATTTTGGCTACATGCTTTCTGAAGTCTTTAAAATCACGATAAAAGCCATTCCTTTCCTCCGCATCTACTAAACCTTCATCAATCATTAGTTGAATCAGGCCAATGATGGATTGGAAAGCTAATTGATTGTATACCGGGTGCCGTTCAAAATACTCATTCCTTTTCATAGTGAGGCGTTTTGAACGGGGGGAAAACTACTTCCCCATAACTGATATTAAATTTCTTTCCTACAAACTCTAAATCCTCGATGGCTTCTACAAGCTGGCGAACTTCAAAAAGATGAGCAGGCCATTCCTGTCCCTTTCTGCTGAGTTTGTAATAATAATCTTTGCCTGCGTACCAAGCCTCCATACGTTCTAATTCAAGACGCATTTCATGCGCTGCTTTTTTTACGTTTACGATGGCTTTATGAAATTGGTTTAGGTTTCTAATTCGTGCCATTATAGTAATAAGATTTAGGAACCAATATATTGCTTGTTGTGGAATAATACAACAAAAACAATTTTCAGGAACGTGATTTGAAATTAAGACAACAAAAAAAGGCCCAAGCATTGCGGAGGGCACTGAAAAAGTAGCACTTTAACAAGATATTTACCAAAAGCGATCAAGGTAAAGGCAACATTTACTTGGTCGCTTTTTTGTTCTGGTTATTTTGGGATTGTAATTTATAGTGGGTGAGAAGGGCCAATTAAAGGTGCGGAGGAAAGGCGAAGCACCGATTTTCATAGGCCTTAACCTATCAGTTTGATGATCCTTTTCAGATTGACGGTAAAGATGGCCAACGCGCCCTGCATCTGCATATTTTGTATCCCGTAGGCTATCGCCCGGTCGTAACCATGAACGTTTTTTAGTTCGCTGTTCTTGGCCTCGATCTTATACCTGTGTTTGATTTTCTCTTTATACTCTGCTGTCTGCTGGAATGCAATCTGCTGCAGGTGTGTGCCTGATTTGATACTCACAGAATAGGTTTTGGTTTTTGCGCCCGGCTTATAGCAATTCTCCCTTAGTGGACATCTCTTACACTTTTCAATGTCAAAGTAATAAGTGTCTAACTGGTTCTCTCCAATGTTTTTCCTCCCGGTGCGTGCCTTCCGGATAGCCAAATGCCCTGCCGGGCAGACAAACATGCCGGCATCCTTATTATAATCAAACTTGTCCTGATCTTTTCTGAACCCCTGTGTGATCGATGGGTTTAGCTTAGCCACAACTTTTACACCCAGTTCACCTGTTAACTCAAGATTTTCTTTACCTGAATAAGCAGCATCGCCGATGATCATATCTACGTCAATGCCATTTTGCTGACTAATTTCCAAAAGTCTGGGAAGCTCCGGCCCATCGCCTTTTTCGCCTGAGGTAACCACTGCGGCTGTGATAATACGTTCTTCGGTCATCGCCAAATGGGTCTTGTAACCAAAGAATGAGCTATCAGTCGATTTATGGCCAGTTTTGGCATCCCTGTCTTTGGATAATGTATAGTGTTCCTGCGTATCTGCTACCGTCTCCTTCAACAGGTTCAGTTTTTCTTTTACCGCAGGTATGTGGCATAACGGCTGGTCGGCTTCAATATACTTTTCCAATGCGCTGCAATAGGCCAGTTCTTTTTCTAACTCATCCGTAGTGTTCTTTTCCGGCATACCTGCCTTCATATCTTCATCTATAGCATACACCGCCTTGCGGAGCAGTTTGGAGCGCTCCCGCAATACTTCCAATGCGGAATAAGGGTTCGATCTTGACAGCGAATGCGTGGCATCGACAATGATGGACTTTGACCGGATTATCCCCTTTTCAATGGCTATAGCAACCGTTTTACCAATCAGAAGGTTTAAAAGATCATTATCCTTCAGCCGTAGTTTTCTGAACTTTGTTAATGAACTGGGATCAATAACCCCGTCCTCGGGCGACAGCTCCAGGAAATATTTGAAGGACATATCATACTGCGAACGTTCCACCACATCAACATCAGAAACAGTATAGATCGTCTTTAATAACAGGTATTTGAACATTCGTACAGGGCTTTCTGCCGTCCTGCCATTGGTCATGCAATACTTGTTGACCAGTTCTTCATAGATAAAAGTAAAATCTATCAAGTCATTGATCTTCCTTAAAAGATTGTCTTTCGGAACAATCAGGTCATAAAGCCCCGAAAACGCACTAAACTGTATCTGTTGTTGTTGGCTAAGCATATTGGTCTCTTTCTTTCGACACTTTAAGATACAAAAAAGGGGTAGAAAAACTAAATTTTCTACCCCTTTTTCACTAAGGGACTTTTTCAGTGCCCTCGCATTGCGCCGAGCCTTTTTACCTAAACCTTATCACAAAGTAAACCAGATCGGTTACTTCTTTAACGCAAGGTACATTATGTTGTGGAATATTACAACTAAAATAATTATTAGTATTTAGTAAATTAGATTAACTGTAAGGCAATAAAACACATTACCTACAGCTATAAATTAAATTGTTTAACCATAGTGCGTTTTATAACGCTCTCCGCTAACGGGAAATTAATTTTTTGAATGCCAAACATCAACAAGCGTATGACCTGCAAGAATTTGCGGGATGGCTTTTTAATGTTCATTGGGTAAGGCATTTATCCTTTTTAGCCTCGAAGTCATTCCCACTTCTTGCAATACCTACAGATTTTCACTGAAAATCTGTAGACGAGCTATTCATCTACTTCGGAGGCACTTGCCTGCCGTATATAAAAATCAACACTATGAAAAAACATCATCCAATATTAAATCGTCTTTATAAATTATATGACACTTATAAACCACAAAGCGCAGCTACCTACGCTTATCTCGATGAGGTAATAGGCGCTAAATTTTACCCGGAGGATGAAATCCTCTACGTTCCAGGTGAAATTATTGATCAAATATTCTTCCTGGCCAGCGGTAATATGGTAGCGTATAACTTTACTGATTCCGGCGATAAACAAGTTCTTCAGATTTACCGGGAGAATGAGCACGTCGCCGGACAAAGTTTTACCCGGCAGATCCCAAGTACTTATTACCTGATGGTTTGTGCAGGATCTTACACATTGCAGATGACACGAGATCAGCTTGACGATGTTTACCGCAAGTTTCCGGAAACCCAGGAACTGGGCCGAATAAGATTAAGTACGGCTGAGGAAAAAGAAGTGCGGCATAAGCAGCTATTATTTTTACCCGGAATCCAAATGGTGGAAACATTTTACAAGGAGTACCCGGAACTTATTGAGCCGGGAAAAGTATTGAGGGATCGGGATATAGCTTCTTATTTGTTGCTTGCGGAAGGGAGCTTACGGGATTTAAGAAATCGGTTGTTGAGGGAAGGATTACTTAAACTACCGGCTAAGGAAGGAGAAAACACACTCAAATACGGCTAATTCTTGATAAAATTACGAGTTCGCGCAGAAATATGCGCGAACTTTTCTGAAAGATTCTTGATTTTTGACAGATACATTCTCCCGAAAAAAACATTTAAGCCTCGAAAAGAAAGGATCTAATGGGATAAAATATACTTGACCAATATATTTTTATTATGAATGATACATCTTTTAAGCTGCTGGCATGGGTTACCGAGTCCATTGCACCTGCGGAATTATCAGGCAGTAACCTAACAACTGCAGATTTTGAAAACTGGAAAACACTACTGAAGTCGGAAAGTACCGAATGGCGGATCGCCATATCTTCATACCTGCTAGGCATGGCGGATGATGACGAGAAATTGCAATATCTGAAAGCGCAACAAATTCAACTGACCCTATTGAGCAACAAGCTCAACCAATATCTGTGCAGGGATCAAAAAATATGGTCAGGGCATAAATGGGCCGATCAAATTCGAACATGCTACAGGAAATCACTGGCGGTTTGCGAAGAGTTGCTCAGTTTTACAGTAGAAAACTTCCCGGAATATTCCGCACCGAACTTAAAAGTTACCGATTATAAATTAATAGAAGTCCTTCCCAACCTGCGCAACCGGATTTATGGCCTGAAAACCACTTTGTTGAATACAGCAATTGATCCCATACTGGCACAACTGATCGTCAAAGGCATGAGCGGACTTTTAACTCCTGGGAAATTGACCATTGCCGGTAAAAAATACCTTAATTGTCTTATTTATGAAATTACCGGTTTGGAAATTTTCAGTACAGACCACCTAATTGATTTACTCATTCGGCTAAATTTTAACCAGCCGGAATTTTATCTCTATTTGACCGATTCAGTAAATAAGAAAAGGTTTCAAATTGACGGGCTTCATGAGGAATATGAATATATTTTGCAAGAAAGAGAAGTGCTAAATAATAAAAAGAGCTTGACGGGGCTGGCATTATATCCAGGTCAACTTCCGGTAAAGCTGGAATTGCAGCAGTTCTATAACGAAAAAGCTATTTACCTGGAAGAGTTGTTATCGCATCGTCGGAAGGCTATCCAGGATAAGCTGGAAGCAGAACGTGCCTTTCGGATGCTAATCGATATTCCCGTTCCGGTGTTTGCCTTATTTGTGCGGATGCTGAAAGAAACGAAGTTTATATTGAAGACGGGGATCACCGAAATGTGTACTTTTTTTGCAATACATTTTTACACGGATAAAGCACCATTTATTTCATCGGCCAATTTGCTGAAGCGATCCACTGATGTAGAGTTTACAACGGTGCTAAAGTTATGGGATTTGCTGACTTTTATGCTCGACTGGCTTGATTTGAAGTTCAACGTCAGGAGTATAAAGCGTTCAATCCGATAGCTTATCCTGAAAATCATCCAGTAGCCCTTCCTGTTTCAGTAAATTGAGCAAGTCTGTGTACCATAAATAAGTAAACAGGGGATGTGCTTTCAATTGTCGTACATCCTGATCCAGCACATCCTGTAAGCAGTTGATACCCATACTTGCTGCACGGGACTTAAACTCGTCACTGGCATCCAGGTTTGCTAAAAGTTTAGTGGAATTTGAAATCTTTTGCATGAATATTGCACTATTTAATGAACTAATTTACGAATTATGATAAATCAATCTACAGATATATGAATAGTTAAAGATCAGCCATTTAACATCGAACCCAGTTCAAAATAAAAGCGTGGGCTCAGTTTATTGCGCATTTGGAGGGACCGCGAAGACCCTGATGTACGCAGATAAACAGGCCCACGCTTTTGCATGGGCGAAGTCCATCATCCACGGTACATCTCTGAAAAATTCGCGGTTTCCCAAATGCCGGGATAAATAACTATCGCTCTATATATTTAGCCGTAAATACCACTGTCGGTATATACCTATTTTTCCATTTCCGCAAAGATAAACGATCCTCCAAAACTCCGTATAATTATTTAATCGCTATTGAATAATTACCCTCTTCATTTTTTTTTCAAAATATTTTCATCCCAAAACGGCCTTCAGAGCCATCTCCTGCGGGGGTGAAGTTTTTTCCAAAATTTACTTCCTGGTTTTCGTTCATTCCATCCACTTGCTTTGCTCCCATGATCACCAATGGGAAGATGATGAAACCGACTGAACTGGCCCGCCTACTATTGAAAACAGTTAACGACAGCATTTCCAAAACACTGTCAGAAACCGGCATTCAGAAAGAACGGATCAGTAAAGCCGAAGCCTACCGGCTATATGGCCGGTCGCAGGTTGACCGCTGGATCGCTGAAGGCTTATTCAAGCCTGTCAAAGGACGGCACTTCATCTCCGCATCAGGTATCGACCGGGTTAAACTGGAGCAGATCGCTGCGGCCAGTAACCGGATCACCTATCTGCCGGTGGCAGAGCGGTAACGACCGTTATTTGACAACATGGGATGAAGCATTACCCGGCGCAGAGCCGGGAATCAAGAGCAGCTGCGGTTGCCCGTTCTGTACGTTTTTACAGGCGGCAACCGGATACCAGTGATCCTTGGGCAGCCCGTTTGGGCATAGTCTGTACAGGCTAACGCAGGTAATCCCGGATTTTTTATAAACCGGTAAAAGCGGATTCTTTGGGTTCGTTGCCCATTACCGGTTCCATATTTTCTTCTTTCATAATCATTCGAAAATGAATACAATAAACGCTACTCAAAACGATTACCGCCACCGAAAGCGGAAGGCGGCACAATTGCCCTATTACCGGGTTCAGTACGATTTACCCCTGGGCGATACGCCGTCTGTCCGTACCTGCCTGGAATCCAACGGACTTTGGGAACTCGTAACCGCCCCACTTCGTGAAGTGTACTATTACAAAGTCTATGAAAACCAAAAACGCAAGAACTTCTGCGCTATCGGCTGGCCCAACGAAAATGGTGGTTGGGAGATCAGGCATCCCCGTTATATTGGATGCATTGGCCTGAAAGGAATGACCTTTATCGCTGGCAAGCCGGACAGGCTACTCGTTTTTATTGACCTTACCGACTATCTATGCTGGCAATATGATCATAAAAACGATTTCCCAAGCATACTGATTCTTAACCATCTGGAATTTTTGCCTGCCGCCAGAAAGCGGGCGGCGAAGTTTGTATCCGTGACCGTAGGCTTTGACAGAATACCCCAAAACTTATTTACCAATGGAGTTTGAAATATCTGCCAGCGACCTTAAGATCATCATTCAGGAAGCTGCTGAACTCGGTGCGATTCTGGCGCTTACCAAAACTGGCAAACTTAAACCATACCTCAATAAATCCGAGGCATTCCGAAAATATGGAAGAGCTAACATTGAGCACCTGGCTGAGAAGGGGTTCATCACCATTCGCAAAGATGGCGATCATTCTGCCTGCTGGCGCATTGATCGCATGGAAATTGAGGCCATTGTCAAGGCCAAAATCTTACTGCAAAGATTATAACTCGCATCACGCAAAATCCCACCATTTTTTATAAATCTTAATTCAAATCTTATGTCTAATTATTTAAATGCGAGCGAGATCAGGGAACAGGTTTCCCTGGCCGGGCTGCTCACCCGGCTGGGCTATTACCCCGTACGGGCATCCGGAAAGGAACATCTGTATATCAGCATGTTGCGCGATTCGGATACCAATCCATCCTTAGCCGTTAATGATGATTTAGGTGTCTGGTACGATCATGGCCTGGGCAAAGGCGGTAACGTTATTGACTTCAGCCTGGCATACTGGCCAAACCTGTCCTTTAAAGAAGTACTGGAAAAGATCGTAGCCGTTTCCAACCTACCGCTCACCGGCCAGAAGCCGGATGCCGAACCAAACACCAGGCGAAAGCATGCTCTGAAAGTCCCTCATTACCAGATCGAGGATATTAAGGAGTTAGGCAACAACCCCGCCATTACTGCATACCTGCAACAGCGCGGCGTATGGGAAGCAGCCGAAGGCCGTTTGAAGGAAATCTATTATTATGTAGAGGACGAGAAAAAACAACGCAAACAATTCTTTGCCGCAGGCTGGCAGAACGAGGTGCAAGGTTGGGAAGTCCGCAACAAATATTTCAAAGGATGTTTGGGCCATAAAGGATTGACCCTGATTCCTGGTGAAAATGATCGTCTGGCTGTGTTTGAGGGCTATATCAATTATTTAAGCTGGCTGACTTTAAACCCGGAAGCCGATTCCAATGTGTTAGTGCTGAACTCCCTGGCCTTGTTACAGGGCGGCATTAAAAAAGCCAGCGATTTCAATGAAATTGATCTTTATTTAGACAGGGATAAATCCGGCGAACAGGCATCACTCGATTTTATTAAAGCATTGCCAACAGCCATTGACCGTTCGGCCACCTATCAGGGTTATGGCGATTTTAATGATTATTTGCGGGCCGGTATAAAGGCCAACCAGGACTTCGCTTATCAACAGCCGACAGAGACCCTTTTCAGGTCAGCATTTTCCCGCTGATACCACATATCCGGGTACCGGGTAACCACCTACTTAATAACAATTCCTTACATGCTTACACACGCGAGTTTATTCAGCGGGATAGGTGGCTTTGATATGGCCGCGACCTGGAAAGGCTGGTATAACATATTTTCCTGTGAGAAAGACCCTTTTTGCAGGAAGATCTTAAAATTCTACTGGCCCCAAACCGAACAATATGAAGACATACACCAATTCGATGCAACTCCTTATAGGGGAAGCATCAACATCCTCAGCGGCGGGTTTCCCTGCCAGCCCTTCAGCAGCGCATGACGACGAAAGGGCAAGGCAGATGACCGCTATCTCTGGCCGGAAACTCGGCGAATTATTACAGAAGTCCGGCCCAACTGGATCGTTCTTGAAAACGTTGCTGGACTGTTCACCATTCTGGAGCCGGAGAGTTTATCTGAAATGGAAGTCAAAGCGGTTGAGCTTTTTTGTTCGGACAGTGAACAGGAAGCAAACGCCACAATCATCCGCCTCCAGCGAAGAGTCATTGGAAGCATTATTGCAGAAATTGGGTCAGCAGGATATTTATTACCCCAGCTTGAGGATGGCACACCAATCGTTCTGTGTATTCCAGCTTGCGCCGTTAACGCACCGCACCGCCGGGACCGAACCTGGTTTGTTGCCCACGCCCAACACCGTGCAAATCCCGCGTATGGTGATCGACAAGGAAACGCTGCAAGTAACGGAACTGATGAGGAAAGACGGCAAACCGAGACAGCGTTCCATCCGGGACGCCCTACTGATCATGGCTGCTCAGCACGGACTGATCCCAACGGTAACAGCGATGGACAGTACGCAGTCAACTGCGAAAATGAGATCGGCCCAGGTGAAAGAGGACAGTATGCACAGCATGACGCTGAGCAGGCTGATAGCTTTGCTACCTACACCTACGGCGAGGGACTGGAAAGGCCCGCAGGCAAAAGATTATCAGGGAAAGGAAAGCAGCCTGCCTGGTACGGTGAAATTCCTGGCTGGGATGAATGGCCCACTCAACCCCCGGTTTGTAGCAGAAATGATGGGATTCCCCGCGAACTGGACGGAATTGCCTTTTCGAAGTGGCGGAACGCAAGTATAAAAGCTTACGGCAATGCCATTGTACCACAGGTAGCCTTTGAACTTTTCAATGCTATCCAAGCGGTTCATCGCCCCCTTTGACCGGTGTAACGTGTTACACCGATACCCTTTCGTTTTTACCCGTGCAAGATGTGTTTTTGTCCGACAAAAATTACGTTTCACTCCATTTTTATCAGACAAAAACCTCTTGCCTTAAACTGCCGCTCCGTACCTACGCGGCAGATTAAGGAGTATCGGGAACTCGCAACTCGTTCCCTCTATGAAAAGAGAAAAAGGCCAGCCCAAACTCAGGGGCCGCCCCCAAAAGGACAGCGGCAAACGCACTAAAAAGATAGACACCCGATTTACCGAGGAAGAATATCAGCTCATCCTTGACATGGAAAAAGAGTTAGGTATTTCCAAAACCGATCTGATCAGATTGCGGGTTTTGGAAAACGCCCGGAATGTCGTAGTCAACGCGGCTGCGCTAATCGGCAGCCTGGACACCATCGGAGCGGAATTAGGCAGGTCAGGTAATAATATCAATCAACTGGCGCGCTATGCCAATGTCCTTAAGAAGCGGGGCATTTTGTCGGCGGTCGTCATTGAGCGGTTTAACCTGCTTTTTGAAACTTATAACCGCCAGCACAAAGAAATCATCATTGCCCTTCGCCAGGTCATCCGGCAGATGGGCAAGTGATTCAATCAAATTTTTCACTTAAAAATTAATATCATGGCGACTAACAAACCAATCTACATCTTTACCGGCCCCGTGTCGGCGTTCGTTATTCTGCTCTTACTGGCAGGCAATATTTTCTTTGGCCTGCGGTACAGCTTTTTTGAAAGGCCGGAAAAACAGGCTGCCCCGGCGTTAAGCATAAAAGCAGGGCTTCCTGAACCCTCGGACGATGCATTTGAAACTGACGACCGGGCAGTTTTTCGTTTTACGGGTGATACGGTATTGATTTTAAGCCCTGCAAATCCGATCAATTACTGCCCAGCCTGGAATGTATTGTATAAAGACCGTTACGGTATATACCAAACCGAAGACCTGACGGAAACAATGCTTGACAAAGTGGAAGATACTGCCGACACCACGAGTTATAACCCGGCAAGCGACAAGCTATCCAGTTACAAGTAAATACTGACCTTGTTATAACCTATCATGGTATGACCGCGCATGCCCATTGTTATAAACGCTCAGGTTACGGGATATCCTGTTATGCTGTCGCAAGATAGGTTTGACTTTGATACCTGATATTAATGTATCAGTTTATAAACGACCATGTCCTGAAGTAACGCGGTATAGCCTATCCTGGTATAACGGCTCAGGATCGTTGTTATAAGTGCCAAAGTTACGTGAGAACCTGATATACCGTCGCAAGATAGGTTTGACTTTGATACCTGATATAATATATCAGTTTATAAACGACCAAGCTCTGCAATAAAACGATATAACCTATCATGGAACTTGTTATGCTGATACAACCAGTCAGGCTATTTACTATCCCATACCAATTTATACAATAACGTGATCGCAAGAATTTTGGGTAAATCATCCCTGTTCGGTGCGGTTAATTACAACACCGAAAAAATGGATCAAGGCAAAGGTGAGTTGATGCTGGTTGCGAACTTCGGCCCCTTACAGGGACTTGATCATTTAAAGCCGGAAGACTACAAGGCTTACCTGACTGCGCTCGCAGCACTGAACAAGGATGTCGCGGAACCGCAGTTCCACGCCACGATCTCCGCAGAGGGCAAAAGTCACGATAAACAGGCACTGACCGGCATCGCCGTAGCCTGGTTAGCCGAGATGGGTTATGCCGACCAACCTTATCTGATCGTCTTCCACAATGACACCGATAACAATCATGTTCATGTGGTTTCGGTACGGGTAGACTGCAACGGCGACACCATTAAAGACAGCTATGAACACAGCCGCTCGGTGCGCAATATCAATAAGGTCATGGGCATGGATGAAAAGCATGGCAGCAAAGCCGCAATCGAAAAAGCATTAAGCTATGACTTTTCGACCAAAGCGCAGTTCATGATGATCCTGGAAAGCCAGGGCTATGTATTGCGCGAGGCCGGGCAGGTTTTGGAAGTCATCAAATTCGGAAAAAAGCAGGACGAAATTCAGCTGGCCCAGGTAGCCGAAAAATTAAAAGCATATCTACCAGACACCGGCAGGCAGGCCCAGCTTAAAGCTATACTGCATAAATATGCCGCGATCTATGATACCGAATTGAAACCCCTGACTACGCCATTACCAGGCGGCTTTAATAAGGCTACTGGCCGGTACACCTCGGAGCTGTCGGCTTATCTCAAAGCCAAAATGGGAATACAGTTGCAATTCCATGCGGGTGAAGGCAAAGCACCTTATGGTTATACGCTGATCGACCATGCGGCTAAAACAGTATGGAAAGGCGGCGAGATCATTCCGCTCAAAGAGCTGCTGGCCCTGAATGGCCGCGAAACATTTACTAAGCAGGAACCTGAAGTGCAAAATCCTGTGGCGGTGGAAGCGGAAGTACAGGAGGCCGGGCCGGAAACTACAGATTATTATAGTGCCCTGCTAAAAGCCGCGCTTCATAATTATCCCGACCTCGGACAGGGCTTGCAACACCAGGGTTTGGAGATCGGTGGTACGGAAGAAGATCCCCTGTTAATAGATCCGCCAGCAAATACCGCCATCCCGGTCGGCCAGTTGCTCTCCGGCAATGATCTCGACGATTTCAGGGAGCAGTATCACCACCATGTTTACGTTCCGGGTATTCACATCGCGGACGATGTGGACGATCAGCAAATTCATGGCATGCGCAGACGGCGGCAAAAGAAAGCAAGAACCAATACCCGCTAACCCATTTACTTACTTAAATTTTTTTTATGGTAATTCTTATTGGCAACCAGAAAGGGGGCGCAGGGAAAAGTACGCTCACTTTGTTACTGGCTAATTTTTTAACGCTGGTTAAACGGCGCAATGTGTTGGTGATCGATATGGATCACCAGCAATCCGTGGCGCAGAAATATGAAAAGTCCAAAATAACGGATAACGTCCCGCCTTACGAGGTTATGGCCGCCGACCTGGCCGATTACCCATCCATGCACGAGTTGCTGAACGCTACCTCAACAAACCAGGTCGTCCTGATCGACCTGCCTGGTAAACTGGATGATGACGGACTGATCAAAATATTCCAGTCAGCGCATTGGGTGATCTGTCCTTTTGCGTATGACGAACTGAGTTTTGAATCCACCATATTTTTCTCGGTGGTACTGCAAAAGCTTAATCCCAGGGCGATGATCACTTATATACCTAACCGGGTCAAAGCCAACGTCCGCTATGAACTCCGGCGTGACGTAGATGAGCAGTTAGCCAATTTTGGGCAAGTTACCGAACCCTTGCCCGACCGGATTGACTTTCAGCGGATCACCACTTTGCACACACCCCCATCCTTAGATCCCGTGGTGGGGCCTGTATTTGAACAGCTTTACCACGACTACATCCAACCCCTATGAGTGAAATGAAAAACCTGGCCGAACAGCTTCGCAACCAGATCGCGAAGCCCGCCACAAACCAAACACCGGCCAAAACCAGGCCGAAGGAGAACAAAACCATTACCCCCGAAAACAACAGCCCGCCACCGGTATCCGACCTGATCAAACAACTGATGGACTATGACAACAGTGATCACAAAAGCATGGTACATGTACGCTTCGACGCGCAAACCGCGCAAACACTGGCACATTTCAAGATGGCTACGGGCGTGGAAGTTACCCGGCTGGTCGCATACGCCGTCCGGCAGTTTACCAAGCAGCATCCCGAGATCCGGGAGATCATTAAAGAATACTTTAAAAACCTCGAATTATGACCTGGTTACAATTTATACTATGGGTGACAGGGGTTTACTTCCTGTATTACCTGGCGATCATCTTACTCGACCTCAAAGGCGGTAAGGCGCGGGCGGAAACCGGCAAGGCCATGAGTTATGAGCTCAGTTTTTCCGAGCCGGTGGCCGCAGAAAAAGTGGAACATCCGACAGAGCCACTGACTGCGCAGAACAGTATGCCCCGACAAGTGGCCACTGAAACGCCACCTCCTCCACCACCACCAGAACGCAAACCCGAACCCGATAACGTTGCCTCTGGCGGGGTAACGCTCAAAAACCTCTTTAATCTCGTCCGCGAAGAAGCGATCCTTTACACGCGGCCCGTCAATTTCCAAACATGAAGAGACTAACCCTATTATTGCTTGTCCTGCTTTACGGCATCGTCGCCCACGCACAACCCGGCATAGACGAAATGCAGCAGGCCAGGCAGGATCTGTCCAATTCGTTCTTTTCCGCACTGGACTGTGCCTTAGTGATCGCCGGAATTTTCGGTATTACCGGGGCCATTAAAATATACCATAACTGGCAGGCGGGGAAGCCGCGCATCGATTCCGATGTAGCAGCCTGGTTTTATGCCGCCCTGTTTATGGTGCTCATGGGCACGTTTCTCCGGGCCATTTTTGGTATTTGATTCATTGTTTATTGTCAAGGCGTAAGCGGTTCCCCAACAGGTGGCCGCTTTTTTTATGCCCAATCCTCACCTCAAATTTTTAACACCCCAATTTTTTATGCTTAACAAAATCAAATTTGTATTGGCGACAGCTATCCTGTTCGTCCTGGCATCGGTACAAGCCTTTGCCCAAAGCGGTGTAACCGGCCTGAACACAGCTACCTCAACCCTGCAAACCTACGTTGATCCCGTAACCAACATTTCCCTGGTCATCGGGGGAATTGTCGGTATCGTCGGCGCTATCCGCGTGTACTCCAAGTGGAACTCCGGCGACAACGACATTAACAAGGAGCTAATGGGTTGGGGTGGTAGTTGCGTCTTTTTAGTCGTGTCCGCTCTGGTCATCAAAGCCTTCTTCGGATTGAATTAATGTCCAAAAAGTTTGCTATTTACAAGGGGCTTCAGAAGCCCCTTGTTTTTCGTGGCTTCGCCGGAAAATTCATCTATTGGGGCATCGGCTGCCTGCTGGCCGGGCTTGTTTTCGGCGCGCTTACGATGTCTCTGGTCAATATGTGGCTGGGTGCAATGGTGCTTATCGGCACCATCGTCGGCGGCCTGTTTTATATCGCAGGCAAGCAGAAGAACGGTTTGCATGACAAATCCCGGGCGAAAGGCACCTACGTCCATTCCGTCAGCCTTAAAAAAATCAATCACTATGTCCGCAAAACAAGTTTTTAAACTCCCTTATATCGGTGTGGATAAAAGCGCGGAGTATCATCTGCTGGTTGGCACCGGCGGCGAATGTTCCGTCATTATTCAGATCACGAACCCGGTATTGCGCTATTCCGCAGCCCCCGCAGCTTATGACGAGTTTCATGGCTTGCTCATCAATATCGTCAAGATCCTGGGTGATGGCTACATCCTGCAAAAGCAGGATGTATTTACCCAATTGGATTATCCCGCCAAATCCGCAGATGAATATTTACAGCAACAGTACAACGCGCATTTTGAAGGTCGCAAATACTTACAGGTTTCCACTTACCTCACCATCACCAGGCAAGTCAAAAAAGGCACCTTTTACGTCTATGATAAAAAGGTGCTGCGGGATATGCAACAAGCCGTAGGCAAAGTACTGGATATTCTGACCGCCGCCAGGGCAGCACCGCTTGTACTGGAAGAAAGTGCGATCAATACGCTGCTTATGCGCCTATTGAGCATGAACTTTAATAACGGCCCCATCGTGCTGGATAACCTGGCCCCATCGGATACCGAACTGCAAATGGGCGAACGCGCCATTCGAAACATTAGCCTGATCAATATTGACAGCATCGACCTGCCCACCGAAGTAGGTACGCATATCGAACTGAACGACCCGGAGGCGCTACGCGGTTTCCCGGTTGATTTCTTGTCCTTTCTGTACCGCGTTCCCGGCTTTGATACGCTGGTCTATAATCAGGTGCTTGAAATACCCAGCCAGGCCATGACGCTGAAAAAGCTGGAATTAAAGAAAAAACGACATTCCGGTATACCCGACCCTGCCAATACCTTATGTGTCGAAGATATTGACCTGCTATTGAGCGATGTGGCCAGGGAAAACCAGCTTTTGGTGAACTGCCATTTTAACATCGTGATCTCAGCCGGACAGGGGCAAATACAAAAGGCCGTTAACTTCGTAGAAAGCGCCCTGTTCCAATTGGGTATTATTCCAAGTAAGAATGCCTACAACCAATTGGAGCTGTTCCGGTCGGCATTACCGGGCAATGCGGTGGAACTTAAATCATACGATTGGTTCCTGACCACCTGCGACGCGGCGGCCTGTTTTTTCTTTAAGGAATCTTTGCCTAATGATGAGCCGTCCGATTTTTTGATCCGCTTTACCGATAGGCAGGGCATCCCGGTCGGCATCGACCCGGCAGACCTGCCTATGCGCACCGGGCGCATCAATAACCGCAACAAGTTTGTGCTGGGGCCAAGCGGTTCGGGCAAGAGCTTTTTCATGAATGCACTCGTCGAGCAATACCTGTTATATAACATGGATGTGGTCATTGTGGATGTGGGCCATTCCTACTCCGGCTTATGTGCTTACTATAATGGGAAGTATATCACTTACAGTGAAGAAAAGCCTATTACGATGAATCCCTTTGCGATGAACGCGGGCGAATATAATATCGAAAAGAAGGATTTTCTAATTACGCTCATCGCCCTGTTATGGAAAGGTGCGGACGGAACCATCTCTACTATTGAAAGGGATGTGCTGTCCAATGTGATCAACGCCTATTATATAGCTAAGTTTCAAGACCACAGGCCGGAGTTGAATTTCAATACCTTTTATGAGTTTGCGCTGGAAAAGATCCCACAGATCAAACAGGAAGAACGCATACCTTTCGACGTTGATGAGTTTCGTTATGTGTTAAAGAAGTTTTATCAAGGAGGGGAATACCAGGCGATCCTGAATGAGGCGGCCGATCAGTCCCTGTTTTCTGAACGCCTGATCATCTATGAAATCGACAACATACAGACCAACGCTATTTTGCTGCCCATCGTTACGCTCATTATTATGGACGTATTTATTCAAAAGATGCGGCACCGTAAGCAGCAGCGAAAAACGTTGATCCTGGAGGAAGCCTGGCGCGCGCTGGCTTCGCCCATTATGGCTAATTTTTTGCTCTACCTCAATAAAACCGTAAGAAAGTTTTGGGGCGAGATCATCGAGGTCACGCAGGAATTAGGAGATATACTCGGCAACCCGATTGTCAAAGACAGTATCATTAATAACTCCGATACCGTTATCCTGCTCGACCAAAGTAAGTTCAAGGATAATTACAATGAAATCGCTTCCTTACTTTCTATAACCGAAACCGAACGCAAAAAAATCTTTACCATTAACAAACTCGATAACCAGGAAGGCCGGGGCCGCTTCAAGGAGGTATATATCCGGCGAGGGTCGGTTGGAGAAGTTTACGGCGTAGAGGTCAGCTTGAAACAGTACCTTACTTATACAACCGAAAAGCCGGAGAAGTCAGCCGTCGAGATTTATGCCAAAACCTTCGGTACCTATCCCGCAGGCCTGGATGCTTTTGTCTCCGATATGCAGGAAAGCAAATTGTCATTGGGCGAATTTATTAACCGGGTAAACCAGGCCGGTACACCGATCCACTAATCACTACATTTTTATGAAACGGAAACTCTTTTTTAGCTTATGCCTATCCCTGCTGGCAGCTATAAGCTCCGCACAGGAACTTGTCGTCGACCCACTTACTTCGGCAGCCATTGCCGTGGATGCCTCGACGATCAATGGGCAAATGAAAACCACGAATAATAATCTGAGCCTGATCTCCAAAGGGCAATTGGCCGTTACCAGCCAGCTTGTGATCGTAAACGACCTGCAAAACAAGATCTACAAAGGATTAAGCGAGGTCGCCTCGGTGATCAACAACGTGACCACCATCAAGGAAATAGCGGACTGCGGCACTGACATTGTGAACGATGTAGAGCAATCCATTACTTTGGCCCAATCCGACCCGGCACTGTTACTTTTTGCTGAACAGGGCGCTCGGGACTTTGAAACCAGGGCAGCAACATTGGCCGCCGATGTAGGCGCATTCGTCTTAAAAGCCGATGGAAAAAACCTGATGGATTCGGGGGAACGCGGCAAACTGCTCAACCATATCGCAAACGAGATGCGCATTCTCCGGGGGATCGCCTACGGCATGCAGCGGGCGATGTATTGGGCGAAGATGAAGGGTTTGTGGCAATCGCTCAATCCCTGGGCCACCTGGCAGAATATGGATGTCAGGATTGCCAACGATGTGTTAACCCGTGCTAAATACTTGAAACGATGAAAACCATTATCCTTTTTCCCTTATTGTTTTTGCTGTTCTTAGCCCACCGCGCTCGTGCGCAGCAAAGCACGCTCGATATAGCGGGTATCCACCAGCTCATTGATCAGTCTAAATCGGAACATACCCTGCAAGTGGATGCCCGCAACCAGCAGGCCGTTAATACGGCAAACGAACAAGCCAACCTAACCTTGCTCGGCAAAATGAAGAACATGTACCGCACCCTGCAACAACGGTACAACATGCTCGGCACAGCGATCAACATAGCGGACATCGGGATTTATGCAACGCCGATGGTTGAACGGATCATCAACAACCAATCGCAGATCATTTCGCTGGCACAGCAAAACCCGGCGGTGATTACTTTAGGGTATCAGACAGAAATTGAGTTTGCAGAAAAAGCGGAAAGCCTCTTAGGCTATGTTTCCGGCCTCGTCTTGTCGCTGGGCGATGTTAACCAGATGAAAGCCTCTGACCGCAAACTGCTTTTTGATTACGTCATTTCTGAACTGAGCCGCTTGCAGGAACTGTCCGGCAATATGCTCCAACTGCTTCAGTACAATAACCTGGCCTCCGTCATCAAAAACCTGAACCCTTTACAGGGTTTTATTAATCAGGATAAAGCTATCGTGGGGCGTATTATCCAAAATGCTAAATACCTGAAGCAATGAAAAATCGATTTTTATTTATCCTTTTATGTTTCGCTTTCCACCTTTCACCTTGCAAGGCGCAGCAATATGTCGTTGACGAAAGATACCTAACTTCAGTATTGGCGAATACGAGTGTACGGAACAGCGCCGAAACCACTCATCATAAGTATCTCGGAAATATCAACAGCAATCTGAATACGGTCAACACCAATGCCAGTACCGTGGTCGCGGCACAAACCATCATTTATAACAGCCTGTCTAATGTAAACTCCGCACTAAAAGATGGCCTGGCTATTAAAAATATCACAGCTATGACCAGCGATATTATTTATTACCTGGGCAAGACGGCAGAAATAGCCAGGAATGATCCCGCCCTGCTCTTATTCGTTTCACAATACCAGAATTACATGGGGCCTCATATCACCGCCCTTGTCAGTGATATTTCCGGCTTTGTACTCAAAGAGGGCGATAATATGCTGGCCGACTATAATGCACGCGACCAATTGCTGCGCAAGATCACCCAGCAATTGCAGATCATCGACGGACTGGCTTATGGTGCCTGGAGCGCGATGCATTGGGCAGCCGAACGCGGCGTGCTGGCTTCGGCCAATCCTTTCGCCAACTGGATCAACAAAGACAAAAACTTTGCTGCTCAAATTATTATCAACGCTAAGTTTTTGCGGCAATAGAAATTAACAACCCCGCAAAATCATTGAATACCGATAAATAACAATTAACTCATTCAAAATATTCAAAACAATGAAAAAACAGGTAATGATCTTCGTTTTTATCCTGATGATTTCAGCTTCTTACGCACAGTCTGTCATCAAGGATGATGCCGTTGACAATCAAAGCCAGCGCATGGTTTTCCAGCAATGGGATCAAAATAAGTTCTACCCGAAGCCCGGATTCCTTAGCCTGAATCCGTATTACTGGCTGGTTTGGGGATTATTCGACCCCAACTATCATAAGATTGATTTAAGGCCTCTGAGTGCAAGCGGCCCGCAAACGCAGCGCCTCGCTTTGGTCAGTTCTATGAACACCATCGATGGCAATTACAAGCTCAATTCGGATACTGTCCGCAATACCGCCTTATCCCAGATCGCTAATACTTCAGGGGTAGTTTCCGGTGCTGATCCATTGTGGTTACTATATTATAATCAGCAGTTTCAGCCCTTGCTGAACTATTCGGCTTCCACTATTCTCAGCCCTTTACCCGCCCAGGTCAGCACAAAATTGGTTTCGGAAGGTATTTATGATTGGTACACCAATGAACTGGCTATGCTGAAGGAACGGGTGCAGGCCGCGCATAGCACGGACATGGACAGGGGTTCGCGCATCATGGCCTATTACCGGCTTTTGAAAGAGTACCGCGTATTGGCGGGAGTATGGGCTATCCGAACGTCAGCAGCACAAAAAGGCATTAACATGACCGTACAACAGCAGCAACTGCATACCGGGCAGGCAACGATTCCCGGATGGACTCCGAATACCGATGTACAGATCGCCAATGGTGTTTTAGCCAGGCGGCAGTATTAACCTAATTAAAACTTGATGATGAATAAAAAAAGATTGGCAGTGCTGGCGATATTATTATTGACCGGCACTTTTTGTTTTGCGCAAACCGCAACTGTGGATACCAGCGCCTATAAACAGTCCCTGCAATTCCTGCAAGGCGACGGTGTTTATGAAACCGGCGTGATGGCTTTTCTTACCGGCCTCAAAGATTCCATCTGGACACACTTTGATTTATTTATTACGGATGCTAAGGCATTGGCGGCCATTTTCATGATCATATTCTTTTCGATCAAAAGTTATGAAATGATGGTAGGCGACAAAAAAATGGAGATCATGCCGCTTTTGCGGCCTTTTGGTTTGGCTATGATCATTTTGTGGTGGGGCACATTCGTGAAGGTCGTCGAATATCCCACTAAAGTCATTGCCAGCACCACTTCAGAAATGTTTGAAAGTGAACAAAGCATCGTAGATGACCTGCGCTTTCAGCGGGCGAACCTGATGCTGGCGGTTGCCAATTCCCTGTATACCTTCCAGGCACAGACAGAAGTGGCTGAAAAGGAAAGCGATACATGGTACGGGCAGGCGTGGGATTCCGTAACCAGCACGGTCAAAGAAGGAATTTCCACCGTTGTGCAACCCTTACTGGAATTAAAGAACCGGCTGACGGTCGGTCTGCAATTATTATTTACCCAACTATTGGAGATATTAGGTATCTGGATACTCCGAATTTCGGTATATATCATATTCATGATCCAAATTATCTATTCGAGTATTTTGATCATCCTCGGCCCGTTCTCCGTAGCGGCCAGTATCCTGCCTGCATTCCGGGACAGTTTCACCACCTGGATTGCACGGTTTATTTCGGTGAGCCTCTATTCCGGGATCGGCTATTTGATCATGTACCTCTGCGGCCTGATGCAGGAATACGCTTTGCAATCCGAGATCAGCAAGTACCAGGTATTAGTCGGAACGAATGGTACAGCCGCGGATATGGCAAAAATGGCCGTTTTTGCGGGTAACGGCATCTTATCATTCGGAACGGTGATCGTGGTATTCCTGATCGGTGCCGTATGTATGTTTACCGTGCCAAGCATTTCGACGTGGATCATTTCTACTTCGGGTATCAGTTCGGCAACTTCCAGCTTTGGGCGCGGTGCTGCTACCGTTGCCGGGGTAGCCCGAAAGGCATCCGGCTCTTTCCTTTAAGCAGTCTCCCTTTTCATTCACCGGGCTGCCCTTAACCGGGGCGGCCTTTTTTATTCCCTCAATTTTATGATCGTCAAAAATATAGAAGCCAAAATACGGCTGGCTACTTACATCGCTTTCGGCGGCCTGCTCACTGCCTTGCTGATGGACGTTGCAGGCATGGCTTATGCCTACAAAATGGTCAGTAACGCGCAGCGCAGCATTTATATCCTGGATAAAAATATCCCTATCATGGCTACACAGACCGATATAGCTATGAATCGCCCAGCGGAATACCGGGCAGACGTTGACCTTTTCCATTCGCTGTTCTTTTCCCTAACGCCTGATGACAAATACATCGAATACCAGATCAAAAAGGCGATGTACCTGATTGATGAATCGGGGATGCAGCAATACAACAACCTACGCGAGAACGGCTACTTCAATTCTATTCTTTCTTCCAGTTCAGTACTCACGCTCCAAACCGATTCGGTGGTGCTGGACATGGCCGCCAGGCACTTCCGTTATTACGGCAAGCTGAAGATCGACCGGCGCAGTTCCACGGTCGTGCGCTCACTTATCACCGAAGGGGGCTTAAAGGACATTCCGCGCAGCGACAATAATCCTCACGGCGTACTCATCACCAATTGGAAAACCATAGAAAACAAAGACCTGTCTGATGCTCAAAAAACTAACTTCTAACCGGGATCCCAAGGATACCCTGTTAAGCGAATTAAAAAAGGAGTTTGGCAGCTATTATACCAAGGCAGCAGGCAAAGGGCAGCATTTTGTTGACCGTTTTCCACGCTTTGTATTCAGCAGCATGATCGTATTGATGCTGGTTTCGGCTGGCTTGTCCTTTACCGTGTTCCGGAATAAAGAGCCGGTGATCAATAAAAAAGCCCCCGCAGCACAAAAAAGCAGCTCATTGACCACAGGGTTAGGACAGTTACTGCAAACAGGCGAGTCGCTCCGCGAAACCATTGCCCTGAAACGGCAGGTGGATAGCCTGATCGCAAAAAAGACCCTGACCAACGCGGACAGCGCCGCGCTCGAAAAAGCGCTGGATAAGCTCCAACAATTAAACAAACAATTTAAGCCATGACCATCAATTTAAAACAACCCAAGTATGTTTTGCCCATGCTCGTGCTGCCATTCCTGCTTTTGTTCTTTGCCGTGTACCACAGCAGCGCGGGCAAAAAAAAGCCGGATGTCCAAAAAACAAATGCCATCAATGCATCCGTAGGCGACGTCGCGCCATCGATCAAAAAGAAGCGCCTGGACGGCAAACTGGACGCTTTTCGCAATACCTATAAAGACGCGGACGGATTGACCGCCGTTAACCCGATACCAACCGAACAATCGGGCGGCGCGGCTTATGGCAGTAAGTACAGCGACCGGGAAAAGAAAACGCTGGATTCGATCAGCCAGGCTATGAAGCAGAAATATGCGGCCTTAGCAGTGCAGGGCAAACGAAGCGCAAAACCACCCGGTGGGATTTCTACACAGGATCAGGCCTTAGCCAAGGCACTGAATACCTTGCAGCGGCAACGGGAAAGCGCTGCTTACCGCAACAAGACCACACCGCCTCCAAAGGAAAAAGACCCGCTGGAAATATTTAAGCAGCAAATGGCCTATATGGACAGCGTCGGTAAGTTGAACGACCCGGCTTATAAAGCGGAAAGGCAGAAAAAGGAAGCGGAAACAAAGGCGAAGGCGGCGGCTAAACAGGCCATAGAAAATACACTGGCGGTCAGTAAGGCCGATTACGCCTCGTCCGATTTCAATACCGTGCTGCCGGAACAACACCCCGGATTGATGACGGCAGTGATCGACGAGAACGTGACCGGCTACGCCGGTTCCCGCATCCGGCTGCGTTTGCTCGAAGATATTAAGGCAGGTAACGCCCTGGTCAAAAAGGACACGTATATCTACGCGCTGATCAGCGGATTTTCCGGCCAGCGGGTAACGCTCACCATCAAATCCATCCTGTACAACGGTCAATTATTACCCGTTAAGCTGGATGTGTATGATATGGACGGACTATTGGGCCTTTATGTCCCCTCATCGCAATTCCGGGACTTCACCAAAGACCTCGGCACCAACAGCATACAAGGGGTGAGCATCGACGGCAATTCCCAGAACGGCAGCCAGTTCCTGATGAGTACCGCCGACAAGCTGTTTCAATCTACCTCTACCGCCATAGCATCGGCCATCCGCAAGAACAAGGCGAAGATCAAATACAATTCTTACATCTATTTAATTGACACCCACGCGCAAACCGCGCAATAACTCTTAACCATGAAAAAGCTGATCATTTTAACCGCTATCATTATAGCGGCACTGCAATCCCATGCCCAAAAAATAAATTTAGCCGATGGTGTCCGTAAGAACGACCTGCCGGTCATTTACCTGCCGGACAGCCTTTCAGTGCATTTTATCTCACCGGAGCCGATACAGTACGTCGATATTTCCAGCAACAGCATCGCGGGTGACCTGCCAGTTAAAAATGTGCTGCGAATCAAATACCGCACAGATTCGGCGAAGCGCGTTTTTCCGCATGATGCGGTCGTCACCATCGTCGGCGAAAAGTTCATGGCACAATACCATGTCATTTATTCGGCAGAACCGCAGGGCGGCGCTGTTCAGACTGATATAGAGATCAATCCTGCCGATACGCGCCCGCTGGACTTTCCCGGTATAAGCCTCTCCCAACCGGAACTCAGAAAATATGCTTTCGGGATATTGAATAAAAAGCCGGAAAAACACCTGGCGCACAGTAAGGCCTACGGGATCAAAGCCAACCTGAACCATGCCTATACGCTCGGCGACTACATCTTTCTTGACCTGAGTTTTGAGAACAGTACGAACCTTAGCTATAGCATAGAGGGCATCCGCTTTAAGATCAATGATAAAAAGGTCAATAAGGCAACTACAGTGCAATCCCTGGAGATCAGGCCGGATTTTACCCTACTTACCGTTCCCGCCTTTAAAAGACATTACCGCAACGTCTTTGTGTTCAAAAAATTCACTTTCCCCGGCAACAAAGTGCTGCAAGCAGAAATGAGCGAACAGCAGCTTTCCGGCAGGGTGATCACGCTGGGCATCACCTACAAAGATGTGCTGGAAGCCGACACCATTACCTTACCCTAATTTTTTAAGCCATGATCACAGAACTGGAAAAATTGCAGCGCAGGCTGGCCGGCCTCGACCCCAGCCTATACGTCCGTTTACAGGACGAGCGGCAAGTAACCGAATACCTGAACAGCTTTCTGCGGATACCGGAACCGGAAGAAGCTTTATGCAACGTGCTTTCAGGCTCCTGCTATGAATACCTCGACAGCCTGATGGAAGAAGAATTTGAAGAGGAATACCTGCGTTTCAGCAGTGCGGGTATCCTGACCTACGAGCTGATCAACCTGGTGCTGGTCTGCGCTCCGGTGTTCCAGGAGTACAGCTTTCCAGAAAACGAGGATGACCGGATGCTGCGCTACGCCATCATCGGCACCGTTGCGGAATACCTGAAAGGAGGAATGGAAAATGGCCTTTAATCCTTCAGAAAAAATGGCCGGGAATATCGAGGCCATCCGCATTGCCCTCACCTGGGACAAAAAGCGCGCATTCAGCGAACAAGAGTTGGATACCTTACGGGCGTATGCCGGTTTCGGCGGGTTGCGGGCCGTCTACTTTCCTTATGGTGAACGCGAAGAATGGATAAAACGCAATGCCTCGGATAACGATTTGCGCCTTTACCCGCAGGTCATGAAACTGCACGAACTATTAAGGCAACACTTGTCCGAAGCCGAATATAAACAGGCGGTAGAGGCCATGCGTCAAAGTTCCCTGACAGCCTTTTATACCCCGGCCTTCGTACCGCAGGCGATTTACCAGGCATTAAAGTCACAGGGTATTGCACCCCGTAAATTATATGAGCCAAGCGCGGGCGCTGGTGTTTTTATAGACGAAGCCATTAAACTTTTGCCTGCCTTAACGCAGGTCAGCGCAGTAGAAAAGGATATATTGACCGGCAAAGTCCTGGAAGCGATAGCCAGCAGCCTGCCCGTTCCTGCGGCTGTGCAGATCAAAGGGCTGGAAGATACGTCCGCTGCCGAAAAAGGGCAGCATGACCTGGTAACAAGTAATATCCCGTTCGGTAATTTCTCGGTATTTGACCCGGCATACGCCAATAGCGGCATCACTTCCAAAATTCATAATTACTTTTTTGCCAAAGGACTGGATAAGCTGGGTGATGGCGGCATCATGGCTTACCTGACCACCGATGCTTTTTTAAATAACCCGTCGAATGAATTGGCCCGGAAACATCTGTTTACCTCTGCCGACCTGATCAGTGTTTCGGTATTGCCGGATAACCTGATGAAAGAGATCGCCAATACAGAAGCACCCAGCCATTTGCTGATCGTTCAGAAAAATGACCATAAGGAAAGTTTTTCCAAAGCCGAAGAATTGCTGTTGACAACGATGGAACTGCGTAATGAACACGGTGAGTTCACGATGAATGCTTACCTCGTAGGCCGCATGGAATTGCTGTTGGGCGACGAAATAGGTGCAGGCAGGGATCAGTACGGCAATGCTTCGCAAATGCTATGGCAGAACGGCAGCTTAGACGACTTGCTGCAACCTTTACAGGAGCAGATCATTACCGGTTTTCAGCAGCACTTTGACCATGCCAAATGGGAGGCATTGCAACAAGGTTGGCAAAAACCGGAGGCCACGGCTCAGGATTTATACCCCTCCGAAACGGACAAGGCAAAGCAGTTTACCTTTCTGCCCGTACCTGAAGACAAAGGGGGAATCATGACTGTGCAGCTGGGTCTGTTTGACCAGGCCCCGGCACAGAACAACAACCGGGCGCAGGCTTATTTATCGGATGTTGACGCTGGAATGGTGGAGGCTTATACCGCACGCCTGATCAGCACGATCAAAACGACCGACCGGCCAGACCATGAAAGCCTGGTGATGATCACGGCCAAAGCGAAGGCCAACAACCGCTACCTGTATAAATTATACAGCAACGTGGCCGAGATCAAATTTCCTGCTAAGTGGTTTAACGGGAACGCCCTGAGTTATGAACTCAAAGCCCTGGCCGCCAAACTTAAATACTTTGGGCATGATTACCGCTACGAGGGCGACCAGAGCCTGGAATCCGCTTTTGCCCTCGGGGCCGACCGGGTGCAGCCCTTTACTCATATCAAGCCTTTTTATGTTAAGGACACCTTAGTAGTGCATTTGGGTAAGGCGGGCCTGATTGACACACCAAACCGGGACAGGGCTGATTTTAAACCATTCGAAGAGCAAAAACACACGGAGTTTTACGGAATGTATGTGCGCCTGCGAGATAACTACCTTGCATTGTCCGCACTCGAAAGCGAAACCTTGCAGGAGCAGCCTGTCCAGCGGGAACATCTGAACCAGGCTTATGACGCGCTGCACGACAGGTTCGGTGAACTGAATAAAACCAATAACCGCGCACGCGTTTTAGCGGATGCAGCCTTCGGCTTCTTGTTGCTATCTTCTTTGGAGCGCAAGGAAAACGAGCAATGGATCAAAGCAGACATTTTTAACGGGCCGGTGTTCCCTCAGCAAACCGAACTGAAAACCGATGACCCTGCCGAGGCCCTGGCACGTTGCCTGAATGACAAAGGCGGGGTTGACTTGTTGTATATCATGCAGGCTACCGGCCTCGGTGAAAGCGAGGTGATACGCGGGCTGAACCAGCATATCCTGCTTAACCCGGCTACGCTGCAATGGGAAACCACCGATGCCTATCTGTCCGGCAACGTAGTAGAAAAATTAAGGGTAGCTGAAGCCATTGTCAAAGAAAATCCAGACGACCTGCAATTAGCGCGCAGCCTGGCGAACATCACCAGGGTACAGCCGGAACCTATCCCTTTTGAGCTGCTTGATTTTAACCTCGGCGAACGGTGGATACCCCTCGATTATTACGAGCGTTTTGCCACTGACCTGTTCGGCTCTAATACGCAGATCGAATATTTTAATTCGCTGGATACCTTTAAGGTAAACTACCGCTATGCGACGGCGGCCATGTTAGCAGAATATACTATTACCCCGAAGCAGGGTAATAAAATGTACCCGAACAGCCTGCTTGAACATGCGCTGGAAAACACCTCGCCCTATTTCTCTTACAAGATCGGTGACGGCGAGGATGCCGTCCGCGTGCCGGATAACGATGCGATCCAACTGGCGCACCAAAAAGTAGAGAGTATGCGCGCCCGCTTCCTGGAATGGCTGAAAGAACGTCCGGACATTGAAAAACAGCAACTGGAAAAACTGTACAACGACACTTTTAATTGTTTTGTGCTGCGTGAATATGACGGCAGTCATTTAAAATTCCCCGGCCTGGATAAAAAAGCCCTGGGGATCGACGATTTATACAGCTCACAGAAAAATGCCGCCTGGCGCACCATTCAAAAAAGGGGGGCTTTGATTGACCATGAAGTAGGCTTAGGCAAAACGCTCACCATGATCGTCGCCGCGCAGGAAATGAAACGGCTGGGTATCGTTCATAAGCCGGTTATCTTAGCCTTAAAAGCCAACGTTACGCAGATTGCCGATACCTACCGCAAGGCGTACCCAAATGCAAAAATATTGGCACCGGGCGAAAATGATTTTACGCCTGCTAAACGCCAGCAGCTTTTCCACCAGATCAAGAATAATAATTGGGACTGTATTATCCTGACCCATGACCAGTTCTTTAAAATACCCCAATCACCCGAAATACAAAGGGATATTTTTCAGGCCGAACTGGATAATATTGAGATGGACCTGGATACACTGGCAGACCTGGGCGGCGAGATTAGCCGCCGGATGCTCAAAGGGTTGGAGATCCGGAGGAATAACCTGCAAACCAAGCTGAACGGTGTCCTTTATGCCATTGAGAACCAAAAGGACGCGGGCATCCACTTTCAAAGTATGCACATCGATCATTTATTTATCGACGAGGCGCATAAATTCAAAAACCTGTTGTTTAGTACGCGCCATAACCGCGTGGCGGGTCTGGGCAATCCCGAAGGCAGCCAGCGGGCGTTGAACATGCTGTTTGCCATCCGCACTTTGCAGCAAAAATTTAACAGCGACCTGTGTGCCACGTTCTTATCCGGCACACCTATTTCCAATAGCCTGACCGAAATGTATTTGATCTTTAAATACCTCCGGCCAAAAGAAATGGAACGGCAGCGCATCGAGAACTTTGATGCCTGGGCTGCGGTCTACGCGCGAAAAACCACTGATTTCGAATTTTCCGTAACCAACCAGATCGTGGCTAAGGAGCGTTTCCGTCATTTCATCAAAGTACCGGAGCTGGCCCTGTTTTATAACGAGATCACCGATTATAAAACGGCAAAGCATATCCAGTTGGACAAACCGGAACTGGATGAAACGCTGGTTAACATTAAGCCTACGCCTGACCAGGAAGACTTTATTGCCGCCCTGATGAAATTTGCAGAAACGGGTGATGCCACGCTGATAGGCCGTGCGCCGTTGACCAATGAGGAAGATAACGCGCGGATGTTGATCGCCACCAATTACGCCAAGAAAATGTCGGCGGATATGCGCCTGATCAATCCTGATTATGAAGACCACCCGGACAACAAGGTGAACGTCTGCGCCCGCAAAGTGCAGGAGATCTACCATGAAAGTACGCCGCACCGGGGTACGCAGATCATTTTTTCAGACATCGGTACTCCCAAACCGGACGCGTTCAATATCTATGATGCGCTTCGCGATAAGCTGGTCAATGATTTTAACATCCCGCGTGACGAGATCACCTTTATCCATGACTGGACGGACAAGCAGAAACCGGAGTTGTTTAAAAAGATGAATAACGGGCAAATCCGTATCCTGATCGGCAGCACCGAGAAAGCCGGAACTGGGCTGAACGTACAAAAGCGCGTCATTGCGATGCACCACATGGATATACCCTGGAAACCAGCCGAACTCGAACAACGCGATGGCCGTGGGGCCAGGCAGGGGAACTGGTTGGCAAAGACCCATTATGGCAATAAGGTGCGCAATTTCATCTACGCAGTCGAGCAATCGCTGGACAACTATAAGTTCAACCTGCTCAAAAACAAGCAAACCTTTATTTCACAGATGAAAAACTGCGAGCTAAATGTGCGCACACTCGACGAGGGTGCAATGGACGAGAAAAGCGGAATGAACTTTTCAGAATATATCGCCATTCTTTCCGGCGATACTTCACTGCTGGAAAAAACAAAGATCGAAAAGCAGGTCGCAGTTTTGGAAAGCTGGAAGTCCACACATTTTAAAGAGGTGGCCAATGGCCGGTACAAGCTGGAATCGCTGGAAAAAGAACAGGCTAAAATTAGTGTCACCCTTGAAAAGCTGGTTATTGATGCCGCATCTTATAGCGGGGTTTTACAGCACGACAAAGACGGCATTAAGCTGAACCTGTTAAAACTTTCGGGCCTGGCCTCGACAGATCCGGAGGCAATGGGCAAACACCTCATTGAGCTCTACCGCAAATGGGAGCCCAAACGCGACGAACCGGATAACCGTCAGATCGGTAGCCTATATGGTTTTGACCTATACATCCGGCGGGAACGCGAGACATTTGAAATGGACGGCCTGTTTCAGTCGAGGAACTTTAACAGCCTATATGCAGAAAGTCCGCAGACGGGTATCAAATACATGCAAAGCAACGGTGCGCCGAACGTGGACAATCCCAAACTGGCAGCGCGGTATTTTCTGAATGCGATTGACCGGGTAAATTCCTTAAAAGAGAAATACCAGAGTGATCTCACCGGAATTAAAAAGGAAATACCCCTATACCGCGCCATAACGCAAAAACCATTTGAAAAGGAGCAGGAACTGCTGGAAATGAAGCATGAACTCGCCCGTCTTGAAAAAGAGATCTCCGCCAAAATCCAGGCGAACCAAATGAAAGGCGGCGAGGCAACCATCGAACTACCGGGCGAGGCTATCCAAGCCGATGACAATATCCGTTCCATCCGGCCCCCGGAGGATGACGACGACGAAACGGAATACCGCAGCACCGGTATTGGCCGGTAAGCCGCAGCAACACATTCACCCTTATAAGACAGCAATCCAATGATCCATTTCGAGCATATCCGGTGCCCCCTGCATCGCTATACGTTTACAGTCGGGCCAATACGCCGTTGGGTGGAAAAGGAATGCGAAGGGAAAGTGCTGAACCTGTTTTGCGGCCCCACCCGTTTGGCCCTCAATGAAATTCGGAACGACCTCAACCCGGACATGCCAGCCGATCACCACCTCGACGCGCTCGAATTTCTGCGCACCTGGAACGGAGAAAGATTTAATACCATCCTGCTTGACCCGCCGTATGCCTACCGTAAAAGCATGACTATGTACCAGGGTATGATATGCAGCCCGTTCAGGCAGCTTAAAGATGCTATTCCCGCTTGTCTTTATCCGGGCGGCCTGGTGATCACCTTCGGCTACCATTCGGTGGTCATGGGCAGAAACCGTCAGTTTGAACCGGAAAAGATCGCTCTGTTCAGTCATGGCGGCGCGATACATGATACCATTGCCACCGTCGAGCGTTACGTTCCGACCCAATTGAGCCTGCCACTTACCTAACAGTAAATTAGGGAAGACTGCCGGTGGCAGCCCTCCTGACATCCTTAAAAATCAATCAACATTATGGAGGAAACCCATGAGCAGCACAAACTGCATGGCTTTATGCAATGCGCCATTTATATTTCCATAGCACTCGAAGCCAGCTTGTTTATTTATCTAAAAGCCCCGTTCTGGGGCTTTTTTGCTAAAGCGTTAATCAAGATCAGCCATATCGCGATCTATCATGAATTGTTTTACAGCAAGCTGTCCACGTTGTTGCTGATCTGCCTGGTCAGTATAGGCACACTGGCAAAAAAAGAAACTGACCTTGACCCCAAAAAGCACATCGTTTACCCCTTAACAGCCGGGCTGCTTTTATTCTTCGGCAGCCTGCTGTTATACAATCGTCCCTCCGGGCTGGCCTTTGCCTATACCAGCTGGTGCAACCTTTTTTATATGATTTGTTCATTTGCAGGGGCATTGATGACCAGCCTGGCGATGGATAATGTTTCCAAACTCATCCGTTCCGGTCTGGGCAAGGATGTGTGGAACGTCGAAGGTGAAAGCTTTATGCAGCCGACCGTTCCGGTGAATACGCGCTATTCGGTCAATATCCCGATGCAGTTCTACTTTAAAGGCAAGGTCAGGGACGGCTGGATCAACATTGTCAACCCCTTCCGGGGAACGCTGCTGATTGGTACGCCCGGTTCTGGAAAGTCCTACGGTATCGTTAATTCGTTTATCCGGCAGATGATCGCTAAGGAGTTTTCGGCGGCCATTTATGATTTCAAGCACCCCGATCTCGGAAAGATCGCCTATTACCAATACCTCTTAGCTAAACAGCAAGGCAAATGTAAAAAGCACAGTTTCCACGTCATTAATCTGACTGACGTGGAGCGAAGCCGCAGGGTGAACCCCTGGCGCAGCGAGTACCTGCGGACGCTGGCAGATGCTTCCGAAAGCACAGAAGGCTTGGTCGAAGCGATGAAGAAGGGTGACCGGAGCAGTGGCAGTGACCAGTTTTTCACACAATCGGCCATTAACTTCTTATCTGCCTGCGTTTATTTCTTCAGCAAGTACAACGGAGGCAAATATTCCAGCTACCCGCATGTACTGGCTTTTCTGAACCGCTCTTACGATGAGATATTTACCACGCTGTTTACTGAGCCGGAACTGACCTCGTTATTGTCGCCATTCCGCAGCGCCTACCAGATGCGCGCCTTTGATCAATTGGAAGGACAGGTAGGCACCCTGAAGATATTTATCAGCCGCCTGGCAACCAAAGAAACCTTTTGGGTGTTCTCCGGCGATGACTTTAACCTGAAAATATCGGACAAGGAAAATCCGGGCATCCTGGTGTTAGCCAATGACCCGGCTACGCAGAGCATCAACTCGGCCTGCTACTCGGTGATCATGAACCGCGTGACCCAGGTCATCAATTCCAAAGGGAATAACCCGGTCGGCCTGCTGATCGACGAAGCCCCAACCTTGTATACGCACAAGATCGAAAACCTGATCTCACAGGCCAGGAGCAATCTTTCGGCGGTACTTTTAGGCTTGCAGGAATTGCCGCAGCTCAACCAGCAATACGGTAAAGATACCGCTGCTACCATCACCTCGGTAGTCGGCAACCTGCTGTCCGGTTCAGTGCGCAACAAGGAAACTTTGGAGTGGCTGGAAAGGCTATTAGGCAAAAATAAGCAGATCGGCGAAGGATTGTCCATTGACCGCAACAAAACCAGCACCTCGCTGAACGAGAAGCTGGAATCCCTGATACCGGCCGGTAAGATCGCTTCGCTGAATACCGGGGAAATGGTAGGGCTGATCGCCGCCGATGTACAGGAGATCTTTACGGGCAGGTTTGAAACCTCTGCCATCAATTGCCGGGTAAACCTGGACCGCAGGGAGATCGAGGCTGAAGAAGCCAACTACAAAGACCTGCCTGTGTACTATGACTTCGCTGGCAAAAAGGACGAAATCCTTTTACAGAACTTCTTTAAGATCAACCGGGAGGTCGAGGAAATTATAAAGCAGTTCAAACCCGCCGTGCCGCCACCAGTGCCGCCTGCCAACAAGGGCAGCATGAACATGACCTACAAGAAAAAAAATCATTAACCCTTAAATCCTTTTTGATATGACAGAAGAATTATACGGCACCTATGCCCAGGTGCATCCCAGGCTATTGGAAGACCCCGCAGAACGCCAGGGGCAGATCGGCATGTTCACATACGCCGAAGCCGGTAAAGATGATTTTTACCTCAGTTTCCCGGACGGAAAACAGGGACGGTACAGCAGCAATGAGTTGCTCGTATTGCGAAAAGGCAATGATACTTACCGGGATGTGGTTTCCCGCGTCGCAGAACTGACAACGCCCGAGTTTCGCACCTTGTTGCAGGTCAGTCTTAAACAGCAATCCATCTATCCATTGGATCATAAAGCAGCCCTGGAACTGGCAACGACCAATGAAACGACCGCGAAATTCAGCCTGATCGCCCTCAGCGACAAGTTGGGCATTCAGCAAAGTCAGCAAATTGAACAGGATGATGAACACCAAGGCCACCGCCGTGGCCGCTAAAAGTAATATGATGGAACAACTATATAACAAAGGGGTGATCGTACATCCCTTATTGACCCATGATCCGCAGCGGATGCAGGGCCAGGTCGGGATTATCAGCAATATTGTTCATGAAAATGATGAGGTCTATGTCGAATTTCCGTATAACAAGACCGGTATTTACAGCAAGGACGCGGTGCTAACCTTGGTGCCGAAGGGGATGTTACTGGCTCATATACATGATAAACTGGAAGAACTCGAACCAAAGGAGGTGCGTATCCTGTTGGATATTTACAAGTTGCAACGGAACGGGCAACCCGCAGCTATCGAGGAAGCATTGCGCTGGGCCATTGGCTACGATACCATAGGGCGGGATGCCCTCGTGACCGTAAATGACTATATCGACAGGGGACTGTCCGAGGATATAGTTCAACATCAGGCCATAGGCCGGTGAAAGCCCGGCTATTGACCTATTGGTTAACGATATGGTGCTTACTGACGGTGATCAATACGGTTGCAGCCCAGGATAGCAGCCGTATTTTATCTGCGCTCCCTTTACGATCATTGCGAATAACATCGCCTTTTGGCTACCGCATCCATCCGGTAACCGGCTTAAGACAGTTTCATAACGGCGTAGATCTTCGGGCGCACCGGGACACCGTTTTTGCCGTGATGGACGGCGTGGTCGTTCAATCCGGTTATGACCGTTTATTGGGGTTCTACGTCAAGGTCGCCCATGCCATGCATTTAATCAGCATTTACGGGCATTTATCCTTTCCCTGCGTGTTTTCCGGTGAAACAGTCACACTGGGCCAGGCTCTCGGCCTCACGGGGTGCAGTGGGCGCACAACCGGCGAACACCTGCACTTCAGTATTCTTTACAACGGGCGTTATATCGACCCGCTTCAATTCCTTTCCAAAATTTTAATAATACCACAATCAAAAATCCAATATGATACAGCAAATTTTTAACGAAGATGAGCTGCCAATGGCAGACCTCGAAAAGATCGGACTGGCCAGTGGAGGCCATCTGTCACTGGAAACCGAAGACCTGCAAGCATTGGTATCGGGCAGGAGAACCAATATGCTACGATTGAAAAACCTTTCCGGCGATGGACTGCAAATTCCCGAACTGGATGCCAAGCTCTCCTTAAAACCCAATGAGAGCGGCAACCTGGATCTGCTTGTACATCCCATTTACCGGGAACCTCAATTCCCGGATTTTTTAACCGACACAGAGGCCGAAGAACTGGAAAGAGGCCAGGCAGTGAGTATCTGGAAACTGGTCAAAGACGAAAATAACCAGACCAGGGATATTCTGATCGAGTTTGACCAGGAAACCAAGGAGTTTATCATCACCGATACCGAGAAGATCCTGATCCCTGACCTGGTGAATAATGAGTACTTAACTCCTGAACAAAAAGAGCGGTACCGTAAAGGCAAGGAAGTTGAAATATCAGATGGTACGAAACTTCAGTTTTCCGGTACGGAAAGGCAAGGCGTCCGCTCTAACCGATTGGCATTAGTCGCCTCGATCATTGTTGACGGCGGTGTTTCTTATATGCTTTATCAGGGTTTGAATGCCTTATTTGGCAAGAAACGCAGCGAAAAAGAATCTTTGCAGTCCAGCGCGGGATATGAGCAGGCATTACGGGATATGGACGCTAACAAAAATGCATTGGCGCAATATGAAAGTAATAGCCGCGAGAATTTACGGAAGTTCAGCCGCTGATGCACCCTTTTCTGACCAGACTCGGCGTTTCCGCAGAAATACAGGCTTTCTTTCAAGAATCCTGTATGGTCGATGTTAAAGGGAACCTGTTGTTCTCTTATGGCGATTCCACTGAAACATACGGCCTTGCTTTCCATCGTGTTCCGGCCTCAGGCGGTATATGGTTGGCGGGAAACAGCGATTACAATTTGATCAGGCAAGTTTTTGTCTGCCGGTCGGCGATGGATGCCATAGCCTTCCTCAGCCTTAACTACAAGGCATTTCCTGATTTTGATCAATTGTTTTTCGTGGCTACAGGTTTACGTCCCTGCCGGGCGCAACTCGATTGGATCGTTGCCAACTTTCCACACCGCAAAATCGGCCTGTTATTCGGCAATGATCTGCTGGACAAAATCACCGACCTGAAAGTAGCGGCAGGCCTGCACAGCTTATTCCTGTCCGTTACCCTTTCAGGTGACACGGTAAACGTTAGGTTCCTCTACCGCGATTACCGTTTTACAACCGATAGATTCTCTTTAAATCAATTTGAAAAACAGTCCGGCCAGCGTTTTCGCTGCCGGACTGTTAAACCCAGGCGCGCCGTTTCCTGGGCAAATCAATTATTTCAAAAACTTGCTAAAAAATAAAAAGTCATGGAAACATTAACATTCCGGCCACATCCGTTTTATGCATTAGCTAAAACTGCGCCTGTCCTGTTGATTGCTGCATTGGTCAGCATATTGGGCTATTATATACATCCGTTGTTCATCTTACCAGGTATTGCGACTTGCTTATATGGATGGTACAGGTACTTCTATATTTGTGCGATCAAATACGTATTGGATGCCCATACCCTGCAAACAAGTTGCGGTTTATTCAATAAACGGATTGATAGCTTAGCGTTGTTTAGGATCAAGGATTATGTGATTACACAATCACTCCTGATGCGTATTACAGGATTAATGAATATGACATTGATCAGCACGGATATGACCAACAATACGCTTACGATGTATGGTATTGACTATCATCCGGAATTGGTTGATCAGCTTGGCGAGGCGATACGCGCCGCAAGGCAAAACAATAAAATTTTAGAATTGAGCTAAGGACGGTTATGATCTGCGGCGTTGTATCTGCATATATGGCTGACGAAGATTTAAATCTTTGCAAAAAAAGTATCAGAGAGCACCTCGCGTTTAAATTTCAGCGCTTTTCCGATTATTCATGTGGGTTGGAGTTTACCTGCAGGGGGCTAATTGTACTTCTCTTCGCGAACCTGATACTGGTGGTGTTTTCCATCGATAATGTTCAGTTATCCTTTGTTGATAGAATGTATGATCAAGTGGTTAAAAGCATTTCTAACAAAACAGATCAATAGGACCAAAACCATATAAAATATTGAATTAAATACTGTTTGGGTAAGTCCCGCCGGAATGGCTGGGCTTTTTTATCGATTTTGGATTATCGCGCTCAATTTAAGATTACAATCGGCCTCCCGAAGCATTGGGGTGACCTTATATATAGCATTCCATTCTTTGATGTGTTCTAAATCGGCAGAAATGCCAGGCCCTTTCACACAACGTATATTAAGAAACAAACGAAAATTTACTAGGCCTTAATGAACAAAAGTAAATGACCACGAACCGTTGATGTGAAGTCATTTAAAATTCGATGCTGTTTCCGTACCTTTGCACTGCCGTTGTAGCTCAGTAAGGCAGAGCGCCTGGTTTCGGCCAGGAGGTCGCAGGTTCGATCCCTGCCAGCCTGCGAAATAGTCGTGGGCTGGCAGCATCGATAAATCATTTTTTTATGGCAGCTCCTCAAAGTTATCCCCTTTATCAAGCTTATGTTACGAATGTTCGCGATTTCCTTTTAGCAGAGACAGAAATACGACGTTTAATTAATCGTGCTATGAAAGGCGGCCGCGAACAAACGGTTAATGTACAGACGAAGGTATACGCTTTAATATACTCCACATTTGCGGAAGCAAATTTTATTAAAATGGTATTAACACCATATGGCTTTGATCAACCTTTTATTGATCAGATTCTACATGAACGCAACAACCTCCAGCAAAAGTGGATTAAATGCTTAGAACTTGCCTTTCAAAAATTTACTGCAACCCGTAAAGGATCTGAAGTACCAAATAAAGTGCAGGAATTAAAGCGAATCATATTAAGATACGTAATAGAGCCAAGTATAATCAGGAACAAGTTAGCCCATGGACAAATAAGTGTCGCCACTAACAGTTCCAACACAGTTGTAAATAACGAGATAACAGACAAAATTAATGATTTGAGTTTTGTCAATATTATGCGCTTATTTTACATAAATCAGGCGTTATGTGACATTATGGAAGACTTAATTGAATCACCAGATATGGCTCATCGAGACAATTACTACCCCAAATATCAAGCACTCGAAACATATATAGAGAAAAGTGAAATCTGGACAAACGAGTCTAAATTGCAACACGGAAATATGAAGAAAATGATTCCTTCTAAAAAGGAAAAAGCCATAAGGCAAGCTGCAGCCAATAACACCGCCACTATTTAGGCTTAATTGAATTTTAGGCTTTTATTATCTAAATGCTTAAATTTGTTAATATGGAACGGATAACCATAAATATTCCTGATTCGCAAAGCGAAGAAATTAAAAGCTTTTTGAAAAGTAAGGGGATTGTTGTGGACAGTCCCAAGTCATTGAATATAGAAGCCTACCAGAAAAAAATCGCAAATATTGGCGTGTGGACTGATGAAGACCTAAAATTATTTGATGATAACAGGAAATTGCTCGACAACTTTAATCCACAGGAATGGTAATTGATACTTGCATATTCATTGATCATTTACGTTCCAAAGACAGAACAAACACAACGCTGGCCAAATTGCCTACAGACGAACCAGCCTATGTATCAGTTGTGACACTTTTTGAGTTGTATTGCGGAGCAAATACTCCTGAGAAAAAATTAGATATCGCCGCTGTTACCGAAGACCTGAATATATTGCCTTTCGATGCTACCGTCGCCGAAAAGGCCGGGGATATTTTTAGGGCCCTTAAACGCCAAAATAAAGGTATTGGGCCGCAAGACACAATGATTGCCGCAACTTGCCTCGTTTTCGATCAGCCAATTCTAACACGAAATAAAGATCATTTTAAAAGAGTTGACAATCTGAAAATACTTCGATAATTGAAAAACTTTTTGCCACCAAGCCTTCGTAACCCAACTCGTTTAGGGGATTTTATATTGTCAACCTTTATGGATGAATGGCACTATTTAAATTCGTTAAGGTTACATAGTGGTCAGATACAACAAGTTCCATTTGATGTTATTTTAAATGATAATCCGATGGACATTGCAGATGGTGTATCGCGGGTAGAAACCAAATTCGGTATGATCTTCTTTGATCTGTTTGAAAACCTTGTAATCAAGCATTACAATGACGATACGGTTAAACTAATGTTTTATACAGAGATCAAAAATCCAAATAAGCCTTTAAATTTTTTTCGTCAGCTTCAGGAGGAGTTAGGTGGAGGGTGGCATTATGATCCTAAATTTTCCACTTTTCAGATGATCGACAAGGTAACGAACTTGGCGAAAGGGAAATTTGAGTCAGCTTCGGATCAAGTGTTCCACACCTGGCATCATGCCGACTTCAGCTTTTCTTTAAATTTTCAAATTGATCCACTGCGGAGGTTGGTGTTTTCGGTATCTCATAAGGTAAAAAAAGAAATTGATCGCTCTGTCAGAGCTAAAGGCACATTAGTTCCTTTTATAAAGAATGATTTAAACAAAGTTTTATTGAATGAAGCTTTAAAAGAAGTTCCACATCTTGAGGATGGCAAAATCAAATTCACCGACTATTATTATCAATTAAATGAACCGGAATTTGGAATATTTGAACGGGCAGAGCTGAAAGTTTTTAGTAATCATAAACAAATCGGGCCAAATACTCACAGCGTAGTCACTTACTACAGTAAATATGAAGTCAATACTGATAAAGTGCTGCGCCTGATTGATCAGTTAGTTGATATTTATGGGACTGATGATTATGGCTCTCGCGAATTAGAATTACATGAGGTAGAATTTATTGACAAAAGCGAATCCTGGACGGGTCGTAGTTGGTTAGTCAATCAACACCATGCCCTGCAAGATCTCAGTAATCCTTCAGAATATACTGTTTATCAGGTTAGAATAGGCCTCGATAATATCGGTAATGCCGATGACCTGGGCCTTAATCTCTCCATCAATGGCTTCAATTCGCTGCTTGAATATGATGCCTTAATGAAAGCTAATTAAGAATCTTTTTACTTACCCATCAGCTGGTTTTGTTGTACTGAAAACGAGCGCAAACTCCTATAAACAAGATATAAATTCCATATACTGGGACACAAATAATCGTAAAATTTATTAAAATTCAAATTTTGCTATTATTTAACTATCTGATTTATAGGTTACTGAAAAAAACAATTTTCAAAGATTAAAAAAAAAACGGAGCTTGTAAGAAGAGGTAAAATAAAATTAATAAGGGCAGTGTGACATTTTATGAAAAATTTTCTTTCCGTAAGCAACCCAAACAAATATGAGATTTTTATATCTAACTTACTTAAGCGTCAAAAATTCATTGCCGGTAAAGACCTTGTGAAATTCCTAAAAGAAACTTTTCCTATTAGAGATGATAACGCCAGGAAAATTATTCAACGCGCTGTTGCTGAAGGATACTTGCATTCATCGTCGCCTTTAACTTTCGGGAATGGTCAGTTTGTCTATCTGAAACCCACAGTATCGCTCACCTACGATATTGTAATGCAAATATGCAAAGCTAATCGTCCGCCACTGTACCGACTTATGGCAGCTTTGGATGACAATGATGGTGTCTTATCTTATTTTGAAGCCTCCAAAATTACGGCGTCACCAGATGAGCAAACATCATCAAAGGTTAATACCACAAATCAGTTGATTAATCAATTGGTCAAATTAGAATTCGTTTATGAAAAAGCAGATGACAACGGCGTTAGGTACATATTAGAACGGCAGTTACAAAACGATGTGGGCGAAGAACAACGAAGAATGGCTGTACACTACAATAAGATGATTATGGATTGTATGTTCATTCCAGATATTTTAAGGTGGTTGAAGAAAAGCAACATCGTTGATAATACGATGTTTCTTTACAGGAATAAAAAAACGCCAGGTGTAGGTGCCGAACAAAATGGATTAATCTGGGATGCACTTGCATATACAAAAACTACCGGCATTAACCCAATCGTTGGCGCTAAGGCCGATTCGATAGAAAAACAAAGCTTTGTGCCCTTAGATATTGTTATAAGCAGACCTTACGATCAACTGGATTTAGACGGCTTTTATAATCGTATACAAATAGTCCTGAACGCCGTAAAAGAAGGTAAAAGAAAGGTGTTGCCAATCGTCATTTATCGTTCAGCTTCAGAACTTGTCCTCAATAGGTTAGCAAAGCTTGGCTTCATTGCATTTGATATTGCCTCCATTTTTGGTAGTAAAATCCATGAGGTAATTGATAAAGTTGGGCAAATCTATATCGGGTATGAATCTTCCGAAGTTAATTTGGGGACGACTGTCGCCTCCATATTGAACACGTTACAAGCAGCAGGCCAGGAAGAAAATTTGACTGATCTAAAAGGCATTCTATTTGAATATTTGATGTACCCCTTGTTAAAAACACTTTATCCCAATGCTGAGATCATTCATGGGAAAACGTTGACTGAGAAAAAAGCTGATGGACAAAAGGAATATTACGAATATGATTATATAATTAAATCTTCCAATCCTAAAGAGATGCTTATTGTTGAATTAAAAGGTTATTCTGCTCATGCCAATATACCGGTCGGTGATTCGAATACTAAAAACACGCTTCGCTGGTTTTTTCGCAGAACACTACCATTCGCGCAGAAATGGTTTAAAAAGGAAATCGAAGAAGGGGCGCATTTTGCCGGAACGTTTATGACTTCAGCAGGGTTTTATGATAATGGCCATGAGTTTCTTGCGAGGCTTTCTAAAACAAAGATAAAACCTAAGAAATTGGAAATTGGTTATGATGGTGAAGATTTATTAGCACTGCTTGACGCCAACGACTTTGAAAAAATAAAAAAGACAATTGAAAGGTTTTATTCAAAACCAGATTAATTCACAATCCTAATTTTGCTATCCAAGCTTATCGGTTCGTTTCGTCCGGAACAGCGATCATTAACAGTCGTCTCGGGCGTTTAATACCGACATAAACGATTCTCATCTCTTCCTCATTTGCTAAACTGACATTGTTTTGAAGCATAGTCGCTAAAGGTTTTAATCTTTTGTTGTAGTTCTTGCAGTGTTTGATCCAGCATTTTCAAAAAAATAAATTAAAAGCAGAAGTCCCTTCGTCGAAATCTGGCCTTAAAATTTGCATTGATAATTCTCTTATCTTTAGCCTAATATGCACATCCCGGAAGAAGAAAAAACGAAGATTCTAAAAGAAATCAATGACAGGGTAACTATATTAGAGGAAAAGATACGCAAATATGGTGCGTTTACAGTCATTGCGAACAGTATCTATCGGTTCTTTACCGCGCCTACACAGGAAATTCAGTACAGAAAATTTGAAGGAAGTGCTTTAGTTCCTGAATACCTCGCCCTGATCTGCCTTAAATTCCCGTTTGAGTATGGTATCCGGGAGTTAAGTAATGCACATGAGCTTCCTGGTGACCTACATACGATAGAGACGTTGGCAAAAGAGATCATCGCGCTGTTTACCTCCCTACACAATTTTAGTTATAAACCCTTTAACGCCAACGGATCGATCTCCGAAATGGATTATATTGCGCTGTCAATCTCGAATGAAGAGCTACATGTCCGTAATGAAACTTTTGAGGAACACCATTGGGAACGCCTGGAAAATCTGTACAAACCCTACAATGATTATTTTAAACAGAAATTAGGGTTTACAGTGGATGAGGCCATCCGGTTGTGCCTGACGATCCAGGATTATATGTCGGAAAAATCTACCGAAGCGTTGATCGGCAGGAAGGACCATGTAAAGGAAATGCTCGATGAGATCAGGGCGTATAAATACAGAAACGTACCCACAAAGAATTTTTATCCACCGGAATGGCTTGAACAATACAAACAGATGGCCGACGAAGATATATCCTTCCACCTTCGTTCGTCGATGGCACTATCTTTTATCGCTAGGTTAGGGCATGACCTGTCGTTTACCGCTGCTGAGATCGCAGCGATGGAAGATATTGACCTAGCTACAGTTGACAAATTCCTGAAAGTTTTTAGCCTGAATTTTGGAGAGGTTGATACTAATTTTGGCCTGCCTACCATTTTCCATCCCTTAAAGGACAAGCCACTTGCGCACCACGACGGAAGGTATATTTGTCCGTCAATCTTTTTAATGGATTATGCATTGGACCGCATATTTGCCAAAACTCTCTATGCTGATAACAAGAAAAAAGATGCCTACGGAAAATGGCGGCATAATTATTTATTAGACACCGCGATGGGCTACCTCATCGGTGTGCTGAAAACCAATTCCTTTCATACCAACCTGTTCTATGGTGAATATGAGCTGGACGGGATCATCTTTATCGATAATGACGTATTCTTTGTGGAGGCGAAGGGCCATCAGATCAACGACCGGGCTAAAAAAGGTTTTTTTGACCGCATCCAGGAGCATGTAGACGAGATCGTTGAGGCTTCCCACGCGCAGGCGATCCGCGCCTATGAATATTTGAAAGGCAACCCGCAGGCGGAGTTTCGGGATAAACGCTATAAGCCCGTGATCTTAGACGGCAGCAAGTTTAAAAACGCATATTTCATTTCCTTAACGCTGGAAGGCATAAAATCCATTTCAACAAGCCTAAAGGCGGGTAATTCACTGGGCTTATTCGGCCCGGACACCTTTCCCTGGATTGTCAGCCTTTACGACCTGAAAGTGGTCTGCGAGCACATGGAAGGACCAGCCTATCTTATTCATTATATCCACCGCCGAAGAGAGTTTTTTAAAAGGAAAACCTACCTTGTTGACGATGAGCTGGACCTGCTGGCATTTTACCTGAAGCAAAGCCTGCGTTTTGATGATCTTGATTTGCAGTACGGGGAAGGCAACAGGTATTTTAAACTCACTTCCTATCACGAGACCTTTAACAAGTACTATGACGGCCAGCAGGGCTTGCTAAAAAAACCGCTCCCGAAGATGGTGCATTTTGCGAAAGCCCAGATCAAAACCCTCGTTCATGCCCTGGAAACGGCGAACATTGAAAATGCGATCGATGCGGCGATACACATCCTCGAACTGGGCGTTTCCACGCAAAAGACATTGATCGCCAATATCGAACGCACCAAAAAAAGATACCGGAAAGACGGCGATAACCACGATTTCAGGATCGTAGGCGATGATGTGGCGGACGGTAAGACGTTTATGCTTTCCTACTGGACGGGACACGACCTACCGGCATTCTTAGCGTTCTTTTACGAGAACATCCTTAGCCAGTACCATAAGGAAACAACCGATGAGTTCTTTGCCTTGCTTGACGTGGGCAAGTCGGACTATAAATTCATCAAAGTACATTACCTAACCAAAGTACGATGATGACGATGATAACGCCGACGACCTTAGATTCCTTGAAATCATGTATGGAGATCAACAATGGCGGCCTTTTTTTCAGCCTGTTAAAAGACCCTGAAAATCAGCACTTCTATGCGGCTAAAGTAAAAAATGTAAAAAACGCCTATTTCACGCCCGAGATCGATACGATCCGGTGGAATGATGATGTGATCAGGAACAGCGCCACAAATAGCCAGGGTTTTCCGTTTGATGAAATCATCATCGATGTGTCCCTTAGCGGCACGCTCAGCGAATACAACAACCGGGGAATTACGTTCAGCTCGCAACCAGTCGAATTTCATTTCACCATACAGGCCTTTGTATTTCAGGGTCAATTCAGCGTATCGCGGGAGAATATAAAGCTGCTTAATGCTGAGCAGAAGGTCACGCTCCTTTTTCATAAAAATTATGAGCAGGAGATCGACCGCCTGGGCATCAAATTGTTGTTCGAGGAAACCTATCAGGGCGACGAGGCATTTACCTTTTTCACCAGGATATGGAAGCTGGTCGACCGGACCAATCCAACACAGGTAACCGATAGCAGCCATGACTACTTTGATGAGTTTGTTGAATGTCACAGAAACATCTTGTATAGTGTGGCAATGTCTAATATCTGGGGACGCTATATTACTACCTATGGCAGCAATTATTATTACTTCCAGGGCAACAAGGTATTCCCGGTAAACCTGGACTATAACGATAACCGATTCATCTTTTACCTGGAAAATGCCATTGAAGAGATTTATACGTTTTACGAGCGGCTTGCCTACCTTTTTTACCTGTTCATGCAGCCCACGGGCCTGTCCGGCGCAGCCTTATCTTTTAACAAGCTGTTTGAGCGAAAGACAAAAAAGGAGCTGAAACAAAAATTCCCGCAACTGGCCAATGATGCGAATTATCAATGGTTCGAGAAAAGATTTTCGAAAGAACACAAAACACTTTCCGGCTACCGGCACCCCTTGATCCACTATCAGACCAGCAATACCTTTATTAAAGGCAGCTATAATTCGTCGGTAAAACGTATCTGGCTCGCCAACGCCGGTGGCAACGAACAGGCCTTGCAGCAGCTTGCGAACGATATCCGGGCCATACAACGCTTTGTCAACAACGAACTCGCCAAATGCCGCGATGCTTTTGAAAAGGCCATCCTGATCGTTGAAAACCTGCCGCCGCTGGGCCAACCGCCCGTAATATGATTGACGCTGTAACCACAACCCATATCCGGATGGACTATTATCAGAGTGACGACCAGCACACCCTGATGATCACGCCGGATGAAGCGGATCAATTTTGGGATTGGTTTCAAAACAATGCCGTCGCAATGCAGGTTGACGGCGCGGCCGGGATACAGAATTCACTTTACGTAGTCGGTGAATGTTTTCATAATGCACAGACCGAGGCGGTGCAAAATGGATCGCGGTATGCAGAAGGTTTTATGGTCGTCAACGGCCACAATTATTTGCACGCCTTTAATCTGATCGGCGGGCAGGCTGCCGATGTGACGGTCAACAGCCATCCGGATACTTTCCGACAAGACAATGGCGCCCTGCCTAATCAATATTACGGCCTGGAAATACCACAGGATTTTATTGGTGCGCCCGGCAATATCTGTTTATTGCGACGGTACTTTCTGGCGGCAATGAATCCCGCACCATAAATTAAATCGCTAACTTTAACCTCATCAAATAAACCACCTTATCAGAAAATAGATGGATAAGATCAATTGGGCAAATTATAATTATGACGAATTCGAGTTGTTTTGCAATGCGTTGTGCACGTTTGAATTTGGAAAGCAATACCGGCCCTATTCAGCACCGGGCCCCGACGGCGGTATAGACGGATCTTTCACAGGTACTTACCAGGGCGAAACCGGGGACTGGCGCTTCCAATTTAAGTTTTACCAGGCGGCCAGAAGTGAAGCGGTCAGCAACCTCAAATTCAACCTGAAAAAAGAAGCCGAGAAATTGGGGAATGAGGCTTTTTTGGTGCTGGCCACCAACGTCGAACTGCTGCCGCAGGAAGTAAAGGCCCTGAAACAGGTTTTTGATGAACAGGTGCTCAAAGACGGCAAGCAAACCAAACTTTATGTGTGGGACGGCGCAAAACTGTTTACTTTATTTGTTCAATATCCGATCTTGTCCTTATGGCTGAATGACGGCTTTAAGACCGCGCAACTGCGGGGTTACAAAGAGGTCTATCAGCAAAGTTTAGACGCACAGCATTTTGAGCCGTGGTCAATGTCCAATTTCTTTATAGGGCGCCAGGCTGACCTGACGGCACTTGCCGATTTCCTGGACAGCGACAAAACACTCGCGATTATCGTTGGGGACGCTGGTATTGGTAAAACCCGGCTGGTGCTGGAGTTCTTTAAGCAAAAAGTAGATAACCTAGAAGACTGGACCGCGCTGGTTTTGATCAACCGCGTGATTGATTTTGATAAGATCTACCGCGCGCTGGCGCCGGGCCGGAAATATGTCGTGTTGATCGATGATGCTCATACCTATGACCCGAAGGTCATCGCAGATATGAAAGCCATCGCCGACAGCCTTAAAAACGTTAAATTAATTTTGACGAGCCGGAAGCTGGAGGCCAACAATGCGCTCATCCTGTTACGGGAGTACGAAAAACAGAACGCACTGACACTAAAGCTGAATGAGCTGAGCCGGCAGGAAACAGAAGAAGCCTTTTTAAGGTATATCGGGAACACGGATTACTGGCACTATATCAATCAATTGGTGACCATCTCCTTTGGAAAGCCTATCCTGATCGTAGCGATGTTGAATGCGATGAACAACCATATCCAGATCAATCAGATCAAGGCCCAGGACTTTTTGAGGGATTATGTTACCAGTTATTTCGAGGCCTTCATAGTTAAAGTCAACACCGAACTGGGTATCGAAAAATTCAGGTCTAGGTCGCTGTTGGAAGTGGTTGCGCTGCTGGAGCCCTTTAACTTTACCGACACGGAGATCAGCGACAAGCTTGGCGGATTGCTGGGCATTGATCCGGGTGCCGTCAGGAATGCGCTGAAAATCCTGATGGAACATGATTACGTCAACGGCCGATATGAACAAAGTATCAAGCCCGATTATTACAGTGACATCCTGTTGTCGAATATCGATCAGAACCAGGTCGTCAAATACCTGACGGAATTCGCTCCGATGGCCGGTAATGTTATCATTAACCTCAGCAGTGTCGATGAGGTGATCAACAATAATGACATCTTAAATGAAATACTGAACATCTACATTCAGCTGATCGAAAGCACCGACCAAATCAACCTGGTACGCAGGGTGCTGGACACGATCCAGACGATTACGTTTATCAAACCGGACATTGCCAAAGCCACCATTGACCTGTATTTAAAATGCCTGGCAACGGACGGTCATCCGGTTAAAGCAGAATTCGATCATGATAAACAATACAATTATTTCTCGGGTGAAAGCGCTTTGAGCAAAGTGATCACGATGCTGGGCTATCTTCAGGAAAGCCCGGCAAACGGGGATTTTGTTTACCGGCGGGCGTTCAGCCTTTATGTTATAACCGGTGAGCAGAAAGTGGCGAATTTATTCGCGTTTGATAAAAAAGACATCATCGGTAATTTTGATATGGGGCGGCAGACTTTCTTTGTCAAAGAATTCGCCCGGAAGTTCAAAGGCTATCATGAAAAGGAACTGGCTTTCGGCTTGCTTTGTTTGAAGGCGATGTCGGCATTGGATTTTACGATCACCGAATGGAGCGCAGTTAACCGCGAAAGTTTGACGATCACCACCTACTTCCTGCCGGAGACCCCGGCTGTTAAAAATTTCAGGAAGCTGCTGATCGAGCTGCTGGTCCAGGTTTATGTTGCCCCTGAAACGGTTACGATGCATACAGAGACCCTCAACAGCCTCATCGATCTTCCTATGGGAATTTTCGCCACCGAACGCAATACGAAGCCCTATCGTATTCTAGGTTTCGAACAATTCCAAATTTAATTTAAAAAAGATATTTTAAGCTGACCTTCGATAGTTTTCAACATACATTTCTCCCCTTTTCACTAAGGAGAACATTCGTAGTATCAGTTTGAATTTTATATTGTTTAGCACCAACCCATATTCTTTATTCTGCATCTTGCGCTCTGCGTATGCCCTGATTTCGGGGTCATGCTGCATAGCTGTTTTAGCTGCCTGGTTAAGTTCCTGTTTCAATTCCTTTTGCGCTAGGTTGCTTGTTCGCCTTCGTCCTTTTTTACTTGTTCCCGAGGTATGCTCAAAGGGAATCACCCCTACATATACAGCATAGTGCCTCGCGTCAGGAAAGCTTGTAAAATTCTCCGTGTAGGCTATGGTCATCCAACCATTCACTGCGCCTATGCCTTTAATGCTGGTGATGATCCGGTAATTCAGATACATCTGCTCATTGCTTTTGATCAGTTCCATGATCCGCGATTCTAGCTCCTTGATATATTCCGAATTGGCATCTCTTTTTTCGTTAGATATACGGACGATCATATCCTGGTTACTTACCTCATACATATGTTTCCGCTCACCAACAGAGCTCTGATATCCAGCACTTTCCCGTACCAATCGTTTACGGAATGAAAGCAAGGTCTTAAGCTCTAAGATTTTATTATCCAACAACTTAGATGGTTCAAGACGCTTGATCTTATCTTCTCCATACTGACCGATCCGGAATGCGTCGGCCCTATCGCTTTTGCCCCTGATCATACCCATCGATTGCTTAATCTCTAGTCCAGGCACCCGCCGATAAGCTATAGACTGTGACTCGCAAAACTGGATGAAACGGTATTCATAACCGCCGGTATATTCCAGTACGATAAACGTTTCCCGTAAATCGATCAGGTTGGTTTTGCACCATTTTTTAAACTTGCCGAATCCTTCACTATTGTTATCGATGTGAACGAACAGCTTACGCTCCGACCAACAGATATCGACCGTCTTTTTTGATACATCGACACCTAAAACAACATTCCATGTTTTCATACGTTTGTGTTTTGATCAATTAATTTAATTGCCTTTTGCCAATCACCTTTGATAAATCAATGGAATTATTCTAGCTGGGCCTTGGGCAATCTTAAAAAGGCAGGGAACTAATACGACGATTGGTTCTAAAAACCAGGAATGACAAAAGTTCACCCTGCCTTTTTTATAACTTATCCACAAACTCTTTAGTTTTTAACACCCCCCTGCACCCCCCGTTTTCAACAATAACAATTGCTATTAATTATTATCTTTAGACCAAAGGCAATGACAGCGAGATCAAATCCGTGCTGGCATTTTTAACAAGCCAGGCCGATACCTTCAACCTGCTGGACCGCAAGGAAATCCTAGAGAAGCTCTATTGGTTTGTCAAATGGGGGGCGTCGCCGGCTTTGGTCAAACAGATCGACGGCGTCAAAGAAGCGCTCAAACCCAAAAACCTTGTTGAGCGCTTGTCGCAACTCTTTTCAAAAGCCGAGATAAGTATTCTCGACATGCCGAATGTAGAAAAGTATGTTGCAGATCGCTGCGAAGAGATCGTCCAAACGGCGGATGAGGAGTTATTGGCCGACAGTATTATCGCTTACCTTGAACCGCAGCCCTATCCGCCGCATTATTACTGGGTTTTTCAAAATGTCCTGGAAATGAAATATCCGGACTATGCAAAGGTACTGCACGACAGGATGTTCAAAGCTTCGATGAAGCTGTACGGCATGTATGGTTCGAGGATATTAGGCAGCTTCTACTATCTCCACCACGACCAGGATTTTTTCTGGAACCAGGTCAGCGCGCTTCAGCGGCTTAATACAGCCGAGGCCGACAATACCATTTTAACGGTATATGCCCAGCGTGTGCCGGACAAAACCGACGTATCGCTAAAGGATGCGGAACTGATTGTTGCGATTTTCAATAAGGGTAACAAGGAAAACAACTACATCCTCTCGATGGCGATCCAGCTGATTTTTGCAGCCAAATACCCGCAGGCGCTGAAGATTTGCCAGCGGTATCTCGCGCGGGCGGAACAGCGGCAGTCCGAAATGTTCTTCATCAGGCTCAGCGACAATCAGACGGTTACTTCAGCCCAGATGGCGGACCTGATCTTAAACCACACGATCCGGTATTACCTGACCTATGAGATAGAACGCTGTCTGAACCGAGTGCTTAAGGAACAAGGCATCGATGTGGTATTTGACTACCTGTTAAAACGATACGCCCATAAAAAGGATTTGGTGATTAACACAAGGACGCTCAGTGGCTATGAATTCGTGCCGCAGGGTGACCATTCGCAGTTGTTCGACCAAGCGGAAGGCCTCAAATTGTCGATGTATAAAAAGGCGCTGGAATGGTACCTGGATATTGACGGTGAAGGCGGTCATTTGTTTTACGCGAAGAATATGCTGGAATACCTGCAACCCTCGCAGCTTTTCGACCGGCCTTTATTTGATTATTATAAATTCCAGATTGAAACATTCACTACCGACGGCGAGCGCCTGGAACGCTTATTAGATTCGCTCAGCATATTCCACCACAAGGACGAAATGCTTGTCCAACTGATTGTTGATGCTTTTGATTTTGTGAATGACTTCCAGGATGTAAGCGAGGAACAATACAAGCGGCTGCGCTATGAATGCTATTCCGCACTGACCACAATGGGTGTGAAGTCCGGGACAGCAGGGCAGCCATTCCAGGTCGATCTTGATCTCAAAAATTTACTAGAATCGTTTATGCAGCGACTGCCTGACAGCTTGCCTGTAAAACAGTTTCTGAAAGAAGTACTAAAATCCGTTAATGCGGATATTGACCGTGGCCTTGACCGAGAAAACTTAACATGGTAGTCACCAAAACCCGAACCTTGTCAGATTTTGCCAGGCAAAAGAATGACCTGATCACGCTGTTGGCCGCTAAAACCGCAGCCGCCAAAGTAACCGCCATCAATAAAAATATCGATAATAAATTCAGCCCGGACGCAGCAAACGTGAACGCAGTACTGAATGCCATTGAAGCGAAATTCAAAAAATGCGAAGCGATCTATTACAACTATTTTGAAGATGCCGATCATGGTGTCTTGTCGGGCAATATTACGACGCTCCCGGTGGGTGTCGACAGTACGCTGATCGACGGTACGGCGGTTATCAACTATTACTTTTCGGTTGATGACCGCTATGCCTATAAGGACATGGTGGACGGCAATTTTCAGACCTTTATCCTGACCATCGCGTCCATGTATGAAAACCTGGTGACGTTGGCAGAGATATTTTTAAGAAAAGTGATGGTTTATATTAAGAAACCCCTTAGCTCCCCGTTACGGGATTACTTGGATTATCTGAAGCTGATGATCAGCCTGGGTTACCGTAACAATGACCGGCTGAATATTTGCATGACTTCGGCTGATCCATTTTTCATAAAATACCTTGAACAGATCAATTTATTGCGGAATAAGTTTGTTCACGGGGTTTCCATTAACCTGGAATCTGACAACTACAATTACTATGTGGCTGCTATGGTGAATACATTTACCCCAAAATCAGCAGACCTTTTGTTGCATGTGTTTACCAAAGCGATCCTGGACAATACCGGGGCCTTTATCATTGATCTAATGACTGCATTGGAGAAATCGAGTAAACACCATCTGAAATACATACCAGCTAATTAGTCTTCATGAATATTTATTGCAAAAAATTAAATTGCGGATTATTTCAAGTAACTACCTAAATTATAATTAAAAAAGCGTTGGCATTAATAAATTTTGGACAAGACTTAGAACCTATGCGAGTGAATCAATGTGTGCTTCTCAAAGTAACTTTTCCAAAGATTTGAATGTAATTACATCTTTAAGTTTGCGAGTTTATGTCAATAAGAGATAACTATTTATTATCATATCCCATTGATAGCTTTTTTAAAAGCATTGACATTTCATTGTTTGAAAAATCAATGCTTGGGGTGCATTGGCAGTCTGCTTAACGGTCATCAGACATTATACATGTACTGTTAAAGGTACTATTGGGAAATCCCTCTTTCTTCAATACGAGAATGAGATTTACAAATCCAAATCGTCGATTAAATGCCAATCAGACAGGAAATAGTTTGAGATTTGTACAGTAGCCACCACAAACAAAAACAGGCCTCTTTCTATCTAAAAGGCACATTTCGTGGCATAGGGCCATTTCGTCGGGCTGTTCTGTCGATGGGTTTTATTCAATTTTTTGTTTAACTCCGCGTAATTACGTTACAAATACGTTACGATCTTTTTGCGCCTAAAGCATTGCCTTGCCATCCGGAATTAGTTAATCAGCTTGGCGAGGCGGTCCGGCGCGCAAGGCAAAACAATAAAATTTTAGAATTGAGCTAAGGATTTGGTTATCTGCGACGTTGCATCTGCATATGGTGGCGAAACAGGCGCTCCTGGCTTTCCCTTAACTCCGTTTTCCGGTTACGGTGACGCACCCAGGCGGCAAACAGTGACCATACTATACCCGCGACTACAAATGCAGTTATGTAACCGGTTAAGAGGTTTTTTGAAAACAAAGCTCCCCAAAATGCGCCGGTTGTAATAAACACGGCTAAAACAAAAAAGATGAACGTTCTCATAAGTCTAAATTGCTAATTAATTTAGTTAATTCCAAAAGAAATTTTCCTCAAATAATGATTATTAAAGGCCCTGATATTTTATACCGGGCCTTTCTTCTTGACTTTTCATGCCTGTAACTTCGGTAATTCAATTTGGTTAAACAAAATTCTTACAGTTGCAAAGGGATCATCGTCCTGTTTCTTATCCAAACTCCTTAATAGATTAAGCACGGCATCCTGTACCTCATCTACAATACTCCAATCCTTATCCAAATAAATATCAGTCGTAGTTCGCCCATGATCTACATGATTAAGCGCTAACGCAACATCATCTTTGGACATCCTGCATTTGTTTCGAGCAAGGTTGCCAAAAGTGTGTCGTGCCCAATAATAGGTTATCCCCGATAATTCCGTTGTTTTACACACCTCGACCATCCCCTCACTTAATGCTGCATTTAAGTTTCCTATCGTAGCATATCTTTCACCCAGGCAATCACCATATTTTGAAAGTAGACCAACAGCCTCAGACGGTACCTGAATACTGATAAAAGCCTTGTCCTTACGTTTTCCTTTAGTCTTTGAGCGGTTGTATTCCATCCGTCCATTGCGTACTACATATCGCGAATGGTACAGATCAACAGCGTTGATACCGCATAGATAGAACGACAGCATAAACATGTCTCTGGCAAGTTCTGCCCGGCTACCCGCCTTGACCTTACAATCCCTAATCAATTTTACTTGTTCAATTTCGATGTTACGTTTCTTGGTTTCCGGGGCATCAACAATCTTATACTCCGTAAAGGGACTATAAGTAATCAAGGTGATTCCTAACGATGGTTTATTGTAATAAGCCATTGCTGCGGAAAACAAACCCCTGAAGTCTCTTAAATAATTATGTACGCCTGCATCGGATATGCCTTTTGTTTCTATTGTATAGGTTTTACCAAATTGATTAGTGCGTTCCATTTTCCGGGCACCTCTTAAATAGCGTTCATACGCATAGAGAGTTCGCAAAGTAATTTCTTCTATAGGCAATGACTTCCTGTTAAAAAAATCCTGCAAACTATTAGCAACCGTATTATAGTTGGTTGCGCTCTTTACCTGGCCATTTGCTTTTAACGTATTGATATGGATTTGACAGAATTGAAGAAAATCCACACTCTCATTCGATTTCGATAGATATTCCTTTAAATCCTTGGCCGTATAAAAATCAAGTTTATTACCGAGCCTGCTTATTTCTTCGCGGTAGCCATCAAGGGTATTGTTTAAAACCTTTAAGATAAAGGTGTCCTTTATCTCTAATGACTTTGTGAGTTTCTTATCAGATACATAATGCTCTGTATCCATAAAAACCCGTTCTGTTTTGTGGTAAACGCAAATTTTTACGTTGTAGGTACCATCTGCCTTTTTGTGGTGCTTAAATACTTTAGCGCTTAAAGTGGCCATAAATCAGTGATTTAACCACGAAACTCTGTTACATATTTGTAACAAAACCCCGTGAAGTTTAACAAAAAACCCTGTAAAACCTAAAATTTGAAAGTATAGCCTCTGATAAGTCAGAATGACAAAAAGTGCATTTTTTGCACTAAATAGGCCATTTTTGTATAAAAAAAGCCCCACAGACGTGTGGGGCTTGGCTCCTGAGGCTGGGCTCGAACCAGCGACCCTCTGATTAACAGTCATATTTTACACATTATTGGTATTTTGCAATTAATTGTTATGTATTGATAATCAACATTTTATACATATTTCAATATTGGATAATTTGTGATATTTTGCGATTTGTTGTCCATTTTTCTGCAAATTTTCTGCAAATAATTCAATGATTTTTCTTACATTTGTATTAGTAAATCGCACTATAAATCAGCATTTTATCTCATTTATTGCGATGCTTATATTTTGTTTGTTTCTGCAAATTTATACATTTAATTATTAAAATCATGAAAGCAGAGGTTTCTTTATATCTGGACACAAGGCGGGCATTGAAAGATGGCAATTACCCTTTAAAACTACACGTTTATTTTACCGCAAAAATGGAACGGTGGTATAAAACTGATTACAAATTGAGCAATGAACAGTTTGAACAATCTTATTTGGCTGCCAAGCCAAGAGGAGAACTTAAGGAACTTAAAATTGAGTTGGATGCTATTATACAAAAAGCGGCAGAACTGGCTAAGGATTTAGGTGATAGCTTTACTTTTGAAAAATTTGAACGCAAGATGTTCCGTACCAAAGCAAGCGCCAATAATGTTATTGACCATTTTGCTGCTTATGTAAAGGTACTGGACAAAAATGAGCAGATCGGCACAGCTTCCAGTTACAATTGCAGCATTAATTCTATTACGGCTTATTTGAGTGAGGGTAAAAAAAATCCGGTTACGTATATTCCTTTTACCGCACTTTCAGCCGAAGTTTTAAATAAATATGAACAATGGATGATTTCCAAAAATAGTTCCAAAACAACAGTTGGCATTTATATGCGTAATTTAAGGGCGATCTTTAATAAAGCAATTGCAGCCGGGGACATTTCCCCTGAACTTTATCCCTTTAAAACCTATAAAATCCCTAACGGTAAAAATGTAAAAAAGGCGTTGGAAACACCTGATCTTAACGCTTTGTATATTGCAGATGCCACAGATAGCTTTATGCTAAAGGCCAGGGATTTCTGGTTTTTCAGTTACCAGTGCAACGGAATGAATTTCAGGGATATTGCTGAATTAAGGTTTAAAGATATTCATGACACCTATTTTTCATTTTTAAGGCACAAGACGAAAAATACTACAAAGGAAGACCCGACACCTATTGTTGTTCCCTTGACCAGCTATATTAAAGATTTTATTAAAAAGTATGCCAACGAAAAAGGCAAGCCTAATGATTACTTGTTTCCCATATTCCAGACAGGCATGTCAGCAAAAGAGCGGCATCGAGTCAACCAAAATTTTATCCGGTTTGTAAACCAGCACATGCAAAAATTGGTCGATCAGTTAGGCTTATCATTTAAATTAGGCACGATGGTAGCCCGCCATTCATTCACTACCCAGGCAACCCGTACAATGGGGCTGGAATTTGCACAGGAAGCTTTGGGGCATACAACCATGAATACAACACAGAACTACTGGAAAGGCTTTGAAAATGATGCTAAAAAGAGCATGGCAGAAAAGCTTATGGAATTTACAGTAGCAAAACCAACAGTAACTCAAGAGGCCGTTTGAAACGGCCTCTTATCAATACCAACCTACTTGCGGCATATCGAAAACAAACAGGGAAGGACGCTTTTGACCCGCTATGCAATACGCCATGCAAGTCAAGAACACACCATTCCATTTTCACCATGTAAGCAACCAAAAGCGGGAGCCGGGTAAATAGTCAAGGCCGGGCCACCGCTAAAAAACAAAACAAAATGGCCCGCTCTGCATGGCCTTTACTTTTTACCCGGCGGTGGGCTATCTTCGCGGTACTGGTGAATATGGGATTTGGGAATTTTTACTACACCCAGTTTATCGTACCATCCATAAGAACTCAAAACTCAAACCCCGCAACAAAAAAATCAAACTTTGCATAGGAAAGCCGAAGAGTTGGCTTTGGACAATCAAAGTCAATATCCGACTCATTATAATCTTCTGCTATTTCTTTAGAATTTAGCACCTTTAAATGATCCTAAAAATGGCCAGAATAGAATTTGCAACTATCTCACAATTAGCTACATTCAAAAAGCAATAAATAAATAACACTGCGATAAAAAATTTATTGCGCTGATTCAAAAATGGAGAATTAAATTTTAATTCGATACTATGACATTCCTGCTTATTTTTACAAGATGCCATTACACGTCAATATTGAAGATTTATTAAACGCTCGTTCTGTTGAATCGGAACGGCTCGAATTTAAAGAGGGATGGAATCCTGATGCCATATACCGTTCAATTTGTGCTTTTGCGAATGATTTTGAAAATGTGGGTGGTGGCTATATTCTGATTGGCGTGGAAGAAGAAAGCGGGATTGCCAAGCGGCCCGTTGTAGGTTTAAGTGCCTCCAAGATTGCCTCTATTCAAAAAGAGATGATCGGGTATAATAACCTGATTAACCCCGTTTACCATCCTAAACTCTTTATTGAAACTGTGGATGGCCAGCAAATTTTAGTTATTTGGGTGCCCGGTGGCTCTAACCGCCCTTATGAAGTGCCTGAACAAATTACGGCCAAACAAAAAAGATACTCCTATTATGTTCGTAGGTATGCCAGTTCTGCTGTTGCAGATATGGAAACTCAGCAAGAACTGATTAGTCTGGCCAACCAAATTCCCTTTGATGACCGCTCTAATCAATATGCCAGCATAGATGATATTTCAATGGTACTCATTCAGGATCATTTGCGTCTGATAGGCAGTAAATTGATGGAAGCTTCCGGTCAGCATACCAAAACGGAGATATTAGAACAGATGCTCCTGGTTGATGGCCCGCCCGAACACCGCTTTCCCCGGAATGTGGCATTGATGATGTTTAATGAACACCCGGAAAAATTCTTCCCGGCCACCTGGGTGGATGTCGTGTATTTTCCAATGGGTGAAGGAGAATCGGAATTTCTTGAATACCCGCGTATTACAGGCCCCGTACCTGCTTTAATCAGAAAGACACTGGAGTTATTAAAAACAAACTTTTTAAAGGAAAAAGTCATTAAGCAAGCTGACAAGGCCGAAGCAATCCGTATTTGGAATTACCCTTACGCTGCACTGGAAGAAGCTGTGGCGAATGCATTATTTCATCGTGATTATCAACTGAGGGAGCAGGTTGAAATCCGGGTTTCACCGGAATCCATCGTGCTGCTTAATTATGGTGGCCCTGATCGCTCTATCCGTCAGGAAGATTTTATCAGCGGCAGGATAAGGCCGCGCCGTTACCGCAACCGCCGTTTAGGAGATTTTTTAAAGGAACTCGATTTAACGGAAGGCCGTGCTACAGGCATTCCCACTATTAAACGTGTTTTGGAACGTAATGGCTCTCCTGAACCATCTTTTCGCACAGATGATGAACGTACCTTTTTCGAAGTAGAAATATTTTGTCATCCTGCTTTTAAAAACGATGTTGTTCTTATAGATGATGCCCAAAAGGAAGTGGCAAGTAATAAGGAAGGTAATAGAGATGGTAATAGGGATGGTAATAGAGATGTTATTTTGTTATCCCCGAAACAAAAGGAAATATTAAACTTTTGTCAAAATCCCCAAAGCCGGGCAGATATATTCGATCACCTCGGCATTTCGAACCAGCCCAAAAATTACCGCCTGCATATTTTACCACTAATACAAGCTGGTTATATTACTCTTACGGAACCTAATAAACTTTCCAGTAAATATCAAAAGTATCAAACCAGCAATACGGCTCCCACTACATGAAATTCTTTTAATAAAATTCATTTGCCGTCAGTTAAAAGGATTTATAATAGTGTCGTTATATGCTAAAGTTCAATGCATTTATCGGCATGATAGAGTAAATGCTCGTTGCGCTGAACATAGCCAAGCTGATTGGTTAGCAATTTTGTATGACCTATTTTAAACTCAGGAATATTTTGGTGATGATGCCCGTAAATCCAATAATCCGGCGTGGTATCTGAAATCAAATCATCCAATATCGTTGCAAAAGCCTCGTTCAGGTAGTCTCCCTTATATTCAGGCGGGTAGTTCTTAAAAGTAGGAACATGATGCGTGACCACTACTTTTTTGCCCGGTGTATCTGCTTCCAAAGCGGAGCGTAAAAACGTAAGACTATTTGCATGAAAATCATTATAGTCAGGGATTTGAAAACGCTTCCCATCATAACTAATTTGATAAAAATCATTCAGGCCACGTTCTATCCGCCAGCCATTTAACAGGCTTATGGACGACCATAAAGTGGAAAATAGCAACTGATGCGCGCCAATTTTTTTAACCACATTATTTATCAATGACACATTACTTCTGATCTTTTCTTCAAATGACCCCGATCTGTTTGAAATATCACTTTGATAGTACTCGTGATTTCCTGGTATCCAATAGGTTGCTTCAAAGTAATCGCTGACATAATCAAAAAAGTCCTTTTGTTTGTCTATCCTGGTAAACAAAGTAACATCGCCAGCCAATATCAAAATGTCGCCTATGGGCTTAATGGGGTTAGCTTTTATATAGGCTTCATTTTGGGGAAACTCTAAATGAAGATCGGAGCAATATTGTAAAATCATGGCGTTTCAAAATTAGAAAAAGGGCGCTTTAAAATCCAATATTCAAGACAATTATCTGACTTAACTTTTTAAATACACTTATTTGTATTGCTTTTAAATTGGAACGATGTTAAAATAAGTTGACATAAAAATTACCATTACAGCAATAGCTTGTATTTCATGATTTCTCAATTAATCTTATTTCTTTGCCAAGATCTTAATCTGAAATTCAATGGAATCCGAAATAGCTTGATCCTTTAAATTATCAAAGAACTTTCCTGATTTATACCGGACATCCCATAATGTTCGATCAATAACCAGCTTACCATTGGCTTTGACAATTCCGCCCTTAATTTCCATTATCGCCGAAAAAGTAACCGGGTGTGTGATACCCTTGATCGTTAGGTTCCCGGTAACTTTTTTATGCTCACCATCTATCGATTCAACCTTAGTAATTACGATTGTAGAAAAAGGGAATCTTTTAACATCAAAAAAATCAGGATCTTTTAAGTGTTTAATAAGTTTATTATTCCTTCCGTAGTTTTTATCTTCAATTGTGTTCATGTCAATTTCAACCGTACCTCCCGTAAGTTGACCGTTTTCGATCATTAATTCTCCTTTTGATATATTGGCGTACCCGTCATGCTTCCCATGAACACTAGAACCTTCCCAGGTTATGACACTTTCCTTCGTATATATCATAAAATATTTTTTATCCCCAACATGTAAGGATATGGAGCTTGCCAATGTATTGGTTTCATTTTCCCCCGTTACAGGTCCACCGCAACCGAAGAAAAAAAGGGCAATAATTAAAATTAAATAGGTGGCATATCGCTTGTTGTTCATAAGTAAATTGAGGCTTTTGTTAGTTCTGTAACATCAAATTTTTTAAATTTATACTTCCACAATGAATTTCTTTATCGCTTGATCCAGCGTTATTTTTTGACCCATCGATTTTTATACTATAATAAAGATCATGCCCTTTCAGGCTTAGTCCTGCTCGCAATACACCACTAAGTGCTCCTTGAGTCGTTTGGCTAAGTATGACAACATAAAAACCACTCGATGCCTTTGGGCTGATAATTCTTTTTAAAGATGACGGTTTATGAATACTATTATCTAAAAAGGATTTTAACCCGGCTAGACCATAGTCATACATTGCTTCTTTATTAATGGTCATCGTATCGGGTGGAATCAATACTCTATGGTATTTGCCGGGGAAGCCCGGAACCTCATAGGGGTCTGCCGGAAAATCGATGTTCAATTCCAGCGATTCATCAGTTTCATTGATCAATCTGGTCCAAAATATAATTCTAAAATATTTCTTCCCATTAGGGTCAGTGTATGGTCCACCTTTTGGAAAGCTGTTTTGTATGATCAGATGTTTACCGGTAGCATCAGTATATACATACTTAGCATGGTATTTTT